>JBBSWQ010000086.1:0-5588 GCA_038046225.1 archaeon
AGTAAAATCAAAGTTGCTTTTTCGATGTTTGGTGTTCCAATTGGCCCATCAAAACAATCTTTGAATTTTGGTTATACTACTCATTTCAAAAACGACAAAATACCTGAAAGAGATTCTCGGAGAAAGTTTTCAAGAGAACAGGAAACAGAACTTTGGGATAGACAAATTGGAAAGTGCGATATTTGCAAAAAACCCCTAAAACGATCACATACACATTATGATCACATTAAACCATGGGCAGATGGGGGAAAAACGGTTATTAAAAACGGAAGAGCTCTTTGTGCAAATTGTCATAGTGATGTAACTAGAAAGACAAACTTGAAAAAGGTGAATAAGAAGCGGAAAAAGAAGCCTTCTAATTCTATGCTTGGATTTGGAAATAATTACCCACGCTTCTTCTAGTGCACCACATACTCGGGTCGGACAATTTCGCTTTCCGTGTGGTTGGTTTCTTTATCGTATTTAGCAATCCACGCTACCACATCCTCGATGTCCTCATCCGGCGTGGAGGCGCCTGCACCTATTCCCACGTGGTTTTTTCCAGCAAACCATTCCGGTTTCAATTCGGCCGCGGATTCAATCCAATGGGTTGGAGTGTATTGCCCGCATATCTCGGCCTGGCGTTTGGTATTTCCTGAATTGCGTCCACCGATGACGATCATGCAGGGGACGCGCATCGCCAATTCCACCGCGCCGGGTTGCATCTCATGCATGGCGTTGCATATCGTGTTGTATATCCGCACTTCCCTCGCCTTCCCCATGACCGCCATCGCCACGGCCTGCACGTTGTCATTGGATTGCGTAGTTTGGGAAACAATCCCTATTTTGGTGAGCACGGGATAATGGAGCTTCTCAATGATAGCCTCATCGGTCTTCTCCTTCATCAATTCGTCATTCGTATAGTATTGGGTTTTTCGCGGGAACAATTTGGAGGCCTCGGCCGCATTCTCCACGACCACAGCAGTAGGGGCATAGGATTTGATCCCCTCCACTTCCGGGTGGCCGTGTTCTCCTACAATGATGACTTGGTATTTCTCATCGAACAATACTTTCGCGGTCTTATGGACCATCGTGACAAAGGGACAGGTCGTGTCCACGATGGTCAATCCCTTGGCCTTGGCTTTTTCCATCGCTTGGACGGTGACGCCGTGGGCGCGCATCAATACGGTGGACTTTTCAGGGATTTCCTCCATGGAATTCAAGTGGGAAAAACGGGAAATCTTAGAGGCCGCATACGGGTTATCCTCCACGAGCTTTCCTCCGTGGGCAATGACCCCTTCCACGACGCGCTGGTTGTGCACGGGCATCCCATACAGGTAGGCGGGTCCCTTATCCAGGGTCTCGTGGGCGAGCTTGACGCTGCGTTTGACTCCAAAACAGAATCCAGCGGCACGGGCGAGTTCGATCTTCATGGGATGGGTCCTCCAAAACAGGCTAAAGCAGTTGAATAATGGGAAAAGGGGGAATGGCCCATAAAAAGCCATCGTCCAAAACAGACAATCGTCAAACCGAAATACGACGATGGCCGTTTCATGGGAAGTTTTTTTCCGGGGAAAAATTGAGCACTTTTAAGGGGGTGCTCCTTCAATTCTGGAATGATCAAACACCCTACTCCCCTAATCGGTATCGGAATCCTCCTCCTCGTGCTCATCGCCGGGTGCGTGAATGACAATGTCCCCCCTGCGCGAGAGATTCACCTCCACGCGGATTTCGCCGTATTTATGGATGGGGTAAAGCTGAACTTCGCCCAGGCGAAATACATGACCACGGAAGAGAATGAGCCCAGCAAGGCCGTGCATCTCCATGACATGGATGGGAACGTCATGCACGTGCACGCCGCGAATGTCACTTTCGGGATGTTCCTGGAGAGTATGGGCATGAAACTCGAGACACGGGATGCGGAAAATGGAATCGGACAAGAGATTTGTTTCACCGATGATGCGGGAAACGAAACATGCTATCCCCGCTTCGGCTGTTATGAAGTGGAAAAAGGACAATCCATCTGCGTGGACCCTATTCTCTCCGCTCAATCCTGGCGATTATTCGTAAACGGGGAACCACTTTCAGAAAATATGAAAATCGAGGACTATGTCATGAAGGATTTAGATCAACTCCTCCTCACGAACATCGCTTTCGATGGGGATTTGGAAACACAGCTCGCAGCCGTCACCGATACGGCCTGCATCCAATCCGAAAAATGCCCGGAGCGGGGATCCCCAAGCGATGAGAGTTCGTGCGCCGGGAGTGGGGATTGCGGGGTCGGGGTCATTCTAACCTCGTAATATTAATGGAAGGATTGCCATTTTGGCGGTTCAGTTAAAGCAACCTTATTAAGGAATTTGGAGGCATTCTACTATATGTCTGAAACACTGGTTTTACAGAAACTTGGCGAAATAGAAAAAGAGATTCGCTACATTAAGGAGAATATGCTGGATGCTGATTCTATCATGACGGAAGAGGATTTTGAATCCCTCCTGGATTACCGGAAAGAGAAAAAGGCAGGGAAATTAATTTTTCACGCGGATGTCAAGAAAGAGTTGGGGATGTAATGCTTGACGTCTCCTATTCTAAACAAGCATTGAAATTTCTAAAGCATACAGACAAAGTTCTGCAAGAACGATTGATGAAGAAAATTGAGGAACTTCGTGCCAAGCCATTTCTTCATGATACGAAGACGGTAGAAGGCTATAAGGAAAAATTATTCCGCGTCCGTGTTGGTGATTACCGAATTCTCTATGAATATGAAATCTCTCAAAACTTTTTAGGTATTGTTAAAATTGACAAACGGCCAAAAGCTTACTAGCCGGTCTATTAGTCAATAGGAGATGGACCTGTTTAACCACACTGAGAGGATTTACGTTGGCGAGTCCACATACAAGCATTGAATACTAAATTCCGATGTGCATATTTTTTTGGGTTAACACCCATTTTTTCCAAAAGTGCAGTTTTTGCATTTTTTGGTGTTAACTCCTTTCTTGGCTGGGATGGATGGTATAATTTTTTTCTGACAAGTATGCGCTGACCGATTATTTCCGTTGGGTGCCGTTCCCCTATTGGTTTCCAATATAAACCCTCATCCTCCTGTGAGGAGTATGCAGCGACTGGGGATATTGGGAAGCACGGGGAGCGTGGGGACGCAGACCCTCAACGTGGTGGATCAGCACCCGGGTGAATTCTCTATCAAAGTTCTCACGGCGAATGGAAGCATGGAACTGTTGGAGAAACAAATAGAACGCTACCACCCCGAGGCCGTGTGCCTGGTGGATGAAGAGAAGGCGGATGCGCTGAAGAAGAAGACCCGGGGAAACGTCCACATCCTCTCGGGATATGCAGGATTGGATGAGGCCGCACGATGGGAAAGCGTGGACACGGTGGTGCAGGCACTGGTGGGAAACGTGGGGATGAAACCCACCATCGAAGCCATCCATGCGCACAAGAAAATCGCCTTGGCGAACAAGGAAACCCTCGTCTCCGCGGGGGCAGTCGTCATGCCCCTGATCAAGAAGCACGGAATCGAACTGACCCCCATCGATTCCGAACACTCAGCCATATTCCAATGTCTGAAAGGAGAAAATGTGGATGAAGTGGCTAAGCTCATCATCACCTGTTCCGGTGGACCCTTCCGTGGGAGAAAAATAAATGAACTAAATGGCGTAACCAAAGAACAGGCCTTGAATCATCCCACCTGGAAAATGGGGGGGAAAATTACGATTGATTCCGCCACGCTCATGAATAAGGGATTCGAAGTGAATGAGGCGATGTGGCTCTATGATATTCCTGCCGAAAAAATCGACGTGGTGGTGCACCCCCAATCCATCATCCACTCCATGGTCGAATTCGTGGACGGGAGCATCATGGCGCAGGTGGGGCACCACGACATGCGGATACCCATCCAATATGCCCTCACCCACCCCAACCGAATCACGCTCGACGTGCCCCCATTCGATTTCGTGAAAGCCAAACAATTCACATTCGAGGAACCGGACATCGATACCTTTGACTGCTTGAAGATGGGCATGGCTGCTGCGAGGGAAAAAGGAACCGTGTGCTGCGTCCTGAACGCATCCAACGACACGAGCGTGGAGGCCTTCCTCCGGAACGAAATAGAGTTCTTGGATATCCAACGCACGATTCGAGACGTGGTCTCGCAGCATCACAACATCCCCCACCCCGATTTGGAGGATGTGCTTAAGGCCGACGAATGGGCGCGCCAAACAACCCAAAAAATACTCACCCAAAAAACGGAAGACCGGAAAAAAAAGAGATAGCAGGTGGGGCATGACCGTGCATGTATTGCTTGGAGCCGGGGGATCGGGTTCTCGAATGAAGAATTCCATGAACAAGTCCTTCCTCCTGCTGGAAGGGAAACCCCTTATCGCCCATTCCCTTCTGAAATTCCAACACCACCCGGAAATATCCTCTATCATCGTAATGGTGCATAAAGAATGGGTGAACGAATTAATGACCTGGGTCAACCGGCTGGGCATCACCAAAATCAAGCGAGTGGTAGAAGGGGGAAAAGAACGCCAGGATTCTGTGCGGATTGGACTTGAAACTCTATCGCAGTTGCACCCGAAAGAAGATGACATCGTATTGGTCCATAATGCCGCCAATCCCCTCCTCACGGACGGATTGATTTCCGAGTGCATTCGCGCGGCCCAGCTCCACCGGGCGAGTGTCGCGGGGTATCGCGTGAAGGACACCCTCAAGCGGGTCGGGGACGATGGACACATACTGGAAACGTTGGAACGAAAAGAATGGTGGGGAATGCAGACCCCGCAATGCATCG
Organism: archaeon; assembly: GCA_038046225.1. Lineage (GTDB taxonomy): Archaea > Iainarchaeota > Iainarchaeia > Iainarchaeales > VGJJ01 > VGJJ01. Next base: position 4,790 of record JBBSWQ010000086.1, read on the forward strand.
AATACGCATTATTTGTTCGTGCCCACGCTCAGGCCTTGAAAGAAGGCTTTTATGGGACGGATGATGTGCAATTGGTGGAACGCTTGAAGATACGGCCCATGGTGGTGGATGGTGGATATGAAAACCTCAAAATCACGACCCCGGAAGACCTCCTCGTTGCGGAAAGGATCCTCCAAAAAAGGAGGGAAAGCGAGTTCCCTACTCAAAATACGTGAACACCCCCCCGAATATGTGGATTGGCTGGATACGAAAGGAAAGATCATCGGACAAATTGACAAGACATTCGCCCACGCCCACGGCCTCCTCCACCCGGCCGTGCACGGATTTGTGATGGACGTGAAAGGAATGCTCATCCTCCAATACCGCACGCGGAGCAAAAAGATTTACCCTCAACACTGGGACACTTCCGTCGGTGGACACGTCCACGCGGGGGAAGATCTATTGAAAGGAGCGCAGCGGGAGGCAGGGGAAGAATTGGGAATAGGGAAAATGCCTCTTCATTATCTCGGATGGGCGGATGTGGAGGATACGGAAACCAACTCCAAAGGGAAATTTCACCACCGGGAGCGCGTGCACTATCATCTCGCTCGATTGAAGAAGGGGATGCGAATCCATCCCAATGAGGAATTCGAGAACATCGCCCACATCCCATTGGAGGAAATGCCGGAATTCATCCGAAAAAAACGATTCACCGCCACCTTCCTCGCCGGGTGGAGAAAGTTCGGTAAAGCCATCCAGGGGAAAGGATAATCAATTAATACCCTATCCTGGATGATATCCTGATGAAAAACCATTATTC
>JBBSWQ010000087.1:0-2442 GCA_038046225.1 archaeon
CCCAATGAAAACGAGGGGTGGCGCATCCCATTCCTAAACGATTCCCCCTCCTCGTCCCCCGCAACCGGCCTCGCCACCGGATCCTTTTTCCCATTGGCGGGAATTGGAGTCCTCCTCGCAGGGGGATTGTTCCTCTTCTTCCGGAATCGCAACCGCGCGGGAAACACGCCCCAACTCAAAAAGAACGATTCAACACCCTTCTTCGAAGGGACGCTGGACTCCTTATTCAAGGGACTCCCGGGAGAAACTAAATCCTCCGAGCGCCCCGACCCCCAGCCCAAAAAATGGTCATCCGATGAAGGAGAGGGAGAAAAAGAACTCCGGGATGAAATCGAAAACAACCCCCCTGAAAAAGTCAACTTCGGGGACCTGATCAAGCATGAACGGGACTAATACCCGTATTTTTATGGGTTGCGCGGGCAATAGTGGATAGTATACGCAGGAGTAGCGAAGCGGTCAAACGTGCCGCCCTTAGAAGGCGGTGGCTTAGTGCCTTCGGAGGTTCGAATCCTCCCTCCTGCATTGAGGGTTTCGTTCCTCGGTTGAAGCCGGATGATGGTCGAGAGACCATCATCCGATAGTTATTGCACTTTTCTAAAAAGTGTGTTTCCGATTTCTCTCTCATGAATTCAATCAAGAAATCGGCGATCATGCGCATTAACATCTATGCACCAGAATAGTTATAAGTCGCCTAACCGGTATTTTTTCATGGCCGGATTTTTTACCCATGTTTGGATAGCAAATTTAGTCGCACAGAAACTCAAAAGAAAACAGTTTATTTCTAAATTTGAAGATATTGATGATTATTTTTTGGGGTCGATTGCACCCGATATCCGATATGCAGCCAATTCTCCTCGGCAACAAACGCACAAACCCTTTGGAAAAGACTTGCTTATTGATGCACTAAAAGCAAGCACTACATCAATGCCATTTGCGGCTGGTTACGATGTTCATCTAATCACTGATATGGCCTGGTCCAATGATAAAAATTGGCTTTCCGAGAGTATTTATGAAAATTATGGAATCGACCCCAATAATCTAATTCAAAAATTTACATTATATGGGCTTGTGGATGACTATTTTCAAGGCGAATCCGATTGGGTGTTTCCGATTAGTTCCGCGGGAAACATTATTAGAGCAGATGACATGAAAGTTCTTGTTAAACTTGGTTTTTTTGAAAAAGACATTTTACTTTACAAATCGCTACTCGCTTTTTATTTAAGAGAACCCGGAGTAGATGCAATTACTGGTCTCAATTTTGTCCCAAACAATACGGATGAACGTTTGGTCAAAACATTTTTAGATGAAAAAACAACCCTCACCCATTTTCTCCAAGAATTCAAGAAAGCCTCAATAGAAAAGTCCATTGCTCATTTGGAGACCTACTTATGATTGATTTCAAAAAAATATTTTTGGGTTTTTTTAAAGTGGTCGGATTGTTCTTAATCGTAGTATATTTATTCCTTTACATCAACATGATTGTGATGCTTGTTAATCAGGCCGCGGGGCCAATTTAGCAAGAATATCTAAAAAGGGCGTCCCCAATTTATCCCTCCTGTATTGGCAGAAGCTCAATGACCCGGCCGGCATGTAGACTTGTAAATAAATAGTTCAAGAATAAGGGATGGTTGAACCTACATCCGGTCGAGAATGCTAACCATGAAACCACTCCCAAAAATGCGACTCGGGACGCACATCCTGAAGGAAGAGGAAATTGACCAATTGTATCGTTCAATCCGGAATCACCTCAAAAACTTCAGCGAGGAACTCCGAACCGGGCGTATCGACGCCGAGGATGTGGCGCAAGAGGCCATGATATCGCTCTATCGATGGGGCAAGGCATATCATGGATCCATCGCGAATTGGGAGAAGGTAGAAGGGTACCTATATGGGGTTGTCCGCAACAGTGTGCGTAGCGAGATGCGGAAAAGAGATAATTCCAAGGACCGTTTGCCCCTTCGTGCCGAAGACATGGAGGGCGGCACCCCGGTCCACTACCGAAAATCCCTCGATGAACTGATTCCTCCCGACACCCTGAAAAATATGACGGGGGTGTTACGAGGAATACCCTTGAGAGAAAGAGAGATTATCGCCCAATTGTTTCGAGGAAAAACCAATAGCGAGATTGCCATTCGAATGGGAAAAGAAGGCGGAAAACCAGGGGCAGTCAAGATGGCTGGGGGACGATTGATTATGCGATCACTCGATGTATTCGCCCAAAGACTCGAAGAACAAGGACACATAAAGGAAGCCGAACTCATCCGTAATTTTGGTCGTCATCGCACCATGCATGGTCCGAACCCCCAGGAGATTTTCCTCCATCTGAGGGAAGCGCATAAGAGGAGACGAAGGGCTCGCCCACTCCATCGCAGGGTTTAACAACCCTACAAGGGCAGGATTGATGGAATTCGCAAAAACTATGCATGCCCGTGTGGTGTAGTC
>JBBSWQ010000088.1:0-5723 GCA_038046225.1 archaeon
CAGGGTATTTTTAGGGGGGAATCGTATTCCTTGTATAATGGCTGAGGTGGATCGGATGGAAAAATGCTGGATATGCCGACGGACGAAAGGAGAGATTATCGAGGAACTGATTCGGATGGAAAGCGGCAACGCTAATCGGAAGGCGGAATTGGAAAAAGAGATCGAATTCATCCGGGCGGAAGAATCCGACTTTCCCACCATCTACTATTGCAGCGTCTGCGATTCGGTGCTGACCGACTTCATCCTCAAAGAGGGCGTGGTCATAGAAGAAGAGGACGCGGTGGATGATTTGACGCGACGGGAAGGGGCGTGAAGGGATTTTTCGCCTCTTTTCTGCACTCCCTTAAATCCTCCAACCCATTCGGGGGAATTCTATGGGTGGATTCTCGCGCTGGACCATGATGGGATTGGCCATCCTCCTGGGAGGGTTGGCTTATCTTTTCCCCACCTCCCTTCCCCATTCCGCCCAAGTGGTTTTGGCCATCGGGGTGGTATCCATGGTCCTCTGGGTCACGGAGGCATTGCCCCTGCACGTCACCGCATTGCTCGCGGGAGTATTGCTTATCCTCGCGGGGGGAAGCAAGCCTGAAACAGTATTCGCGTCTTACTTCGATAGCGTAGTGGTATTGGTCTTTGGAGGATTCGTTCTGGCCCTCGCGATGAGCCGACATAAACTGGATGAGTATTTTTCGCAGAAATTGATTAGAAAATTCGGAAACACCCCAGGCATGGTGCTATTGGGGATACTGGTCGTGACAGCCGCCGTTTCGTTGTGGATCAGCAATTCCGCGGCCGCGGCCCTGTCCATGCCGATTGTGCTATTGATCCTCCGAAAAAACAAGCGGATCCCCGGAAAATCCATTTTTGGAAAAGGGATGGTGCTGGCCGTAGCATACGGGGCTACCATCGGGGGCATGGGCACGTTGATCGGGAGCACCCCGAATGTGCTCGCCCAGAAATTTCTCACGAATGCGGGAATAGAATTTGGTTTTCTGGAGTGGGGAGTGAGGGCATTCCCCTTCGCCCTGCTCATGGTCTTTGCCGCGTGGGGAGTGCTATTGCTCCTATATCCCCCTGAAATACGGCGCGTGAAAATCAACTCCCACGGATTACCATTCACGCGGGAACAGAAAATGGTGGGGGGAATATTTCTCCTGACGGTCGTGTTGTGGGTCACGGAATCCGTGCATGGGATCCCCAGCAGCGTGGTGGCATTGTTCCCGGTCATTCTGCTCTCCGCGTTCCGCCTCATCCTACCGGATGATTTCAACCGGGTGGGTTGGGACACCCTGCTCCTCATTGGCGGGGGCATCGCATTAGGGGTGGGGATTGAATCCTCCGGATTGAGCGGGGCATTCGCCTCCCAACTGGGGGGATTCTTCTCCACGCAGGCATGGTGGGTCATCCTATTGTTCCTGGGCGCATTGGGGGTCCTGCTCACGAGCTTCCTCTCCAATACGGCCGCCTCGGCGGTGCTCATCCCTATTGTCACCTCCCTCTCGGTCGTGCTGGGAGGGGATGCCACCCACCTGGTCGTGACGGCCGCATTGGGTGTGAGTCTGGACTTCATGTTTCCCATGGGAACGCCCCCCACGGCCATCGCCTATTCTACAAAATACGTGCCCATGCGTGAAATGGTGGTGAGCGGGCTCGTGCTCTCCATTATTGGGGTGGTGCTGCTCACCCTCCTGTCTTTCTTCATTTGGTGAAAAATGAAAAGGATAGTCGCTATTTTTTGTGGATGGACGAGAAGAGCATCGGGAATGAGGAAGTATTTTATGGACCGCGACCCATTCTGGGTTCGGATGGAGGAATTGACATGGGAACCTATACCATCGAATACGATCGGAGCAAATGCATTGGCGCCGCCAACTGTGTGGCCATCGCCCCCGACACGTGGGAATTGGCTAAGGATGGGCTGGCGGACTGCAAGCTCACGAATTTTGATGAAAAAGTATTGCAGAAGAACCTGGATGCCGCCACCGGGTGCCCGACCCATGCCATCGTGATTAAGGATGAAAACGGAAAACCCCTCGTATAACATATACGTGATGGGAAACCCCCTCATCGAAGAGGATTCGCTCCCTCTCCGATTAGTACCCCGATTGAGAAAGGCGTTCCCTCGAATATCATTCATCGAGATCGACCCCACCGAGAATTTTCCGGAAGAGGATCCCCTGCTCATTGTGGACACGATTCTCCATGCGCCGGGCGTGGTGATGTGGAACGATGTGGATGCCATCCGATCCAGTCCCACGTATTCCCTCCACGATTTCGATTTGGGGATGACCCTCAAGCTCATGCGGAAGATGGGAACACTGCATCGCGTAATCGTATTTGGACTCCCGCCTCAGGGAGATGAGGGACTGATTTTCGGAGAATTGGAAAAGGCTATATCCAATTCACTTCGAGAAAGTGCGTCGCACAACTGATGCAGGGATCGTAGGCGCGCACGAGCTTCTCCACCTCATACTTGATCTGCTCCTTGGAATGGGTGGGAAGTATCCGCTCGACCAGGGCCTTGATGTCCTGCTCCATGTTAATCTGGTTCTGCTGCGTGGGGACGACGATAGTCCCCTCTTTCACCAATCCCTTATCGTCGATGTCGAGATGGTAATACAGCGTTCCCCGCGGTGCCTCGATGACCCCGACCCCTTCGCAGGCCTTCTTCTCGAATGCGATCTTGGGCTCGGGCTTGAAATCGTGGGATTCGATGATATCCAACGCGTGATCAATTGAATGAAGAATCTCGATGCCCTGGGCCAAATTGTTATGGAAGATGTTGCGTGAGGGGAATGATCGGAGATACTTCTTGGCATCCCGACGCGTATCCGGGTGCAATCCCCGCTTGTTCAAATTGATGCGCGCGAGGGCGCCGACCATGTAGGTGTCCCCATCGAATTTGTACCCCACGGCTTGGGAATAGGGTATCACATTCTGCTGGAGGTGGGTGGAATAATCCTTTTCCTTGATCACGTCCCCATCCGAATTGAGGATGTCTCCCTCCAAGAAATCGAAATCATCCCCCACGAGGGAGACGAAATCGGTGGAACGGGAATAATCCACGGGACACTCGTAATACTCCTCCAGCACCGGAAACAATTTTTCCCGCGCGAGCTTCAGGTCGGGAACGATGGCCTGCAGGTCTTTATTGGTAGGGACCTGGGCAAATCCTCCCACTTGAGGAAAGGGAGCATGGACCGCGCGCCCCGCCACGACCGTGTCCAATAGGTTCCCTGCCCGCTTGATGGCGAAGGAATCGTGGAGGAAGTGGGTGTGCTCCGGGGTGAAATCCAATACAGAATCCACACTGAAGACATCGGGGAGGGAGAAGAGGTAGATGTGGAGGGCGTGGTCTCGGATCATGAGCCCATACATGGTCAATTTCTTCAACAAGAGGGTCTGTTCGCTGGGAACGATTCCCATTGCCTTCTCGGTGGCCTCGATGCAGCACATGGTGTGGGCGATGGAGCACGTCCCGCAGATGCGCGCCACGCTCTGGGAGAGCACGTCGATGCTCCTCCCCCGTATCGCCTGCGTGAAAAAGCGCTTATTCTCGGTGAACATGAGCTTGACGTGCTTGACCTCTCCCCCCCTCACCTTGATGTCCAGGGACGCATGACCCTCGATCTTGGAGATGTTCTGAATCCCGATATCGACATCCTTCATACGATCTTGAACTCCTTGAGGGTCTTGTCCAGCACATCCAGGAACGCGGCCTCGGCCATCGGGCACCCGGGGACCTGTCCATCCACCTTCACGACATCCCCAATGGTACGCACCTTTTTGGCCTGGTGGAATTTTTCAATCAGGAATTCGATCTCCTTCATTTTCCCATCATCGAACGTGTTCCGCTGTGCGGAGGGCATTCCGTTGATGGCGCAGGAACCAATGGCCACCAGCTTTTTGCAGTTCTTTCGGATCTCCTTCAGTTTCAACGCATCGTGATCGGAGGCGATGGCCCCTTCCACGAAGGCCACGTCCAGGTTGTGGATCTTGTTGCTCCGCTTGAGAATCCGCACATGCTGGAAATCAATGACCTTCGCCCAATCATCAAAATGGTCATTCAAGAGCTCGGTGAACACGATGGTTGAATCCTCGCAGCATGAAAAGGAAAACCACCCAATCGCGAGCTTGCGGGCCATGCAATGAGAAATGCTGGAGACTATAATAAGATTCCCCCTTTCCCGCGTGCTTTGAATATTAACCTGGAATGAATAATCCTATCATGTATCGTTTTCATATTGAAGGAGTCGTTCAAGGCGTGGGATTTCGCCCCTTCATCTATACTGCGTGCCTCCAGAAAGGACTGAGTGGGTATGTTCAGAACACGGGCCAAGGAGTCGTTGTAGTAGTAGATCAAAAAGAACCGCTAGAGCGAATTTTGGAAAATGTCCCCGCGGGGGCGAGAATTGATGGTTATTCTGTTCAAGAAACGAATGAAAACGTGAAAGGGTTTTCTATCTACTCTAGCATGGGGACCGGGTTTGTTGAAATACCTCCTGATTTGTTTTTGTGCGATGATTGCGTGGCCGAAATGCGTGATCCGAAAAACCGACGCAAGGACTATTTTTTCACAACCTGTACCTATTGTGGGCCCCGTTATTCGATTACAAAAAACACGCCCTATGATCGCAAAACTACCACCATGCATGATTTTGACATGTGCGGTGCCTGTTCGAAAGAATACGCCAATCCTATTAATCGACGGTATCATGCCCAAACCACTGCCTGTCCCGAATGCGGTCCAAAGCTATTTTTTTATGAAAATAAAAGCAAACAATCTACTGATTCCGCTGATGCCTTGCGTCGTGCTATTGCTGTTATTCAATCTAATCGCGTGGTAGCCGTAAAGGGAGTTGGTGGGTTTCACTTAGTATGTACAACAAATCCAATTGCTGTCCAGCGTCTCCGTGAGTTGACCGGCAGAAAGCACAAGCCTTTTGCGCTTATGTGCCAAGATATTCCAATGGTGGAAAAAATAACACACGTTTCCCAGCAAGAAAAAAAGATACTCGAATCGGTGGAACGACCCATAGTTATTCTATCCAAAAAAGAACCTTTTTCAGCGGTATCCGAATTAGACAGTCTGGGGGTCATGCTCCCATATACTGGGCTGCATTATTTGTTGTTTCAACAAGTAAAAGAGCCACTCGTCATGACCTCGGCTAATTTACCCAACGCCCCGATTACTACATTGCAACAAGAACAGTGGGTGCCATTCGTGTTAGACCATAATCGTCGCATTCAAAACCGGGTGGACGATTCAATTATCAAAGTAGTGGACCAGCATCCCCTATTTGTTCGACGGAGCAGGGGATGGGTTCCTCAATCTATCCCATTGAAGGGAACCAAAGAGACCATCTTGGCACTAGGGGCTGAACAGAATAATGTCTTCGCTATTTACAAAAATGGAAGGGCAATCTTGTCCCCGCATGTGGGGAATACCTCTAATCCTGACACCTTATCACGTTTTGGAAACGAGGTTGAATCCTTTTTGGCATTTACTGATACAATTCCTCAAATTATTTTGGTGGATGCGCATTCAGGTTATGCCACATATTCATATGGGGAAAAATTGGCATCACAATTGAGTGTTCCTTTACGTAAAATATACCATCATTCGGCCCATGCCTATTCTGTAGCCGGCGAAAACAATCTGGAACAATTTTCTGCCATTGTGTGCGATGGGATGGGGTTGGGGGAAGATGGCACTATCTGGG
>JBBSWQ010000089.1:0-2187 GCA_038046225.1 archaeon
CGCGTCAAATAGGTCAGTAAGTCCGCGTACTTTTTTGTAAATTTCATCCAATTTCTTGATCGAGTCGGGGGAATACTGGGTCTGGAGAACTAGATTGCCTTTGACGATCAAATCCTCCGTCCATTCCACTTCAGGGATGAATCGCAATCGTCTTTCCGGCTGCGAAAACGCGTTCACAATCATGTATTGTTTTGCAATCCACTTGTCGAATGGGTCCTTTTGGATGATTACGACCCGATTATCCGGATTTCGGTCGTCCATCCGTTGGAACTTGATGTAGTGGGAGGGCTCGAACTTCAACGGCCACCAGGCATGCCGAAGGAGGCCATACGCCGGAGTGGGCTTTCCTTCGTGTTCACGCGTGTATATCATAAGGTCCGCCGTAAATATACTCATGGCGGTGAGACTGGTAAAGTGCACCGTCACTTCTCCCTTCTTCAGTTCTTCGAACACTTTCCGGACGGATGGTATTTCCTGATACTGGTGTTCCAATATCGTGAGATGATCGCGGATGCCCGTAATCCATTCCTTTTGGATGCGGTACTGCCCATCCTTTTTTTCGACTACCTTCTGCGAAACCAATTGAACGAGGGTCTTATGCACGGCCTGATATGAAACTTCCTTTCCGCCTTTCTTTACGCGTGAAAAGATCTCTTTCGTGGAAAGGGGAAATTCTTCACTCAAAATGGATAAGATTTCATCCCGCACGCTCCCGCGGGGGCCGATAAACGGAATAGGAACATTCATTTTTTCGTCCCATCATCCAAGTATTGCATGATTTGATTCTGTATCATCCGTGCCATGGTGGGGTTGCGTTCGATAATCACTTCGATTGATGAAGGGTCCTTTTTGTCGACTTCGGTGAAATAGTAGTGGAACAATTGCTTCAAATCAGTGATCTTTGAATAGATTTTGTCCATAAATTTTCTTGTTTCGGTTGAAAATTTCACGCGGACAATAACATCGTCCACGACGAAAAAATCGTCTTCGAGTTTCAGTTTTATTCCCGTTTTGAATGCCTTTATTCCTGCAAGTCGATAATGGTTGGCAATCCACCGGTCGAAGGGCATGTCACAGACACAAACACCGTACGTTTGACAGTTGCTGGCCATCTGCCTGAGCAATTCAAAATCGATAAAGTTGAATCGAAGGGGCCATGGCGCGTGGTAAAATAACCCAAAAATGGGCCCCGTTTTTCCGTTGGAGAATTTTCCATCCCGCAACGTCTCTGCCATCCAAACCACATACGTCGAAAAATCATTAAATGAAAGTGAATAGGGTTTATCAAAATTGGTTGGAAGCTTGTAAATTTTTCCCTTGGTGTATATGGTGTCCACCGTGAATGCATAGTCTCTCACCCGATGAATCCAATTCTGACTGAGTTGGACGCCAATGGATTTCTTTTCCAGAATTCCCTCGCCAATTAACTGTTGAATGGCCTTATGGACGGCTTGATAGGATACCTCGTTTCCATTTTTGGAAATTCGAGTGTATAGCGATTTGGGCGTGAGGGGAAACTCTTCGCTAAGGAGGACAAGAATATGGTCCCGAACGCGCTGATTCCCTCCTGTAAAAGGAATGTCGCTCGCCTTCCCAACCATAGACATAACAAGTCATTTGGGGGTTTTAAAGGATGTTTTTGGAGGTTGGGCGATTTCTTTTTATACCGCCAAACCATTCCTAGACCCATGATGCGCAGCAAGACAGGAATCCAGGGCTTGGACAAGGCCCTCAACGGGGGATTCCCCGAGGGAAACCTGGTATTGCTGTCCGGCGGGGCCGGAACCGGAAAATCAACTATTTCAATGCAATATCTCGTGAATGGAGCCATGTTGTACGGGGAAAAAGGATTGTATATCTCTACGGAACAAACGGAAGAAGAAATGCAGAAGGCGGCCTCTCAATTTGGGTGGAATCTTATTGATTTGGAGAACAAGAATCTCCTTCGAATTGTTTATTTCAAAGTCCTTGGCGAAGATCATTTCATCCAGCGGATCGAGGAATTGGTCAAAACTTTCCAGCCCAAACGCATTGTGGTGGACTCTCTCACCACGCTGACAGACTCCATGATGATGTCGGAACTCCAAAAAGATGTGGGGGTTTCCTTGATCAAGATCGCGGATACTGTTTCACCGATACAACGGACGGAACAGATCATGAGTAAAATTATTTTGTATAGTTTGATCA
>JBBSWQ010000090.1:0-7747 GCA_038046225.1 archaeon
TGGTGTGAATCAACACCTGTGTGCTGTCGCAATAATACTGGGTGCAGTCCGGGCTCCCTTCAAGGGTCCAGTCCCACTTGATCTTGTCGAAACCGTATTTAGTGGAGAAGTTTCCTCCCTTCTCGTATCCGTATCCGCACGCCAGCGGGGTGAATGCGTTGATTTTAGTGGTTCTTCCGGGGGCCAATACGGTGATCTTCACGGGGATGGGGACGTCCCGTGTCCCTGGATTCACGAACACCCTTGTAATCGTGGAGGAGAGGTTTCCTTGCAGGGTGACGTCTCCCTGCACGTTCTTGGGTCGGACGATCGTGACTTGGACATCGTGTTCCCCGACCGTGCGGAACGTGGCTTGGACGAGGGGGTTCTCCTTTCCATTCATGACCAGCGGGGCGGTAATCGGTCCCAGGGTGTCGGATGTCCCGCAGGAGTCCCTCCCGGTCTTCATCACGCTATTGGGTTCCGCCGTCGTATCCGTGATGGTGGTCCCGTCCAGGAATGATTCGTCTCCGTATTGGAGGTTCTGCAAGGCTTCGTCGTTGATGCATTCCTGGTAGTCCGTGATGGCCGTGCTCCCGCCTTGGAGGAGTGCATCGATGACGCTGGCGAGGCTGAATATGTTTTCGAATATGACCGCGAAGGGCTTTTGTTGGGCCCCTCCGTAGGCGTCTAGGAATTTGACGGAGATCGTCCCATACGATTCCACGCGGTAATAGTTGGCTTCCGCGAATAGTTTGAGGTCGCTGAACCGCTTCCCTATTCCCCCTTCGTCTAGAAATAGGTCGGGCTGGGACTTGTAGGTGCTCAAATCGGGGAATATTTGGAATTCTATTTCCTGGTACGTGTCACTCCCCACGCCTCGTGTTTGTTGTCCAATAATTTGGATATCGTGCACCAGGGTGTTTTTGCGTGCTTCTTTTCCATCGGTTTCCTGCGACAATGCCCCGTCCGCGTTGAAGAAGGAGGCAATGGTGATGGTGTCCGCACTCTCCACTAAACGCACGCCTTGGTCGTAGCACTTGTTGATGGCCTTGGCCTTCACGGGCTTCTGGATGAAGTCGTTGAATCGGAATTTGGTCTTGTCCAATTGGATGCAGTCCGCATTCACTTCCGTGGGGGATTTGATGAGCACGCTCAAGAGTTCTATTTCCTTGGATGCGTCGCTGCTCCCTTTCGTGCGTGCATTCACGGCGATGTCGTATCGCCCAATGCGGTAGCCCGAATACACGCGCACGCGCTGGTCTTCATTGGGTTTGAGGATGAATGCGCTCGTGTTCGTCTGGAGGTTGGGGTCCGTGTCGAGTTCTATTTCCACTTCCGTCTGGCAGCTGTTTTCCACCCTGAATTCGGTTCCCCCGCACCCGTAGGAGGCGAAGGATCCCCCATTCCCATTGTAGGAGTCCACGTACGAGTTTCCATAATACCCGTTGAGCGTGTTGTATCCATTGATGGGGCTGAAGGATTGCTGGTTGATGTTTTGGTTGTAGAATCCTAACCCGTCATACCCTCCCGCTCCCACGAATGGGGAATAGTTTCCGGATTGGTTGGAGGGCAATAAGCTCGTGCCGCTTTGATTCGTGGTCTTGTTGAGCGTGCTGAAGCTGGGGTTGTAGAAGGGTACTCCCGTCGGGCGGTATACCTGGTTGTTGTAGCTTCCTTGTTGCCCAAATCCCGTGTTGATGGCGCAGGAGTCTATCTCCAATAGGTTGGGGGTCTTGACTTGAATGCATTGCTGGAGATCGTTCACGGCGAGTTTTACCACGGCCGTCTGCTCCAGGAGGTCGGGTATCCCATTGTCCGTGGGATTGATGGCCTGGAACACGAGCAAGGGTTCCGCGGCCCCGGATTGGATAGAGGCAGGGTCGAATGTCACCGTAACAATGGCCTCTCCCCCGGCAGGAATCGTGGAGAGCACGGTCTTGAAGTCCGGTCCCAGGGTAATGGTTTGGTTTCCCGCGTTCGCCGTGAACACTCCTAAGGGGTCCCCGGCCAATTGTTTGACTTTTAGAGAAAGATTGGTGAGGGATATTGGGCTTCCTTGCACCGTGCACGTGTTCTTGACCTCGAACGCGAGCTGTTTCGCGGTTTCCGTGTTGGTGAATATGTCCCATTGCGTGGGTTGGAGTAGGAGGCAGTCTTCCACGTCCACTTCCCCGCCGAATCCTATCTTGAGGGAGAGGGGCAGGCTTCCCGTGAATGTTTTTCCCGTGCTCTCATTGGATAGTTTCACGAGCACGGATCCTTTCACGTTCTTCCCCACGAGGAGGGATTGTCCTTTTTCAGTGAGCGCGAGGGAGAAGGTGAGGTTGGCGTCCCCATTAACTCCTAAGGTGGATCCCAATAGTTCTTCGTTCAATAGGTCGAATTTAACCCATTCCCCGAAGTCCCCGGTCAGGGTGATGTCATCAATGGTCATGGGAATGCTGGCAAGATTGAGGAGGTGCACGTCCCGCGTCTTCTTCGTGGTCCCGTTCACGGTCAGGGTCTCGCTGATGGAGGAGGGGACGAATTCTAGGATGTCCGATCCCACGGTGAGCGTGAGCACGACGGGCTTGAATCCTGGTTTTTCGACCGTTATCTCCACCGCATCATTGGCGTTGGGCTCGTGGAGTTCAAAGGGAAACACGCCCTCCCCATCCGTGAATCCGCTCGTGAGCAGGAGTCCGTTGAGCGTAATCTCCACGCTCGCGTTTTCGAGCGGGATGTCGTCTCCCGTCTCCGTGACGCGGATGAGGAGCTGGTTCACGAGGAGGGGAAGGATGGCTTTCGGGGTCACGATCACGTCCATTTCCCCTGCCGCGTCCACCTTAATGAGAATGTCTTGCGCGAATAATTCTTTCTTGTTGGAGATGAGACTCATCGTCACTTTAGCATTCCCTTCTTTTTGGGCATCGAAATTCACGTAGCCAAATATCACATTGTTGGTTTGAATAATTCCTAATGGTATTTCGACCGCGTTCCCCGTGACGGTTCCCGTTTTCTTGGCGCCGACCGCATTGGTCACGTCATAGGGTCCGAGGCTCGCTCCCGAGGAGGTGCTTTTGATGGAGAGGCTCGTGTCCGCGAGGACATTGTCCGTGATGCTGGTGAAGGTGAACAACAACCGGTGCTTGGTGGATACATCCACTTGGTAGTCGTCCGTGATGTCCGTCTGGAGTCCGTTTCCCAGGTCCTCGGCCACGAGTCCGAGGCAGAAGTCGGTGGAGCAGAAGTGCGTTCCGGCTCCGATGGAGAATAATTGGAGGTTGGTCGTGGCATACAATCCTTGCTTCTGTCCCGTGGATTCACTTCCTCCCAACACTGCGTCCACCGGGAATCGGACGTAGGAACCGGTCTTTCCCCAGGCCCGGTAATACAATGGGAGATCGCTCCCCTGGGTCGCGGTGTCTTTTACCTGAACATCGGCTTCCACGATCGTGATTCCATCCGAAATAGGCGTCATGATTACATTCGCCCACTTGGCATCTCCGCTCGTGAGGTGCTGAGTGTCGGTCCCCAATCCGAGGGGGGGAGTGAAGGTGGTTCCTTTTTGGAGTTTGGAGTACGGTCCCCGAATTCCGCGAATATACCAGTCGTCGTTCTCGATGGGATTCCCCTGCCCCTCCGTCGCATCCCCCGTACGGAGGTGGATTCCCCCCTCGTCGAAGGAGGAGTTTTTGGGCACGAAGAGTCCCATGCGGATCGTGTATAATTGTCCCGGGGCCAGTCCCGCTTCATCGAGGATGGGCTCCCCATTCACAAAGAGTCCGAGGATCTTGACTTCAAGCTTTTGGATGTCCTTCACCATTTCCACGGCAATGGTTTGCGTGATGCCTTTCTTCAACTGCAAGGGAACGGTGGTATAGGGCAGGTGATTGGGTTCCGTGACGCGGAAATACGCATATTTGTCCGCGCGCAGGGTCAGTTCTACTTTCCCATCCACGCCCGACGCGTAATCGGTTCCGAAGGACGCATGGGTAATTCCATCGATGGGCTGCACGGTCGCCCCCGCGAGGGGCTGTCCATCCGATCCGGTAATGGTGAGGAGCGCGGTTCCTGTTCCGAGGACGAGCTTGACGGTGGTTTGCACGTTCTCTCGTGCTTTGACCGTGAAGAGGTCTGACCGCAATTGGTCCGAGAATCCCGGCTTGTACGCGGAGGCGAAATACGTCCCTTCTTCCAGGGATACGAAGATCACGGTTCCGCTCCCTCCGGTTATCTTGTTGGGCCCCACGCTCGCTCCGGAGGGGGATTTTTTCAGAGCCACGTACGCGTTCTCAACCGGCTGCCCCAATTCGTCTATCACATTCACGGTGACAATTTGGCTGTTTTGGGGCGTGGCTTTGGTCATCCCCACCTGCGTGTATCCCGCGCTCGAAATGGTTACGGGAATTCCACTCTGGATGAGATACGCGCCGTGATCGATGGATAGGGTGAGGTTGTTGGATGAGGACACCGAGAATGTCACTTGCCCCCCTTCATTCGTTGTCTTCGTTTGAATCAGTTGGTTCCCCTTGAACAAGGTCACTTTGGCGCTCCCCACTGGAGAGAGAGAAGATTCGTCCACCACTTGGATGCGCACTTCTCCCACGGAGGCGTTTTGGAGCGTGAATGTGCGGGTGACGGGTGCCCCTTCATCCACTTCGAACGCGCCAGAGTCCAGTTCCCCATGCGTCCCGTCGCTGGGGATGAAAATAACATAGGTATCCGGCACGAGTCCCGTGAATTCCGCAATGCCCCCGTCGGTGAATTTTTGGGCGAGCTGGTCCCCGAATTTGCTTTTCAATGCGACCACAATTCCGGAAACGGGATTCCCGGACTCGTCGATGACCGTGACCTGCAGCACCGCATTTCCTTGAGGGGTGGATTGCACAAACAGGGCAGGGGTGAAATCCTCAACATCAATAATCGTATTTTGCAGTGTGATGGTGGGATCGTTGGAGGATGCGCTTAATGTTCCGCAGTCGGAGGGAACATCGAGGGAGAGCGTTCCATTGGTTACGGTCGTGGTGTGCGCGAACCCGGTGTTGCTGGAGCACGCGAAGGATAAGGATAATGGTTGCGTGAATGATTCCGTGGAACCCGGCTTGTACAATTGGAGGGTGATTCCGCGCTCCACTACATTCGCAAGGGCGGCGAGGGAAATGTCGTTTTCCCCTTGGTCGATGACGATGCTCTTTCCATCAATCGTGTATCCATCTCCTTGCGCTCGGACTTGCACGCTCGTTCCTGCGGGGAGGCCGATGAATACCGCTTTTCCAGTGGAATCCGTAATCCGTCCATTCGTCGCGGAGGATGGGAGATTTTCCCCCGCCAAGGTGACCGTGATTCCTTCGATGGGATCCTGCGTCTCCCCCTGAATCAATACGCTCAACGTGCCATTTCCCCCTCCCAGAGCGGGTCCCAAGAGGGTGAATAATCCTCCTACCACTAGGAGGAGGGCGAATACGGCGATGGGGAAGGAGGGAATGTTCTGCGCCTCTACGGCGTCCACGACCGAATACACGGGAATCCCATGTCGGTCCAGTGTATCGAGGAAACCGTAATAGGCGTCTTCCGCCCCGTGATAGAATTCTTTCAGACCCATAACCCACTGCTCTACTCAAAGCCCGGTTTCCCCCTTTTTATATGTTGGGGCCTTTCGCCCGTCAAGGGGGTATTCAGGGGAGATTAGGGGGTGCCGGGAGCAAGTGGGGCGCACGTGCATTCATTGATGAGCCCTTCCCCGACGCAGGATTGGTTGGCCGCGCACGAGCTCGTGACCTCCATGGGGTCGCATGTTTCGGGGGATTCCACGATTCCATTTCCACAATCACTGGTCAAACACGCAGTGGTATCCCAGTGGCAGGTCGCGTCGCATGTTGCGGTTCCCCCCGCGAAGGATGGATTTACTTCATTGCAAGATTGGGTAGGAGTGAGTTGCGTATCGCATTCCTCCCCTGCGTCCACGATTCCATTTCCACAGTGGGGGGGTTCATACGTTCCTGCGGGCGCGCACGCGGTCTGGAGGCATACCCCGGGGTCCGCGTTCAGTTCGGGTCCGAAGATGACGGTTCCGAATCCGAGTTCTTCTTCCAGGCAATAGCTCACACATATCCTGGGGGGATTCGTGCTCTTGACAAACGTATCCACGATGCGCACATCATATTCCAGCGGGGACCGGGAATCCACCACAATGTAATTGGGATTCGTCTCCTCAAATGTCAATACCACATTTGTCTCCACGAGCTTCGTGCATTTCCCATTCGTCGGGGGAATCCCATCAATCCCTTCGAATTGGATGATGGTGGAATCGAAGCTCGTCACGCGGGGCTCGATGAGCAGGCTGTCGGTCAACAGAACGAAATCTTCCGTGTCGGGCAGGGCCAGGTCCACGGTCACGGAATTATTGATCACGCTCTTCACCACCTCGTTCAACGCATCCGCGCGCGACACGGCGTCCGCGGGGTCGTATGCCTTGATGACTCCTCCCAGGGTGCAGAATCCCAATGCCGCGGCTGTGGTGTCGCAGACCAAGGACACGTTTTTGGGATAGAGGGATTCGAGCGCGGAGAGTCCGGCTTGTTCGGCAGGGCAGAGGAATCCCCCATTCGGACCCGAGGGACCGGGTCCTAATTTGGGCGGGGAAGCGATCGTGAAGGGCTGGGTGCGGTACCCGCAGTTAGGAGGTTCCGGCGTGAGCGAACCGTCGCACATTCCCACACCCAACTCATCGAGCTTGGCGTGGAATTCATCGGAGAGCAATCCCGTGCCTCCCTCGAATGTTCCTCCCGCGATATCATGCGCATAGCGCAGGGCGCGGAATACGCGCAAGGGGACGTAGATGCGGAATTTTCCGCGCGGAATCACGGGTTCCACCAATTCACGCTGCGTGCTGACATCCTTGACATGAATGGAGGGGAGCGCCTCATACGTTTCTTCCCCAATCGTGGAGAAATCCAGGTTGACGTAGAAGGTCCCCACGCACGCCTCGGGCCCTTCATCAATGTCGCAGTCCACCACTTGGAGGAACTTTTCTCCTCCCTGGGAGGTCTGGAATAATACGTCTTGTATCGCGGCTTTTAGTTGGGATTCGTTTCCCCCTTCGATGGTGACGGTGTATCCTCCAATGTTTCGGGGTTGTGAGGTCACGATTACACTCAGGTTGGCCGCGATTCTTCCTGCGAGAATGCTTCCATTGGGTCCCCCGAAAAAGAATTGGGAGAAATCCGCGGTCACGTGGTCCCAATCCTGCGTCTCAGAGGAATACGGGTATGCGTTTCCTTCATTCTGCGTGTATTCCTCAATCGCGTTGCGTATTCCATAATTCACCACCTGCAAGGCATCCGCCCGCGTGAGGTCCGCGAATCCCTGCATGCGGGATTGGGCCTCGACCTCTAATACGACTTCGTTGGATATGCGTTCCGCGTTGATCATCGTGTTCACGAGCAATGCCGCGAGAAGGATGAGGATGAAGGACAGCAACGCGGTATAGAGCGTGAATCCTTTTGCATTCAGGGGCGGATTATGCATCCCTCATCCATCCTTCTTTCCTTTTTCTACTTTGGGGTGCGGGATAAGGGATGGAGGAATTCTTCATTTCCACTTATTCATCCGTGCAATCGTCCAGCCACGCCTCAGGAGCCACTTGTTTCGCGGGATCAATGACATCAATGCTCAACGATCGGCTGTCCCCGCTCCCGGTGCCGGGACCTACATTGAAGGAGTAGGTGAGTCCCTTCTGGAAGATCAGATTCCCTGTGGCGGTGTCGATTACGTTCCCGCTCCC
>JBBSWQ010000091.1:0-4796 GCA_038046225.1 archaeon
GTGGCGGAATGGGGGAGCGTGTTCCAGGGACGGGTGCCACGTCCGTGGTGGAATAACTAGGGTTGGTGGGCGGGAGATGGAGGAGGTGGGCCAAGCCTTTCCAGAACCCCCGTGGGGGGCTTTCGCTATGGGAGTCCATGACCCCCCCACCGGGTTGGACTTTTTAAGTTAGGGGGCGAGCACCACGAGGGGTTCCGTGGGGGTGCTATCATTCCCGGCTCCGTCCCGTGCGATGATGAGGAAGGCCGTTTCCTCGTGAACGTCGGGAATGGAGTAGATGAGTTCCGGGGTCGAACCGATATAGGTGTACGATGTGAATCCTCCCGTCGCGAGTGTTTGACGGTGGACCCGATACTCGATCACGTCCCCCGATGGACTGGCCGTCCATTTCAGAGTGAGGAGGTCCGCTTCGCGTTCATACTGGAGTCCGCTGGCCGGGGCGGGAGGTGAATGGTCTTCGGTCACCGTTATTTTTTCCAATGTCGCCAATTCCGCGAGGAGAGTGGATGCGTCATACGTGCTTCCGGCGGGAAACCATTGGATGTTCAGATAGGCCGCTTCGAGGGGAAAAAGAATGGGAATTGGAAGCGTGTGGGTTTCTCCTGCCATCATATCCGTGAGGAGGAATTGGTTGGATTGAGTTCCTAGGGGGTGAAGGGAGGCGTCGAACCATTCCGCGCGGAGGATGAATAATCCGTTCACGGGGAATGGTCCCTCATTCGTTACGCGGGTAGGGATAGGGTGCGCGACGGTCGTGTAGAGGGAGGGAATTTCTCCGAGGGTGAGAGAGAAGTCGAAGGGCAGTGTCGCACAACTCCCTTGACTGCAGACTTCCCCTCCTTGACATCCGCACACGTCACAATTTGGCAGGAGGCGTGCATCCTGGCAGCGCAGGGGGGGCGTTCCGCATTCTCCTTCCGGTGTTCCGTCGAGGCAAACGGCCCCGGATACTTTTACAGTGATGGCTATTTCCCTCACTAAAAAACCGGTGCGGGCGCGGATAGTCGGTGTTCCCTCCTGATCGAATGTGAATGAGAGTGGGAATTCGCACGAGGAAGTGGGACACACGAGGCGAATGGTTTCCTCTCCGGTTTCCACGAAGATGTCTCCCCCTTCATGTTGGGTCACGCGGACGTGCACGAGGTGCGTTTCTCCCACGTAGGCCGTGGGAAGTCCTTCGATGGTGAGCGTGGGGGGACCGCTTTCCGTGTAGGTGGGAATGGGTTGTGTCAGGATGAAGTAGAGCACTCCTCCGGATACCAGGAGAGCAAGCAGGAGGGTCCCCCATTCCGCGGCATTCATGTCGGGAACACCACGACGTTGCTCTTATAGGTGTTGAATCCCGTTTTTTGCACGGAATAATTGGCGTCCTGGTAATAGAACGTGGAGATATCCCCCGTGAATTCGACGGCCGATTGAATCGTAATAGGAGACCCTGAGTGGGTGATGTGGAGAACGTCGCCCAATAGAAGTTGGATGGGAGGAGAAGTGCACTCGGACCCGGTGCATGAGAATGCAATGCTTTGTTCGTCCGCGTCGAAGGGACCGTAAATGAATTGGTCCTCCGCGGAGAGGGTACAGGACGTGCAGTTGGCGTCCAGGAAACGCAGGGTGAAATAGGGACCCATTTCCGCGTTGTAGTCCTGGTGGGGGCACCCCCCCGTGAACGAGCAGGTGGCAAGATTGTAATCATCGACCCCTGTCAGGAGAGAAATCGTGATATCGATGCGATGGATAGAGGATAATGAGAATTCGCGGGAGCACCCGATGGTGGAGGGAGAGGCGAATGACACGTTGTTCGCATCCTCGATTCGGTATTGGAGGCAGTGCGGGAGGACATTGAATCCCGCCGAGAGGGGAGCGGTTCCCCCCCACGTGGCAGGAGTGGGAACGTCGAGGTTGACCGTGACGCCGTCGAATGTGCGTTGGGCATTGGTATCTTCCACGAACACTTTGTAGGCGTTGATGAGGTCGAAATAGAGCGCGAGTTTTCCGCTGGGAATGGGAAGCGTCTGCGTGATCGTGAGTGTGTTTCCGTCTTCCGTGTAGGCGAATGGGAGTATCCGCTGTTGAATCCCTGGGAATCCAATGGTGGGATCGAGCGTGATGATGTCGTCCGTGATGTCATCGTATTTGGCGTTGATGGCATTGAGCACCGATACCTCGATCGTGGTCTCCGAGAACCGCTGGTTCGATGAAGTCGAGAAGAATAGGAGGGATAGGATTACCCCGATCAGGAGGAAGGAGAGGAAGGTGAAGAATACTCCGCGCTCACGCATACGGGGGATTCACCCTCCCTGCCATGCCCAGTATTCGAGGACGAAAAATTGGGTAGCGGGGGTAAAGTAGCAGAAGATAACATCCTGATCGTTGAATGTGCATTCCGGTATGATCCCGTCCGGATTGACGACCGCGTGCAATTCCCCTTCCGCGAGGACATTCTGCGTGAATTCATAGGAGTAATCCACGCACCCGGGATTCTGTTGTCCGCATAGTGGGGGAATAGGGGTGGTCACGAGGAGATTGGTGGGGGGTGCCCCTTCATAGAAGGATACGCTGGTCGCGTTCGTGTCCAATACACCGAGGCTCTGGACCTGGACCGTGAGGTCGGTGTTTTCGCTCCCCACGAGGCTGCCGGAGAGAATGCTGATGTTGAGGTCCCGGTAATTGAATGATTGGGTGGAGAAGACGTCCCACACCTCTTCTTGCGTGGTCCCATTCAAGTCGATGTATTCGAAGTGGGTCCCCGGACTGGGCACGGAGAGCAGGGTGGAGGAGCAGGCCAGGGTCTCGGTGCAAGGGATGTTGAACGTGTACGTCGCCGTCCAGGGTGGCGGTTCCAGTGTATTGATGTCGAATTGGATGGTGGCCCCCCCGAATATTCCGTTTCCATCACTCACGATCGTGAGTCCATCCGCAAGGCCGGCTACAATGTTGGCGTCCGTGGCGATGAGTTGTATTTCCTGGGCGATGAGTGAGTAGACATCAATCAGTGCATTCTGGTCATCCGCTGCATAGAATTTTCCACCGGTGATGTCCGCGATCGTGGTGAGCTCGTCCGTATCCGCATCTGAACCGAAGCCGATGGTGTAGATGATGATTCCCTCGTTCGCCGCCTCGATGGCCGCTGTCGCGCTGTCCGTTCCCGTATTGGTGAGGCCGTCCGACATGAGGATTTGGATGGACAATGCACTAGAATTGTGTCGGATGGAAGTGAGTTCGTCGGTGGCCGCGGCGATACCACTGCCCGTCGCCGTGCTTCCGGAAGCGATGAGGGAGGCGATATCGGTTTCCACGAGCGAGAAATCGTGCGTGAGGGTCTGGTTGGTGGTCACGGATCCCGAGTAGCTGACCAGGCCGAGCTGGTCCGAATTTTCATCCCAGCCCGAAAAGTCCGAGAACGTGAGGGCGGCCACTTGGGCCTGGTCTATTTTGGGACCGGTATCCATATTCAGGGTCACGAGTCCGATGACCCCGGAGTTTTGGGCGATGAATGCCCAACGGGTCCCTCCCACGGTGTCGATTTCCATGTCCCGGTAATTCCAGGGGGTGGCAAAACTCTCCAGGAAGGAGGGCGTGGTGGGCGATGTGACATCGATGACCTGGAGGCTGGTCCCATCCGCCACGTAGGCGGTGGTTGCATCCAATCGTACCGAGTAGGCCGTTCCGGGGGTGTTGTATAGGCCTTCTTGGCTCGGAGAGGAGGGAGTGGAAATGTCGAGTGTCCGCAGTCCCGACGTGCCGTCCGCGAGATAGGCTGTCGTTCCCACGATTATGGAATCATAGACCCTTCCTCCCGTGTCGAAGGATCCGGTGAGCGAGGGAGTGTCTCCCCCCACGTCGAATAGTTTGAATCCCGCGGTCCCATCGGAAACATAGGCCGTGTTTCCAGACAGGGATATACGCCACGGATCCGTGAGGGGATAGGCCCCTTCCACGATGGGAGAGGTCTTCGTGCTCGTGTTCACCTTGATCAGGCCGGCGATGTAGTGGGTTTCGAACCGGGCATCGCGGGATTGTGCGGTTGTGTTCTGGTAGGCCGTTCCTCCGCCGTACGTGCTGCTCCCGGTGGCTCCGAGCAGGTAATAGTTGCTCGTGCTCGTGGAGGCAGTGGTGAGGACGAGGTAATACGTCGTGCCCGTCGTCAATGGAAGCGTTTCCGGGAACGTGAAAGAGATGTTTTGGTAGGAGGATGAGATGCTGGCCGAGGGAATCGTCCCCTGAATCAGATCCGCCCCTCCGAGCGTGGATTGGATGCTCACGACCAAGTCGCCGCTTGGAGATCCTTGCTTTCGGATGCGTACGGTGCCTCCTGAGATGAAGGAGACGGCGGGTTGGAAGGATTGGGCGGCATACAATTGGCTCGCGCTCCGTCCGATGAATAGGTTGTTCGACTGCGTCCCTAAATTGCTCACGTCCGTGGGCGTGGAAGAGGATGAATAGGTCAGGAGGAAGGTTTCATTTCCGGTCGTGGCGATCCCATACGCATCCCCTCCTACGGCGAGACTGGATGTCAGAGTGGGGGAGGCAGGGTTGGCGACGGATACGATCTTCAAACCGCCCGTGCCGTCCGCGAGGAAGGCATAGTTCCCCGACGCGTCGACATCGCGTCCGTATCCGGGGGAGTTGTACGTCCCCGAGAGGAGGGGAAGAGCGGGGTCCGTCGCGTTGATAGTTCGCATCCCGAACGTGCCGTCCGCGAGGTAGATATAGTCCCCTGCGCGGTCGAGTCCTTGGGCTCCGCTCGTGCTCAGCAGGTAGTTGTAGCTCATGCTCCCGGATCGTGCTAATACCAT
>JBBSWQ010000092.1:0-1406 GCA_038046225.1 archaeon
CTTTGGTTCGGAGGGTCTGTCCGTCCATGAGTTGATAGTCGAACGCTTGCTGTCCAAGCGTCGTGACGAGTACCCCGGTATTATTGGATTCGAATTGGATGGTTTGAGTGAATCCTATTACCTTGGTCTCCCAGGTTCCCACGATGGGGTGCCCAAAGCTTGATTGCAGGCATCCAGAGATGCCGATAGAAATGAGGAGTAGTCCAACGAGGAAAAGGGGGTGTTTCATGACCATTACTCGTTTTTGGATTTAATTAATCCCACAGTCTCATGCGCCCCCAAAATGGTCTTTTAAACTCCAAATTTTCCTTCCATCCAGGTGGTTGGTTCGTTATGGCAAGCTACGATGATCATGGTCCTGAAAAAGTCATTCACGTGTATGATGCGAAATCCGGCATGCGGGGCGTGATCGTCATCGATAACACGCGCCGCGGATTGGGTAAAGGTGGTATTCGCATGACGGGCAGTGTGAGCGAAACGGAAGTGCGTCGCTTGGCGCGCACGATGACGTGGAAGAATGCCATGGCCGATCTCCCATTTGGGGGTGCGAAGGCCGGCATCGTATTCGATCCAAAATCCAATACTCCGGCGAAAAAGCGGCAGGTCATCGAAGCGTTTGGTCGTGCGTTGAAAGGGATTTCCCCCCACTTGTATGTGGCGGGTCCCGACATCAACACCACGGAGAAAGAAATGGGCCAGATCGCCCTTGCCGCGGGTTCACGGAAAGTTTGTACAGGAAAGCCTTCGAGTATGGGAGGAATCCCGCATGAATTAGGGAGCACTGGCTTCGGGGTGGCGCATTCCACCATGCTGGCGTTGGAATACCTGGGGATGGATCCCTCCACTGCACGGGTCGCTATTGAAGGATATGGGAACGTGGGGACCTTCGTTCATAAGCACTTGTCCGAGTGGGGGGTTCCTGTCGTGGCCGTTTCGGATTCTTCCGGAGTCATTATGGACAAAAAAGGCCTTGATTATGAGCGGTTGATGAATACCAAGAAAGAATTTGGTTCCGTGACACGGTATCGGGGAAAGTATGCGCGGAAAGGGAGCAATATTCTCACCGCTCCCGCCAACGTGTTGGTGACGGCCGCAATTCCCGATCTGGTGACGATGGGGAATGTGAATCAGGTCAAGCACCGCTTGGTGGTGCAGGGGAGCAATATCTCCATGAGTGAAGGAGTGGAGAAGCGGCTGCATGCGCGTGGAACATTGGTCATCCCTGATTTTGTGGCGAACGCGGGGGGAGTTATTTCCTCGTATGTGGAGCACATCGGCGGAAGTCCCAAGACCATGTTCACGATGGTTGAGTCCAAGATTAAGAAGAACGTGCGGGCCATGTTTGCCGAAATGAAAAAAACCGGCCTCCCATCCCGCGATGCAGCCATGCGCATCGCTATGGAGCG
>JBBSWQ010000093.1:0-2967 GCA_038046225.1 archaeon
GGATTCCTTCCGAAAAGCCCCCGTTGATCGTGCATCCCTTGATCTTACCCGCCCCTACGATAGTGATGGCAGAAAAAGGAGTGCCACTGCTTTCCGGGTAATACAAAGTAGCCCCCTTTTCGCATTGGAGAAAACCATTCGTCTTGATGGTGGTGCCGGATGACAACGGATAATTTCCAGCGCACAAGCGATAATCTCCCGTAATCTCTGACGGGAGAGTGGTTTCACATTGTATTTTAGCTTCCGGTCGCAGCGTGAGGGAGACCACATTTCCCGAGGTGCTATTCCAAATGGTCCCGGCCAGGAGGAAAGCCATTCCCACGACCAATAGGCCTATCATCAGCCCCGAGAATCGGTCGTGAACATCCATACGGTGAGTGAGTTGATTCGGGATATATTAATCCTGCGGATGAAGCGCATCCACGCGCACCTTTTTATTCCCCAAACGAATCCATTAACGCATGACATCGAAGACCTCTATCCTGTTAATCATTCAGCAGAATCCGGGGATCGATTACCAATCCCTTCTCTCCAAGATCGCCCCTAATTATGCCAATCTCAATTCGTCCCGGGCCGCCCTTTCGAGAGTATTGAAGGACGCGGTCTCCTTTGGAATGGTTTCCCGCCAAGGCCACCAGTTATTTTTGACCGATAAAGGGATGGCCGGCCTGAAGGTCAAGATGCACGACAAGTTGGTATTGAAGCTCAACCAGTTGATGCGTGTGCGTTCGGTCTCTTCCAATCCCGATCCCTTAGTACAAAATCTATCCGTGCTATTGGAGCGCGGCAAGATGGATGCGCGCCTATTGGACAATGCCCGGGCCAGCGTGAATTTCTCCGTGAATGATGTGGAAAAGGTCCATGGGGGATTGCAGGAAAACATCCGCCACCTCCAGTATGTAGAAAAGACCCTTTCGTCGCAGATTCATTCCCTGCGCGAACAGAATTTTCCCAGTTCCCATTCCGCTCCCCTCGCGGATTGGCTCCCCCTCCTTCCGCGGTTGGTCGAATTGTCCACGGCCGAGGATGTGCAGGTGGATCATTCCACACTGCCAGGGGGAGCTGACCACCCATTGATGAACGGGCTTCCCTTCCCCCCCAAAGGGAATCGATTGAGCCTCCCGCATTCTCATTTGTCTGAGTTCCTTTCCCGCTTGTCCGGGCAAGAGGCCACGTTCACGGGGGTCCGTGCCTTCTTGGGATTAATCACCCTGGATTTGGACCGGGACACCGCCACCATTCGGGGGCCGGGAATGATTATTGAAAAGCTGGCGGGAGAGATCCCCGCGCGCGAGGAATCCATTCCCTCGGCCACATCTCCTCCTGGGATTCCTTCCATTCCTACTCCCTTTGAGCCCCCTGAACCGGGGATGGAGCCCTCCCCTGAGGATGGGGATGATGCTCCTTCGGACGATGAACCCGAGCCCGAAATCGATCCCGAGGAATAGTTTTTGGTCCCCCTTCGAATGTGGGGTTTTTAGTCATTCTCCCGCCCAATCCTGTTTATCGGGGGCTTTTTGGGTTGACTAGAATCCATTAAGTCCTCGTGTGGAGAGATGGCAGAGTGGTCAAATGCACCGGTCTCGAAAACCGGATCCGCAAGGATGCGTGGGTTCGACTCCCACTCTCTCCGTAGTTTCTTTTTTGATCAAACTTTTGCGGAAGCAAAAGGTTGTTCGGCTCCCACTCTCTCCGTTTTTTCGTATCTTTGGGGAATCATTTTCCTATTTCTTTTCCAGAAGCAATCTCATACGCTAATTCCATCCGTCGAATGGCAATAGCCGGCATCTGTGCCGCGATGGCCGATTCCGCTTCGTGGATGAGTTGGAGGCTTTCCTCTGGAAGGTCCCGTTGGGCCGCAGCTGCGAATCGGTTGAAATATGCAATCATCCGTTGCGGGTCTTCCCCTCCTTGGATTTTTCGATACCAATGGAATACGCTCTCGGCGAGCATCTCTAATTGTTCCGTGAATATTCTCCGGCGATGCGCGGGGTAGGCCGAGCGGGAGACGAATTCCAATAAGGAGGGGGTGAGCAGGTATCGTTTGCTGATGGCCCCCACGATGGCCCGATTGACTTCCCTCATATGATGCCGGGCCATTTTCCAGTCCCCTTTTTTCAACGCTTTTCCGGCCTCGGCCAGGGAGGTCCGTGCGCCCGTGACCTCATTTTCGTGCTTCCGGCTCATGCTCTGATAATCCAACCTCATCTCCTCCAGAATGGTTTCCACATCCCCCGGTCGGATGAGGGGGGCATTGATTCGATCCATGCGGGATAGCATGTCGCGGATGTATTTTTCGAGTCGGTCCTTGTATTTCCGTGCGGTTTCTTCGAGCACGATTCCCCTTCGCGGCAGTAATCGGTGTTGGCGCATGAACACGTTCTCTTGCGCGATGAGATCATTCGCCACCCCAATGATTTGTAGGGCTCCGCGTCCCACTTGATTCTTTTCCAATTGTCCGATGGCTTCTTCCAATCGTTCCCGGGCCCTCCGCTTGTCCTCCCTCTGAATCTGTTTCACGTCCCCGATGGCCCCGGCGAATTCCCGCAAGAGCGATATCACCACCCCCCGTTGGGTGGGGTCGTATTCCTTCCAGTGTTTCACGATATCGGCATGCGTCCCCGTGAGTTGGCGGTGGATTCCAATCAATCGCCCCCCTTCCCCACGGATGGCGAGAGTCTGTTCCGTGACCATGCGGATGGCGGCCGCGGGATTGCGCACCGTCACATATTTTTCGATGACCAAGCGATTGGTCCCGGGTATCTTGCGGTAGCGGGGGACCGTCACGCTCCCATCCGGAAGAAACGTGATGTGCAATTGTTCGAGGGTCCGGGTGGTGGGCACTCCCATGCGGGCTAATTGCCCTCTTCGGGGTTTCTCCCCTGGCCGTGCGCGACGCGGGGTGATGTATCGGGGCCCGCGCGGGGAATGGGGGGTGGGGGAGGGCCGTCGCATGGTTCACATCTC
>JBBSWQ010000094.1:0-5447 GCA_038046225.1 archaeon
AAACAAAACAATCCCCACGACCCCCATCACAAAAAAGTGATTTTGGCACTAGCCCGAAGATGGCTAATCATCCAGCGGAGATTGGCCCCATTTATCCGAAGGAGAGCCATTTTATCCGTACGTATGGCTATTGACTTGGTAACACCAACTCCCGAAAGAGAAAAGAAAATGTGGGGAAAGATTAGTTCATTTTTAGGCCGATTGGAAAGGGAAGAAAGTGGTGTTGCACGACTCCTGCGAAATAAAGAACTATTCGAGGATTGGGTGGATGGGTATATCAATCACAAGAGAAACTGGTAGAAAGAATCAGTCCTTTATACTCCCTATCCCAATCCAGGGTGTATGTCACCCTCTTTATCGCTGGATGAAAAAATAGAGATGGAGGTTCCTCCCTCCAAGAGGACTGCTGCCTATTATTCCCTGAAGGCCGCCCCCTTGTTCGGGGTATGGTTCGTGGGATTGCTGGTGTTCCTCCTCTATTCCTTCAAACAAAATGGGGGGTCCCCCCAAATCCTGCTCCTCCAATCCCTCGCTCTTGCGGGGTTGGCCATGCTGATCGGGGTGATTACGCGGTGGCTATGGAGGGTGGATCTCTCCCAACGCACGGCCTGGCTGACCACGCTGGGAGTGCGGGTCCAAGGGCCCAGCACAGAGATATTCGTCCCCTACGCTGCCATCTCTTCCGTGCGCGTCAAAGAGGATTGGATGCAGCGCTGGCTCCATGTGGATGAGGTGGAGATTCGCTATACCATCGAAAACCGGCCCAACAAGGTGTCCATCGTGGGCGTGGAGAATCCCCGGGAAATCATGGAACGTCTTCACCAGAAGCGCCCCGAAATCGCCTAATCAAAGGGTATGGTTAAAACCGTTCCCCGGCCATTCGATGAGTAGCAGGGTCTGTGGTGCATCCCGCCGTTTTCGACCGGTGGCACCGAAATAAGGGTATCGTTAAAACGATACCCGGGCTTGTCGATAAATAGTAGGGTCTGTGGTGTAGCCTGGCAGCATGGCACCTTTGGGAGGTGTCGGCCTCGGTTCAAATCCGGGCGGACCCGTATTCGAAAATAATCCTCTTCACGTGGGCATGAAAAATTGAAGCAAGGGTTCCGTGAACACATTGGCGACCACGACCAATTGCCCGGTGAATACGAGTATTCCTAAGATAATCAAAATAATTCCGAATATCTTATTGATGAGAATCAGGTGCGGAGCAATCCACGTAATGACCCCCCGTGCCTGGGAGAAGAATACCCCCGCCAGCAGGAAGGGGATTCCCAATCCCAATGAATACGATAGCATCAATGGCAATGCCACTCCCGGATTGGTGGCGGCAAGGGTGAGGACCGCGCCTAATACGGCTCCCACGCAGGGGGTCCATCCCACGGCGAATGCGGCGCCGAAGAGGAATGCCGTGAGGAAGGCATACCGGGTTTGTCCCACCTTCAATTTGTATTCCCGTTCCAGGGCAGGAATCTTTAACACGCCCACCATGACCAGGCCGAAGAATACAATCACGATTCCGCCGATGTATCCAAGGTAATTTCGCAAATCATACGCATACGCTTCAAGGACGCTCTGCAATAACACTCCTAACAAGGAGAATACGACCGAGAATCCCAATACGAAAAAGACGGAGGCTAGGATGATCTTCAGACGATCCTCCTTCGTCATTTCCACGCCCGGCTTGAGCGTGGATCCCGCCATGAAGCTCAAGAAGGCCGGGAGCAAGGGCAGGACGCATGGGGACAAGAATGAGACGAGCCCCGCGCCAAACGCCACCGGTAATGAGATGTCCACCATGCGTGTATCCTCTTTTTGGTCCTTTATTTATCTTCTCGCGTCCTACGCGAAGCCACCCAGTTTAGTCATCACATCGTCCGCGGACCAATTCTCTTGGGACTTCAACAAGGTCTCCCCGCCCGCGTTGGTTACGACGTGCGTGTGCTGATAGGTGATATTGAACTGCTTCGCCAATTCTCCCTCATCCGCATCCGTCTCGGAATCCTTGTAATTGACCTGGAAGGCAACCAGCTCATCCGAGGATATTTTAGACAACCCTTCCACTAACGCAGGATGCTGGGCCTTGCACGTGGGGCACCAATTGGCATAGAATTCCAAGAAAATGGTCTTCCCATCTGCCCTAGCCTGCTCATAGGACGATTGGGTGAAAGGAACGTACGCAATGCCCTTCTCCATCATCGTATCTTCTTTGGGCTGCATCGCATCCCCTTCTTTTTCCATCATCGCATCCGCAACATCACTTGATGTTTGGGGGCTCACGCATCCCACTGTGAAAAGCATGAACGCTACCCCGAGTAAAATCAATCCTTTCATCGTAATCTCCTCCACACATGGAAGCGAGTTGGAGGGTATATATGGATTTTCCCAAGTCTCATTCTTTCCAACACGAATACGCAAGGACCGCCAGCGCGAGCGTTTCCACCAATTCCAAACCGAAGGCATGGGTGGCCAGCATCTTGGCGTAGAACTCTCCCGTTGTGTAATGGAGGTAGAGTCCCGCTACGTTTTGGACAAAAAGAACAAACGCAAACAATACGAGTCCCATTCCGGGCGCACTGCGCAGGGCACGATAGTTCTGCGCATAGAGCCAGAGCAGTCCGGCGGAAAGGAGGACATTCAGTCCTTCCACGTAAATCAACCCCATCATGAGTTCGTCCATAGTATATTCACTTCTCCTCGTTTTCGTTATAACTCTTCTCCCAATTCCCCGTCATCTCTTCGAATGCCCTTTGTTGGGAAGGGGTGAATGTCACTTGGTATTGGGCCCCATACCCCTCTCCTTTTTTGGTGACCAGGTTCTGCTTCATTAATCGTTCCAAATGATGGGTGGCCGTCTTGTAATCGATCCCCAATTCTTTAGCCAATGCCAAGGGATTCAATGGATGAATACATAACTCCTTGAGGATGCGTGCCCGCATGGGCCCCCCTCGGCTCGCTACCAATGCGAATCGCAATGCCCGAAGAAATACCCGGTCCACATCTTCTGCCCCATGCATGAGGGGAGCATGTCCCCCGCGGGATTAAAGGATATCCTTCTCGCGGAGAAACATCAATGCCTTCTGCTGGACCCGGGAAAGGGGAATCCCTTTTACGTGGGAAGGGGAAAACCACTCCACGGAGATGGTGGGAGAATACTCCACGCGGTGCAGATGGGCCTCTTGGGTAAAGTGCGAATACGCATGGGAAACCAACCCCACTTCCTCCTTCAAACGAATGGAATACCCCAACGCTGCCGCCTTTTTCTCGATGGAATGAGTAGAATCGTGGAGGGGGGAATATTCCACCATGGGAAACTCCCACATCCCATTCAATAGTTGGGTGGTGCGCTGGACCAGGCCATATTTCCCATCCTTGACCAGCACGAGCATCGCAAAATGTTTCGTGGAGGGTTTCTTTTTCTTCTCCTTCACGGGAAAATAATCCTGCTGGGAGTGGATGAACGCGAAACAACCTTTCTTCAGGGGGCATTCCCCACAGGAGGGGGAAACCGGCGTGCACACCAATGCCCCCAATTCCATCATCCCTTGATTGAATTCCCGTGCGCTTCCAGGGGGAAGTGCCCCTTGCAATAGGGACTCCATTTTTTTTCGTGTGGCCGGTTTGGATACATCCTCTTTGATTCCCCAATACCGTGACGCGACGCGCAGCACATTCCCATCGACCACGCACACATCCTCATTGAACGCGATGCTGGCCACGGCCGAAGAGATGTAGGAACCAAAACCCCTCAATTGGACCAATTCCTCCTTCGTGGAAGGAATGATTCCCCCATGCTCATTCACCACCTGCCTCGCAGCCGCATGGAAATTGCGGGCACGGGAATAATATCCAAGTCCCTCCCAACTTTTCAACACCTTTTCAGGGGACGCATCCGCGAGGGACTTTAGGGTAGGAAATTGGGAGAGAAAACGATCGTAGTAGGGGAGCATCTGCTCGATCCGCGTCTGCTGGGACATGATCTCGGACACCCACACGTGATACGGAGAATAATCCTTTCTCCAGGGAAGCGGGCGCTGGTTCCGGCGGAACCAATCCAGAAGCAACCGGGAAGGGAAAGGGGAAACCATCCAGAATCATGGATGATGGGATTAATGAGCCTTTTTCTGGGGTTTCATTGAATGGAGCTCATCATCCTGGACATACTCCAATCCTTTCACGAGGCAGTGATACGCCTTCTCTAATTCCCTTCCCAAATACGCATAGTGCTCTGGGCGCAATCCCAGATCTCCTTTGGTTCCAATCGTATGATACACATCAATGGGCTTGTTTCCCACGACCTTGAGCACCACCGTATTCTTGGCGTTGCAGAAGCCCACTTCCAGTTTCTTCTTCTCATAGTCCACGCGAATCAGGAAATACCCCTGCGGATCAAGAATGAAATCCTTGGCGTCATCGTACATCGCAACTATTTCTTTCGCGTCATGGGAATCGATGTCCTTGCCAACCAGCAATTTTTCTGAGTGAGCATCTATTACCACAAAGGCATTCACCGGGCACGAAGAAGCGGCGCGAATCGCATAGGTGATGCGATTCTCGTTTCCCGAAATTTCTATTGAGACCTTCTTTCCATCCGCGTGTCCGCCAATCAAAATCGCCTTCTTGGCTGGCCCATTGTAGCCGAAAAGGGTTGGGTCGTTCTTGACACATTCCCCATTGCCAATGCACACGGCCGGGTCATACACAATGCGAATCTTTTTTTGCTGGGAATTCATACTCAAAATCACCCCCCATGGGATTAAATCTCTACTCTTCTAATTGCAGGCTTTTCACGGGTTTCATGACCACGGAAGGGTCCTTTTTCCAATCCGCATTCACATCCACATACAATTCCAACTCGTTCCCTTCCGGATCCACCACATACATGGAATGGGTCACGTGATGGTCGCCGAACCCAATGATTTTCACCCCTTCCTTTTCCATGACCCTTTTGGCCTCGACCAATTCCGCATCGGTATCGCCAATCTTGAAGCCGATATGATACAACCCAGGAAGCCCCTTCCCCTTGGGCTGGGGTTTGGCTCCCACTTCAATCAACAATAGTTCATGATGGGTTCTTCCCGAGGAAAAGGTCGCCATGCCGGGTTGGGAAGCTACTTCGCGGAACCCGAGGATTTTCCCATAAAAATGACGCATTTTCACCCAATCATGCACGAACAAGACCACATGGCCCAATTCCTTTATTTCCAGCCCCATTTCGAAATGACCTATTCCGGGTTATTGAAGGTATGGGAAGGGACCCCCCCTAGTGGAGCCTTAATAAGGCTTTTCCACGACCATTCGTCTGCCGGACTATGCTTCGTTTTGAGCGGTATTTACGGCTTGAAATGGAGTGAATCAAATAGAGTTCCTGATTCCGGAAGGAAAAAGGAGCGTGTTCCCGCCTTAGCATAGTAGCTAATGCGTCCGGCTGTAGACCGGAAGATCCC
>JBBSWQ010000095.1:0-4731 GCA_038046225.1 archaeon
TTGGTGGTGATGATTCCTTTCACGGGGGGCGTGCTCCCGCGTATCATGACGGTTTGTCCGATGACATTGATGGAGTTGACCCCCCCTAGTGCGCTCACGAATATGCGTCCGCTCTTTTCAATGCGTTTGACCATGAGTCCTATTTCATCCATGTGGGCGGCGAGCATGATGGATGGTTTTTTTCCTTTTTGGTGGCAGATGAGGTCGCCCAGTTTGTCCACGCTCATTACATCACAGTAGGGTTTCATCCTCTTCTCGATGTATTCCCGCACAGGTCCCTCATTACCGGATACGCCTTCGATGTCGATGAGTTGATTTAGGGTTTCAAATTCCATTCGCTTGTTCATTTTTTCCACCTCATTTCTTTTGCGGTTTCTCCGATAATGTCCATTCCTTCATCAATCTCTCCCTGCGTGATGTTCAGGGAGGGGGATATTCGCATTCCTTGCGTCCCGCATCCGAGCATGATGAGTCCTTTCTGGAATAGTTTTTCCCTGAACTGGTTCCTCTTTTCCGCGTCCGGGAGGTCGAATCCCTGCATGAGTCCTATTCCTCTCGCGTCATGGATATTTCCTGTTTCCGTGTGTATTTCTTCCAATCGTCCGCGAATCCTTTTTCCCATCCGTTGGGCGTTGGTCAATAGTTTTTTCTTCTTGATCTCTCGGATGACGGCTGCTCCCATCGCGAGGTCGATGAGCGGCCCGCCTCCCCACGTTGAGCTGATGGCGCTTCCTTCGGTGGGAAACATTCCTTTCCTGCTCACGGTCGCGGCCACTTGGAGCATCTTGGCGCACGTCTGGATGTCGGGGGTGATGCCATAGTGTTGGTACGCCCACCATTTTCCCGTGCGTCCCATTCCGCTCTGAACCTCGTCGCATATCAATGGTATTCCATACTTGCGGGTCGTTTTCCGGATGTCCTGCACCATTTTTGGGGGGGCGGGGTGGTATCCTCCTTCTCCCTGGATGCATTCCATGATGACGAATCCTATTTCGCTGGGGTCGCATTCCCTTCGGATGAGGTCCTCCAATTCGTCGGACGCGCTCTCCGTATAGGGGAGCCTCTTTGCGGGGATTTTGAGGTAATGTTTGGTCTGGACGCTCCGCGAGTTGGTTAATGATAGGGCCCCGCTCGTGCGGCCGTGCCATCCGTTTTGGAAGGATATTCCGAATTTCGCGTTGGGGTTTTTTCGGCACGCAATCTTGATGGCGTTCTCATTGGCTTCCGCCCCCGAGTTGATGAGAAATGCCGCGTCGAGCTCGTGGGGGAGGGTGCTCAAGAGTTCTTCGATGAGTTCCAAATGTTGGGGGATGATGAAGTCCTGTCCCCCGTATTTGACCGGGGTGTGCGTCGCGTGCTTCCGCAGCACGTTCATCATTCCAGCGTGGTTGTATCCGAGGGGATTGCTGGCAATCTGTCCCGCAAAATCAAGGAACGTGTTCCCGTCCACGTCTAAAAAGTGGCTTCCTTTTCCTTCCATCGAATGCACGTAGGGGTGGTCGATGTTGTAGGCCCCGCTTTTCCGTTTCAGTCGTTCCAGGATCGTCCGGGATCGGGGTCCGGGCAGGGGGGTGCGGATGTCTATTTTCATGGGTCTTCCCTCTCCCCTGAATGGTGTTGTGATTTATATATGCGGTCGCTCTTTTTGGTGTATGGGTTTATGGTCGCGTATCGGTGATTTTTTTTCCGGTCGGGGTCGTCCTCACATTCGTCGGCCTAAAGGGCAGCCTCCCGCGGGTCCTCCGTTAGGCGTAGAGTCGGGTTCCCTTCCCTGGTCGAGGGGTCCTCGTCGAGATAGATCAAAAGGAATTGATCCTCATTCTTCTCCTGATTTCGGGGCTGCTCCGCATAAGAGGGGGCCTCCTCCGCGTATTCGGAAGCCTCGTTAAAAATATTTTTTTGTGTTTGTTTGGTCGTCGCGCTCGTATTATCGATTGTCAATCTGTGCCTTTTGCAGTCTTCCCGAGTAGTCGATATACACGGTCTTGGTTTCCGTGAACTCATGGATGCCCTCACTCCCTGCCTCGCGTGTCCCGTTCCCGGTTTGTTTAACCCCTCCAAAGGGGAGGTGGACTTCTGCCCCAATGGTGGAGCTGTTCACATACGTGATTCCGGCCTCGATTTGGTCGATGGCGCGCATGGCACGCGTGATATCGTTCGTGTAGATGCTGCTGCTCAATCCATATACCGTATTGTTGCACACTCGGATGGCTTCATTCAGGTTTTTGACGTGCAGGATGGCCGCGATGGGTCCGAATATTTCTTCCTGCGCAATTCGCGCGCGGGGTTTGACTCCGGTGAAGAGTGTGGGTTCGAAGAAAAATCCTTTCGTGTCGAGGGCCTTCCCTCCCTCCACGAGTTTTCCTTCTTTTCTACCAATGATGGAATACTGGAGGCTCTTCTCCACCGCTTTTTCATTGATGAGAGGTCCGATGTCCGTTTTGGAATCCATCCCGTTCCCAATGCGTAGTTTTTCAATCCGTCCCGCGAGTTTTTCTTCGAGCGGTTTGCGTATCTTTTCGTGCGCAATGATCCGTGAGGCCGCCGTGCATCGTTGTCCAGTGGTGCCGTAGGCCCCCCAGATGATTCCCTCCACGGCCAGGTCGAGGTTCGCGTCCTCCATGACGATGATGGCGTTTTTTCCTCCCAATTCCAATCCTATTTTTTTTATCC
Source organism: archaeon (assembly GCA_038046225.1). Classification (GTDB taxonomy): domain Archaea; phylum Iainarchaeota; class Iainarchaeia; order Iainarchaeales; family VGJJ01; genus VGJJ01. The sequence goes on from JBBSWQ010000095.1 coordinate 2,674, forward strand.
CCGCGTGCTGCGTGATCCATTTCCCCGTCTCCCGGCTGCCCGTGAAGGATAATCCACGAATGCGTGGGTTGGTGACGATTTCGTTTCCCACTTCGCTCGCGCTTCCCGTTATCATGTTGACGACTCCGGGGGGGATTCCTGCTTCGTCAAGTATCCGAACAAGATCCGCCGCGCATCGCGGGGTGTCCGAGGAGGGTTTGAATACGATCGTGTTTCCCCCAATCAGGGCAGCGGATATCTTCCATGCGGGGATGGCGATGGGAAAATTCCACGGGGTAATAATTCCCACCGTTCCGACGGGTTTTCGTATCGTGTAGGCGGTCTTATTATTCATTTCAGAAGGCGTTGTGTGTCCGAACAGCCTTCTTCCCTCTCCCCCCATATATTCGAATATGTCAATGGCTTCCTGCACGTCTCCTCTTGCTTCATTCAGGACTTTTCCCATCTCTTCCGTCACGCGCGCGGCGAGCTTTTCTTTGTTTTTCCGTAGGAGTCGGGATATCTCGAATAGGTATTCTCCTCTTTTGGGGGCTGGGGTGCCAGCCCATTCTGGAAGGGCTTTTTCGGCCGCTTCGATGGCCTTTTCTACATCCTTTTTCGTTCCTAGAGCAAACGACCCGATGCTCTTTCCGGTGGCAGGGTTCAAGGACGTGAATGTTTTTTTTCCTCCGTGCCATTTTCCATTGATGAATAATGAATCGTCCATTTGCTGGGAGAGGGGGTCTCGGCCTATAAATATTCGTGCGTCTCTCGTGTGTGTCAGCCGGTGCGACGCTATTCTATATGGTAGTATTGTTCTTTCTTCAGTTCTTCCTGGTATTTCCCCTTGAGTGCGTCGGATTGGTCGATGCGCATGTTTCCCCATTCCTTGAGTTCGACGTCATTTTTCCCGAAGTCCCGGTTCGAGTAGCAGAATCCCTTGATGGTGTATGCGGGGTTGTTGATTAGTTCGAAGTAAGGGGCGAACCAACTATTCCACGTCGCGGGGTCTTCCATATCTTGTGAATTGGGGGCGCTTTCGGGGAGGATGACGGGTTTTCCTCTCGCTTTAGCATCTTCCAAGAATTGAATCATATTGGCATTGGCTTTGACGTTCTCGAATTGGAGCGAAAATATGTCCATGGACCACCAGTCCACATACTCGTCTCCCGGATACCATTCCATGTAAGGAAAGGGGGTGTGGAGTGCTTCATAATTCCACATGAAGATGGCCTGGTCCACTCCTTCTTCGCGGAAGAGGTCCACGATGTGTCGGTATGAGTCGGCGTAATATTCTTTCTCGTAGTTGTTCCAGTTCCCATTGAATTCGGACGCAATCCGTATGAATGTGGGGCGGTTGAATGCCTTAACCCCTTGGGCGAGCAATCGTATCTTGCCATCCAATTCTCCGTTCACGACTTCTTCGTCCAATGCGTCCGCAGGGGCATTGTGCGATCGCACGGTGTACGTGATGGAGAGAAATGGAATCTCGTTGGGGTATGTTTGTGTGATGTCCTCGACGATATCTGCTACTTTTTGGGCGAACGTGATGCGGGGATTATCCTCTAATCCAATGTTGAATCGCACCATAATAGGGGGAGTCGAAGAGAATGTGTTCACGTACCCATTGTATTCTTCCGGGTTGAATAGGGGTCCGGCGCAATGGAGAATGGTGTCGATGTTTCCGCTCTTGAATTGTTCAAATGAATACGCATATTCCACTTCTACTCCTGGCGTTGGAGTGGGATTGGGTGTCGGACCGGGCCCCGGCCCCGGAGGATCGGGTCGGGGTGGAATTGGGTCTCCGGGCGTATCGCTCGTTATGAATTGGAGAGCTAGGAATACTCCCCCGATGAGGAGGATGCCGATTCCGATGAGAAGGATGGGGCTAGGGTTCGTCATCTCCTATTCCTATCTCGCACCCCTTATATGGGTGACTTTTACCCGGGGTATTTTCCATGGAATTCCATTCATCGTCTACCAAACCTTTAAATGGTGATTCAAGCCCCTAAATAGTATGTCTATCGATATATCGAAGGTGAGTATGCTCGAACTTCAAGTATTGTGGCACCTCTCCCG
>JBBSWQ010000096.1:0-4577 GCA_038046225.1 archaeon
GTCTGCCATAATATCGCAAAGTTCGAAAAGCATGTTATTGACGGAAAAGAAAAAACATGAGCGTTGGCCTCTTTCTTTTTGGAATCGTAATGGGACGCCACCCGTATCTCGGGGTGTCCTCCCCGGTAGATTAATTCGTCGAATAATTGGGTGAGGTTTTTTCCTGTGGTTTCCCGAATGGTCGTGATTAAGTCCTCGGTGATCGCGGTCTTTCCCGCGTGGCGGTGGACATATTCCCGGATGCTTTCCCGGAATCCCTTTTCGCCGAGTAATCCTCGGATGGTGTGGAGGATTAAGGCCCCTTTTTCATAGAGGTGTCGATCAAACAGGTCGGAGGGTTCCGCGTATTGGTTGGTCACAATCGGCCGGCGATACCGGTTCTTGTCCTCTTCCATGTAAGAGCGATAATTCGTGAACATCTCATACGCGAATTCATCCTTTCCGAGGGAGTGTTCCATCCACAATGCTTCGAAGTAAGTAGCAAAGCTTTCATTCAGCCAGGCGTGGGACCAGTCCCGGCACGTGATCAAGTCCCCAAACCATTGGTGGGCCAATTCATGCGCGGCGAGCATTTCTCCGGGGTAGGGGTATTCGTCGTGGGCGATGGCATCCTGGAGATAAAGATCCGTCTGCGTCGTGCAGGTCGTGTGCTCCATTCCCCCATAGATGAAGTCGGCCACCGCCACTTGGGCATACTTTTGATGGGGATACGCATACCCGGTGTATTCCGAGAAGAATCCCATCATCGAGGGGGTGTTTCCAAACGATCGTTTGATTTCGTCCTCTCTTCCTTTTTCGCAGTAATACAGTATTTCGGTCTTCCCATGATAATCCTTCACTTCCGCAAAATCCCCAATCATGAATGCGTTGAGGTAGCTCGGGTTGGGTTGGTCGAATCGCCAATGGTGGGTGGTCCATCCCTTTTCATTTTTTTTTGTGGATATCTTTTCCCCATTCGCGATGGCGATGTAGGGGTTCTCCACCGTGAGTTTCATTTCGATGGGGCACTTGGCTTCCGGTTGGTCGACGCAAGGATACCAGTATCGGGCCTCCTCGGATTCAGAGTGGGTCCATGCCTGGAATGGTTTTTTGGGTTGGTGTTTCGTGGGATGGATGAAGAACACCCCCAATTGGGGATTCTGTATCGTGTATTCTATTTCCACGCGGGCCTTTCCTTGGATGGATGGGGCATCGATCCATATTTTTTCATGGGTTTCATCCACGCGGTAATGGGTCTTTTTCCCATCCACGTGAACGCCTTTCACATTTAATCCCACGGCATCGAATCCTATTTCTTTTTCATTCCCATAGGGCTGAATCGTGGTCGTGCACCGGGCGCTCATCCCCTTCTTTTTCACGTCAATTCGGGCCTCGAGCAGCACATGCAGGGGCATGAACGATCGGTTCGGGGCATACCGGGCTTTCGCCTCCGTGCTCATGAACCGAACATCGGGGGGGTCCATGGAGAAATGGCATCCCTGTCCATCGATGGCGTGTCGCATCCTCTTTTCCTCTCGCATTCAATGAAAAAGTTGGCTTAATAAAACCCCCTCCGTTTTCCCATTCGTTTTCTGGAATGGGGCCTCGTTTTATATAGGAAAAATCATTCCCCCCTCTCATGCCTCTTTCCAATCTGGCCGATTTTTCGGTGAAGCGATTATCCATATTGGATGCCCACGGGGTTGTGGACGTCTCCCTCGCTCCTCGCTTGGGAAATTCCCAGCTCATTGAGCTGTTCCGCTGGATGACCGTATTGCGTATTTTCGATGACAAGGCATTGAAGCTCCAACGCCAGGGGCGTATTGGGACGTATGCCTCATCTTTGGGACAGGAGGCGTGTACGGTCGGGAGTGCGTTTGCATTGAAGCCCCAGGATTGGACCTTTCCCGCGTTTCGCGAACATGGAGTGTTTTTCGTTCGAGGCACTCCCTTGGTGAAAGTATTGCAGTATTGGGGCGGCGACGAGCGGGGTTCCAAAGCCTCCCCGGACATCAATTGTTTTCCCGTCTCCATTCCGGTGGGGAGCCAGCCCCTCCATGCGGTGGGTTGCGCGATGGCCATGAAATATAAAAAAAAGGACGCGGTCGCGGTGGGGTATTTTGGGGACGGTGCCACAAGCGAAGGAGACACATTGGAGGCCATGAATTTTGCCGGCGTATTTCAAGCCCCGGTTATTTTGATTTGCCAAAACAACCAGTTCGCCATCTCCGAACCCCGCTCCCTCCAATCGCGCTCCCAAACCATCGCGCAAAAGGCCATCGCGTTCGGAATTGATGGAATTCAAGTGGATGGGAATGACATCCTTGCCGTATACAAGGCCACATTGGATGCGGCCGAAAAGGCCCGCGCGGGGAAGGGACCCACCCTCATTGAATTGGAGACGTATCGGATGGGGGATCACACCACGGCGGATGATTCTACACGCTACCGGACGAAAGAAGAATTGGATTCTTGGCGCGCCCGGGATCCCATTGCGCGTTTTCGCACGTATCTCACCAATGAAGGAATCCTCTCCCCCTCCTTGGAGACGCAGATTACGGAGGAGTGTGTGGCGCTCGTCGAGAAGGCCGTGCAGGAGTATGAGTCCATGCCCGCTCCCAAGCCCGAGGAAATGTTCGATTATTTGTGCCAATCCCTTCCTCTCGAATTGGCCGAGCAGAAAAGGGAATTCCTTTCATTCCTTGCCCAGAAAAAATCCACGACCGAAAAGAATGTGGAAGGGCCGGGATTTCCATGAAGGCCAATATGGTGCAGGCATTGAATAATGCCCTTTCCCTGGAATTGGAATCCAATCCTAATTTGGTCGTGATGGGAGAGGACGTGGGGGTGGATGGAGGAGTCTTCCGCGTCACGGATGGACTGCAATCCAAGTATGGAAAGGAACGAGTCCTCGACACTCCTCTCGCCGAGAGCGCGCTCATTGGTACCGGGATTGGGATGGCCGCGTATGGGTTGCATCCCGTGGTGGAAATCCAATTCTCTGGTTTCCTCTATCCGGGATTCGATCAACTGATATCCCATGCTTCCCGTATTCGGAATCGTTCCCGGGGGCGATTCAGTTGTCCCCTGACCGTGCGCTCCCCATATGGGGGAGGGATCAAGGCGCCGGAGCATCATTCGGAGAGTATGGAATCTCTATTCATTCACACCCCCGGACTCAAAGTAGTGGTCCCCTCCAATCCCACGGATGCCAAGGGGTTGTTGACGAGTGCCTTGCGGGACCCGGATCCCGTGATCTTCTTCGAGCCCCTCCGCGTATATCGTGCGTTCCGTGAAGAGGTTCCGGAGGAATCCTACACCACTCCCCTGGGACAGGCCCGTGTGGTCCAGCCGGGAACCGATCTCACCCTCATTTCATGGGGGAGCATGCTCCGGACGTGCGTGGAGGCGGTCCAGCAATTGTCCGAGGCGGAACGATACTCCATCGAACTCATTGATTTGCGCTCTCTCTCCCCTATTGATTGGCCCACCATTCATGCGAGCGTGCAGAAGACCGGTCGTTGCGTCATCGTGCAGGAGGCCCCGCTCACGTTGGGATTGGCCTCTGAAATCATGGCACGCATTCTTGAAAAAAACTTCCTTCACCTCAAAGCTCCCGTTTCCCGCGTCACGGGATTCGATACTATCATGCCCTTGTTCAAGCTGGAAAACTACTACCTCCCGACGCCGGAACGGATCATTGAGACCGTGCGGAAAACCATGGTATTTTGATCAAACAAAAATCAGCAATGGTCAATGGTCATTTCTTCATTCGACTTTGCTTCCGTTCTATTTTCCCATTTAATTGGGTGTAGATTCCCGCCACCCCTAATTGGAGCACCCCCATGAGGAGGAAGAGGGAATTGAATCCGTGGAGGGAGACGATGATTCCCCCGAGCACGGTCCCTACTCCCATGAGGATGCTCTGGAGCCCTTCCGACAATCCCCATGCGTCCCCTGATTTTTCAGGATCGTGGTGGCGGGAAAATAGGGCATACCAGGTGGGATTCACCATGGCTTGCGCGATCCCAAATCCACCTTCCACGAGGAATAATTGCCACGTATTTTCCACGAAGAGGTAGGCGAAATAGAGCAATGCCACGAGAAAGTATCCCCCCACCAGGATGCGTTCCTGCCGCTGGGGGTGGTTCATGTGTTTGCCCAATAGTATCGTCGCGACTCCCGTGACCACCAGAAAGATGGCCCAGGCCGTGGAGATATCCAAGAGGCTCCCGCCCACCTTTTCAGTAAATACGGCGAGGAGGGGGGCAAACATCCCGGTGGCGAATGACCAGAGGGTGTTCCCGGCCAACAATACGCGGGTTTGTCGATTCATGGAAAGGGAGAGGGAATGGAAACCTTAAATGGGAGATAGGTCTGCGTGAAGAATGCCCCTCGATTTCAAATTCCCGGATGTGGGAGAAGGCACCACGGAAGGCACATTGGTCAAATGGCGGGTCGCGGAAGGGGACAATGTGGCGTCCGACCAAGTGCTGGCCGAGATTGAGACCGACAAGGCGGTGGTGGAGATTCCTTCCCCGCGCGCGGGAATTATTCTCAAACTGTATGGAAAGCCCGGCGAAATAATCAAAGTGGGA
>JBBSWQ010000097.1:0-4806 GCA_038046225.1 archaeon
GTTTGCTGGGGATGGTTGGATTAGCAGAGGTAATTCAGGATATTCCTTATTTATTACAGGAAATCCAAAAGATGAAAGAGAATATTATTTGAGGATAAAATATCTTTTTCTAAAAAAATTTGGATTAACGGTAAAACCAAGGGAATTTCCTTATTGGAAAACATACGGGGTTTCTGTTACCAATCAAGCTATTATTCGTCGTTTTATGTCGGTCGGGATGCCCTCCGGTAAGAAAGCGTCTATTGTGAAGGTTCCTGATTTTATTCAAAAAAATGCTCGGTATTTTACCCCATTTATTCGTGGTGTTTTTGATACAGATGGTTCAATTTACTTTGAAAAATCCTATAACAAGAATGCCAGCAAATGGCAAAAAACACACCATCATATGCCCGTTGTCAGTTTCGTGACAACATCGGAATGTCTTTCCATTTCTTTATTTGGTATGTTAGCGTCTCTTGGGTTTAATTTTTCAAGAAAAAAGAGGGCACCTGCCAAAATTGGGAAATTTCCTTCCTATCGACTACGGTTAAAGGGAAAAGCAAATGTTCACATGTTCTTTGATGATATTCGACCCGAAAACACGAGGCACCTAAGTAAGTTCAAAATGTGGCTTGAAGAAGGTTTTTATTGATTCTTGAGCCAGTTGTCTTGGAAATACTGAATATGGTTAGTTTACCCATATTTTTTGCACGGGTACCGAAGTGGTCAAACGGACCAGACTCAAGATCTGGTGACTTAGTGTCTTCGCAGGTTCGAATCCTGTCCCGTGCATGTGTTTTTTCCCCGGGCTTTTCTTAAAAGGCCGGTTCTGTATCCTGTCCCGTGCATTTTAGAGCCGGTTCGCCGCACCCCCTTTCCTCTCTCGTGTAGGGTGCCATTGGGGTTGCTGGGCAGGTTCCTAGAAGAGAGGGGTATTGGGGGGCTATTTCGGCGCCCTCCCGGGCGAGGGTTTATAATGGGTCTGGGGGGAATAGTGGTCTGTTGGGTGGGTCTTAATCCATTCAATAATCGTAGAAAAAGGAGAAAACAACAAATGGCGTTCCAAGGACGCGGTGGATTCGATCAGGGTCCCCGACAAATGTTCGATGCCGTATGTAGTAAGTGCGGAGCCCAAACCAAGGTTCCGTTCCAGCCCCGACAAGGACGACCTGTCTTTTGCCGAGACTGCTACATGGAGCAGAAGAACAACAATACGATGCAGTAATCCGAAGCCAAATTTTTTGGATTAAGTGGACGCCTTTTGCGGGACGCAAGTTGTTTTCCCGCGCGCGTTTTGCATTCACTCTTTCTCATCACTTTTATATAGCCCGACTCGTTTCCCTCCTTCATGGCAAAGCGGCTTTCCCGGGTATCCCAGACGTTTGATCCGGATACGTTTGATATTCATGCCGAGGAGAAGGGAATACGTTCCAAAGTATGGCCCTTGTCCAAGGGGGAGCGCCTCACGAAGCTCCGTAAAGAAGTCCGTATGTTGAAGGGGAATATTCCCACTCCTCCCGAAAAGCGCCCCCGTTCCTTTTTGATTGCCCTCTTATCCAATATCCTGGTTCCCGGCCTGGGCAACGTATACGTGGATAAGACTCCTTTTTCCATTTCCATTTTGGTATTGAGCGTCCTCGTCATGTTCACCACATTTTCGCCTATTTTTCCGCTCGTGGGATTGCTTTCCGCTGCGCACATCGCCCAACCCTCTGGCGTAGAAGGTTATTCGGCCGCGCTCATGGTTCCTTCCGATGTGATGGTGGATAATCAATCTATTCTTGTGGGTCCCACGTTTTCCATCCTGATTGTTCCCCTGCTCCTTTCTTGGATTCACCTCCTTTTCCTTTTCCTGGGAGCCGCTCGGGTCACATGGAAGCCATAAAAAAAGGGTTGTTCCTTTTTGGATGATGTCCCCCGTTCCTTCTCCCTGCACGCGCGAATGCGTCCTTGAGGGTTCCCTCTGCACGGGGTGCGGTCGCACGATTGAGGAAATAATTAATTGGTCTCATTTCACCGATGAAGAAAAAGAAACGATTATCAAGCGCGTGTGTCCAAGTCTCTTATCCCAGGATACTACGCCTACGTGACTTCGACTTAAGTATTATAAACTTCCGACCACTTCACGGTGCGAGGTGGCTCGTTTGGCTGTTCGACGATTTAATGAAAGTCTTGTACTTATTGTTTTAATGGTCCTGGCTGTGGGTCTGATTGTCACAACCACTCCCAGCGGGAATGTGATTGCGGGATCCGTTAAAGGAGTCAGTAACCTAGCTACTATCACCTTGGGAGAAAAAGTGACGCTTGTGCCGGGCGACACCTACACTGCTTATGGGATTGGCACACTCCTCGGACAAGACCTCACCGTAAAACTAGTATCGGTTGTCGCGACCGGCCCCGGAGCGAGTTCCTATATGGGGCGGTTTGATCTCTTGAACGCACAGGGTGACGTGCTTAATACTCAAACGATATCCCCCGGGGAATTGCTGCAGTTTGAGGACTTTTCTGGGAATGCAGTCGTTGCTGGAAAGGTATATCTGATGGATGCGACCGTCGACCCGTCTACGAACGACAGTATTGTTCGTTTGGGGTTTGGTGATAAAAAAATATTTCTAAACTTGGGAGATACGTTTTTGGTCTCTGGTGATGCTTATTCGGGTGCTTCAAATCTACCATTGAAAGTAAAACTTGCTGTTGTAATAGGTCCCAGCGCCGATAATTTTGAGTTTCAACTTTTAACGATGCACGGAGACTTGATTGATACTCAGCATGTCAAAAAGGGTGATTTTATCCAGTTTGTGAATGCATTCGGCGACCCAGTTGTGAGTCAGATGATTCGTGTTGATAAGTAATTTATCTCATGCCTGGCATTTTCACTCATATAACATGCCTTATTGGCGGAAAGCGAGGTGCAGATGTAAATAAACCAGAATGCATTTTCTACCTTTTGGGGGGGTTGGTTCTTTTTTCCCGTATGTTTTTATTCTAGAACCATTTTCCTTAGTCTAGGTGATGTGATGAAGTTTTTGGGAAAAGGATTAATCCTAGGAATACTATTATGTTCTCTTGCCTTGCCGGCGATGGGAATTGCTGCGGGTGGTTCTCCAAAAATGGAGGTTCCCGAGCAGGCGGCTTCCGTTTTTTGCCCCGTGGAATTGGGTGCATTGCACGCGGACGCAAGTGCGGCCGTGGGTTTTGACGCACCCCCCATCAGTAAAGTGATTCAAGTGTATGGAATCCTTCCCGGAAAGGAATTGGGACCCATTGGGGTTATTCTCAATTTTGAAGGGAGCACGATGTGGTATGCCAAGCAGCAGCCCTTTTCGGATGAATTGAAATGGGGCTTCGGGGGCTGGCGCACCAAGGAAGACGGCTCCACGCACTTGGGTGGACTCCTCGTTCCCGTCGGGGGAACGATTGTGGATTTCGACCTCATGAGCGGGGAAATGGTTCCTTTGAAAGTTCCCTTGGATAGTCTAGCCATCGAATCCGGTGCCTTGACCATCCTGCCCGAGGATCCCTCGGATCCCAACGTGTGGATATACGGGTATTCCTCATACGCACCCAACGATTGGAACTGCGAGCAGGGAAACTTCTTCATTTGATGGAATGCTCAATTAAGTGATGCGCTGAGGGAAATGGGTTCCCTTGGCGTTTTCTCTTTTCTTTTTTTTTCAAATTCCTTTCGGCAGTATTTTATACCCCCTCTCCTCTTCGAATCTTTGGGTGATTCATTCATGAAACGAGAAGGAATGCGCGATGCGGTGATTCTAGGCATACTTATTCTGGTTGCGGCGGTGGCAATTATTTCGTCCACGCCCAGTGCGAATGTGATTCGGGGAGCAGTTCTCCCACAGGAAAAGACCGTCCAATTATCCGTGGGGGATTTCGTTCCATTTACGTCAGGTGATTCGTTCACGTGGAATGGTGCGGGTAGTCAGGCAGGAAAGATTCTTACCGTTCATGTGGTGAGCGTCGTGGCCACCGGTCCCGGTGCGACCGCATTCAAGGCCAAATTCAATCTATTGGATTCTACCGGAGCCATTCTGGATACCCAGACGGTCCTTCCCGGAAACGTGATTCATTTTGAAGATTCGATAGGAAAATCCATCATTTCAGGGAACCTTTTTCTCAAATCCGCTACCGTGGATGTGTCAACGAATGAAGGGAAAGTAAGCATTGGCATCCCTCAAGGCAAGGCCCTGCTTGAATCTGGCGGGAGTCTTTTGCTGAATGGAAAGGGATCCTTTGCGGGCCAACCGGTCCGAGCCAAATTGATTTCTATTGTGGCGACGGGTCCCGTGGCGACTTCGTTCCAAGCAAAATTCAACCTGGTCACGACTTCGGGTATCCTCATCGACACGCAGACGGTGAACGAGGGGACGCTCCTCCTTTTCGAGGACTCGTTCGGGAACGAGGTCGTGGACGAATACCTATGGGTGGATTCGATCAAACTATTTCCCTAAATGATCGTTTCATCCCTTCGCTTGGGCGGTTGATCCGCCCGGGGGATATTCTTTTTTTTTGAGGTTGATATTTTTTGGGCACTGGGAAAAAAAAGAAACGCGGAGTGAGGGAGTCACTTCCGAGGTTCAAGCGCGTGTTCTTCGATGCCTTTTTATCGATAAGAATGTCGGACTTAATAATATTGATTGTTTGTTCAATGGACGGATCATTATATTTTGATTACTTTGTAGGTTTTGCGACCTCTTTTAGGTTTTTTTACGATAGCAAACGAATCAAATTCATCCATGGAAAGTTTTGGTATTTTTATTTTCTGTAAATAATTTCGAATCTTGTTGAAATTCTCTTTCGAAGAAGTAAAAC
>JBBSWQ010000098.1:0-4168 GCA_038046225.1 archaeon
TTCCGAGGCGGTGTCCCAGGAATTCGTCGAATAGCACGGAATTGTTTTCATACATCGCCAATTCTTCGATGGCGAGCACGGGCACTTCGCTCAAGATGGTCCGTCGGATCGCGTTGATCGTGGGAGTGTTCGTTCCCTTAATCAGGAGGTGGGTCGTGTTCCCCTTGTCCTTGAGTACCTTGATTGCGTTTCGGGCCATGGTGGTTTTGCTCCTTATACCTTCTTGCTCCGGTGCTTCTTCTTCTTCCGCGTCCCATCATGCGGGGCCGGGGTCACGTTTTCAATGGATAGGATGCGAATTCCGTTTCGCGTGAGGCTTCGGATGGAGGCCTCGGCTCCTTGTCCGGGATTCCGGGGTCGGATTCCTCCTTTGGCGCGCACGCGCACGTGAACAAGAGTAATTCCTTTTTCGCGTGCTTTTTGGGCGATGGTCTCGGCGATCTTCATGGCCGCGTAGGGGCTTCCTTCCTTGTGCTGGGTCTTGACGACGATTCCCCCGGAGCACTTGGCGAGTGTTTCCGCTCCGGTGAGGTCCGTGAGGAGGATGATCGTGTTGTTGTGCGTCGCGAAGATGTGCACCAGTCCTACTTTTGCATCATTGGCAGCCATGGGGTATCACTTTCCTTCCTGTGCATTGGTTTGGGCCTCGGCGGCATCGGGACTGACGGGTTTCTCCCCGGTTTCCCCGGCAAGCACGGATTCCACCCCTTCGGGTTCTCCGCGCATCTCGGCGAATTCTTTTTCGAGCTGCGTCTTATCTTTCTGCACGGCTTGGGGGTTGGTCAATATCATGGGAGCGCCGTGATAGCCGATGCTTGCTTCCTCTTCTTTCGTGACCATGTAGGAGGGCACTGTGACTTTGTCCCCATTCACCCCAATATGTCCGTGCGTGATGAATTGGCGTGCTTGCTTGACGGTCTGGGCGAGGTGTTTTCTCCAGACAATCGTCTGCAATCGTCGTTCGAGGAATGATTCCACGTTCAATGAGAGCACGTCGCTCAGGCTGGGCTTTCCGCGCATGATTCCCATCCGTACGAGCGAGTCGAGAATCTCTTTCTCTTTCTCCACTCGCTGTTCCACAGGAAGTGCGAGGATCTTTTTGGCGTTTCCTCTTTTCATCCGTACGAATGCGTCCAATCGTCGTAGTTCGCGCTTGTTGCGCAGTCCATACGTCTCGCGGAGCTCGCGCTCGCTGTCCAAGATCTTCTTGTCCCAAGGCTTCTTGGGGGTTCCATACATTTTTCGTGCGAATTTAGGGTCACCCATAATCGTTCACCTTTATTTTTTCTTCTCCGGCGCGGCGGCCCCAGCCGCTGGTTTTCCTGCGGGCTTGGCTTCTACTTTCTTCTCGACTCCGACCGCGGATCCCTTGTTTCTTCCCGCGGTCCGCGTGCGCTGTCCCCGTACGGTGAGTCCGAGGGAGTGGCGTATTCCCTTGTAGGATTTGACCTTCCGCATCGTCTGCATGTCATTCCGTATCGCGAAGTCGAGTTCGTTCACGACCAAGTGGGTGGATTTCCCTTCTACCGCCCGGCGTCGGTTGAGCATCCATTCGGGGAGGCCGTGTTGGGCGGGGTGGAGAACAATGTCCTCGAGTTTGGCATCCATGTCTTCGGGGATCCCTCCCAGGGGAGCGGTGAATGGGATGCGGTGTTCTTCCTGGAAACGGTAGGCGATTACTCGTGCGGTCCGGATCCCGATGCCCTTGATCCCGGTGAGGGCGCGATAAATGGGTTTGTTCCCATTCAAGTCGCGGCTGGCGATTCGTACAAAATAGCGGTGTTCAGACATGGTTCATCCGTTCTCCCTTTTTTACTCCTTGAGGGCCTCTTCGAGTTCTTTCTTCGTGTAGGATGCAGAGAGCGCTGCTTTCTTCGTGGTGGGGAGGAGGTGCGCGGTGTTGACGCGTCCTTTTTTGGTTCGGTTTCCTTCCACAATGGCGTATCCTTTCTCGGCTGATTCAATCACGATGACTTTGCTTCCTGCGTCTCTGCCGGTGGTCTTGTAGCATATTCGTCCGGCGGTGAATATGGGGGTCATGCGTTCACCCTCTTCTCGAGCTGCTGCACGTATTGTTTGACGTTGAGGTCTAGGTCCTTTATCTCTTTGATTCCGCTCTTCACTTTCACGGCTTCGGTGGCTACCATGTTTCGGCATCCCCCGCATAGAATCCCAGCGAAAGGTCCGGTGGGTCGTTTAGCCGTTTTAGATGTGCGTTTGGTTTCTGAGGATGTTTTTCCGTGCGTGACCCCATGCAATTGCTTGTCGCAGAGTGCGCACGTGAGCTTGGCATGTTTTTTGGTGACGTTGATCATGTGCGTCGCTTTGGCGGTTCGCCGGAAAGAGCGCAGTTTTCGTCGTTCGGATTTATTGGGCATTTTTCATTCCTTCGTGGGTGTCGTGATAATCGTTTGCGTGTGTTCTTTTTCCTTTTTCTCGTGGTGCCAATTCATGACATGATTGACGAAGAGTGAGATGAGCAGGGAGCATAGGACATAGTACCAGAACCAATCCACTTCCGCCCATACCCAGCTGAAGGGCGGGAAGAATGGGAGTCGGGTTCCGTCGTATGTTTGGTGCACGAATGCGAAGAGGGGAATGAATACGATCATGTTGGCGATCATCAGTTTGGGCATGCTTTTCATGCTCGCGGTGGTAATCTCCATCATTTCTTTCTGTATTTTTTCCACTTCCTGCGGGTCGGCTTTTCCTCCTTGTTTCATCAACTCCTTGTATCGTTTGTTGGTTTCCTGCATCTTTTTTTGGCTCTTCCGGACTTCTTTCCTATTCGTCAATACCGTCTGGAGGGTCTGGCTGATGACCGCGAATAATGCGGATATCAATACCAAATCCATGGCGGGATTGAGGAACATAGGATAAAGGCCGAAATAACCCGTTTTTTTCCATTCGCAGGAAAGGGCTTCCTAAACCCAATCCCCTGGGGAATGTTTTAAAACGTTGGTTGGTCACCGGCCGATTTTTCACCCCTTATTTCTCTCCGAAGAAAGCTTTGAGGGCCGGATGCATGTCCATGAGCTGGGCCTTGGCCAATTCTTCGTATAATCGATAAACGATTCCGCAGGCGAGCAGGACCCCGGTCCCGGATACGAGGGAGGCGACCGTGATATCGGATAGTCCTGCGAGGAGGGCCACGAATATGGATCCGAGGATGGTGACTTGAGGAATGTAACGGTCCAGGACCTTCTGCATGATTCGGGGGTCCCTCCGGAATCCGGGAATGGACATCCCGCTCCGGTCCAATTGTTCCGATACGGCCTTGCTTCCTTGTCCCCCGAGCTCGATCCAGAAACGACCGAAGACGATGCAGACGAGAATCAATAGGATGAGGTAGGCGAGCGCCTGCGCCACTTCGATGCCAGTAGTGGAGGTGATGCCCAGCGTGAGCAGTCCTTCGACAAGCGAGAAGCTTCCCCCCACGCGGGGAGCAGTGGTGGCCCAGGAGAGTCCAGCGAGGATATCCTTGACGATGGGTACCCCTTGCGTGAGGGAGGCCCATAGGGAGACATTGGCAAAGAGCGCGGCGGCTAGGATCACGGGCATATTACTCACGTAGAGGAATTTCACCGGGAATCGCCCCCCGGCCCCGGATTGTCCCATGGCGATAGGAATGTTCACGTGCATCCCCTCCGCGAACACGACGACGAGGAAAATCAATACGACGAATAGGATGGGCACGAACCCCACGAATGCCGCGTAGGCATCCCCCTGAATGAGGGATTGGGCTACCGTGAATATTCTTCCCGCGCTCCCGAATTGGTCCGCGGGTCGGAATACTTGCCAGAAGAATCCTTGCGCCACTCCTCCCGCGATGAAGAGTCCGATTCCGGATCCTATTCCCCACTTCGAGACGAGTTCGTCCAGGTACAATAACACGATGGACCCGATGGCGATTTGGAGCAATACGAATAGAAACATTCCGGGCGCCGCTTGGAGGAATCCGATGCCAGGGATCCCGAATCCCAGGAATGCGGCCCCTTCAAAAAAGGAGAGAATAATGGCCAATAGTTTTTGGGTACTTGTGACACGTGCCTTGTTTTCGGGGATCGAGAGATCGATGTGCAGGAACCCACCCCCCACCAATAGTTGGAGGATAATTGAAGCGAGCACGATGGGGCCAATTCCCACCGTGATTAATGACCCAATGTCG
>JBBSWQ010000099.1:0-6296 GCA_038046225.1 archaeon
CGTCTCACTCCCGGACTTCGAAGGGCACCCGGAGAAATATTCCGGAGAAAGAGAGCGATGGGAAATGGCCGCAGAGGCCCTGCGAAGAGCCGCCCAGCGAGTAGGAAAAGAATACGTCGAAGTCACGGATGAGGCCGCATTCTATGGACCCAAGATTGATATCCAGAGCAAAAACATCCGAGGGAAAGAGGAATCCATCGCCACCGTCCAAGTGGACATCATGGTGCCCAAACGATTGGGATTGAGCTACATCGATGAACACGATCAAAACACCACCCCCGTGGTCATTCACCGGGCCATTATCGGGAGCTACGAACGATTCATCGCATTCCTCCTGGAACAGACCATGGGAAAATTCCCGGTGTGGCTGGCCCCGATCCAAGTGAAAGTCCTCCCCCTGAGCGAGAAATTCCGATCGTATGCAGAACACGTGCACGCCCAACTCAGGGAAAAAGGCATCCGCGCGGAATTGGACTCCACGGACCAGACGCTGAATTACCGGATACGGAATGCGCAGATGGAAAAGATACCCTACATGATTATTGTGGGGGAACGCGAAGAAACCGCGAAAACGGTGAGCCTGCGCACCCGGGAAGGGACGCAGGAGAACGACCTTCCCCTCCCCGCATTCATCCAGCGCATGCGCGAAGAAATCGACCAAAAGAGATAGAATGGGAAGAAATTCCCGACAATCGCCAAAGTCGAAGGGGAATTGTTTATATTCGACCCCGGGCTGGCCTCCCTAGTATCCCCGCCACCGCGGGAAGGAGACGATACGACTATGGCTAAAGACGAACACATGGGAATGTGCGGAATGCACCTCTGCGGAAAATGCAGCAAGATATGGGCGGTATTTGGACTATTGTTCCTGATTCACTCCCTAGGACTTTGGACGAATGCCCCGGCATGGTGGAGCCCCTGGACACTCGTGGGATTGTTCCTCCTCCTCGCGGGAATAGGCCCTATGATGATGAAGAGCATGTAAGCACGCAGACGGAGGGGAACTCCCCCTCCATCCTGCCTTTTATTTCTCCTTTTCCAATACGAATACGCGCTCATCCACCTTTCCCACAAAACCCGAATGGCGCTGATAGGCATCCAGGGTGCGCGCCACGACATTATCCAGCAGCGCGAATCCCAGCGAGTCCCCCCTCTCCACCAGCATGGCATCGGAACGCACCACCCGATCGGGAAAGGCACCCCCCGCGACATTGATGACGGCCTTCCCTCCCGGAACCAGGACCCGGTACAACTGCTTCAACACTTTCTCCATGTCCGCCAAATAGGCATCCACGATGGGAAGATCGCTCCCCCCCGCGGTTTCGGAAACATCCTTCCCTACGAACGAACGCAATTGGGTCTTGGGATCCTCGAAAAATAAAGCCAGTTCCAGCTTGTACGCGCTCGCATACTCGATTTTGTTCAGGTAGGGAGGAGAGGTGATGATGGAAGAAATGGAGCCGCTTTTCACATGCTTCAACAACCGTGCATCATCATCTAAAATAAGGGGAGAGTGTCCAAGAATTTGCGCTTTCCGGAGGTCCTTGAGCATGAGCTCGAGCTTTCGGAGCCAAAACTTCCGAATAGGCTTGTATCCTTTATGGGAGGAACGCCGGAGACTCGCACCCATACGCTCCACATTCGACGCACGCAGGGTGGAATCGATCAGCGCGAGCAGGGCGAGATCGTGCAAGGGGGATTTCTGGTACTCATGGTCTAGGAATTTCTTCACCGTCACCAATTCCCTAAACGTCTGATTGTGAAAACGCTTGGCCACCCATGAGTCCACGCGCCCTTCCCGCGGAAAGGCAAAATCCATCTTTTTCAATTCCGAAAAATTGATATCCAATGATTCCAAATCATAATCCCGCGTCTTCGTCTCCGAGACGAAACGAGCCAAGGGAGACACGTCGCATCCCACCGAATCCAATCCATTCTCTTTCGCCGCAAGCAGGGTGGTGCCCACCCCACAAAAAGGATCGAGGATGGGCCCCTCCAACCCGTAGGAGGAAATCGCCCACTCCACGAAGGCCTTGGAATAGCCCTCGCGATAATAGAACCAGCGATGAATGGGAATGTTCTTGTTAGGTGAAAAGGTCACCATCTCGGAAAGGGGGAGGGAGGGCATACCCTAGCACCGGAAGGCGGGCTTTTAACCCTAATTCGGGGCAAGATGATGACGCATTACGGCCCCGTGGTCTAACGGCTAGGATAGTTCCCTTACACGGATCGGGCGGCAGTTCGACTCTGCCCGGGGCCACTCATTCTACCAAACGCTTTTATGTGAAAGGACCGAATGGGAAAATATGCCTCCGAACCGCCCCAATCATGAAACGGTGACACTGGCAGTGCTCCGTTCAATAGGCGCCATCTTCAGAAAAAATAATATAAACGAGTCAAGGAAACTTGTCAACGACATTCCATCTGCACGCACAATCGTAGACCATCTCCAAGAAAACGGAATTCAAGTCAAAATAGAAGAGGCCGATGCCGTGAGAACAAATCTGTTGAGCGTCATCCGGGACGCCCGATCCATTGCCCGAATGGGATACCCGGATAGCGTGGCGGGAACAGTATCAGCCATTGCGGAATCCATCCGGAACGGAAAACTCCCGAGAAACATCCGAACGGGAATCGCGGGGACCGTGAACAGGATCCCTACAAAAGAGACAAAGACCCCCAAACTATCACGGAGGAGAGGTGGAACCGAATACGAAGAAAAGGTATTAGAAAACATCCAGCGGTTCCTATCCGGCACCCCCATCGAACGAAGATACGGGGAGTTTCTCACAGCAATAAATCACGCCACATTAGTAGGGGAAGGACTCCCCAAACAGTATGCGAGACGCGCATACGGGGCGGTCCTACGGATATTCAAAAAGAATCCAGCATTAGCCGAAAGAGTAAAAAGAGTGGCCCACGAACGCAGGAGAATCGGAGCCGAAAAATCCAGAATGGGACAACAGGGCCAGACGCCCGGATTCGGGTTCACGGAATCGGAAAATGGATCCTATACACTCAATCCCATCCCATACACCCAACTAGCCCGGGAAAAGAGAAGAAAACAATGGAGAAGCGAGCTCGCTCAACTACTCAGACAGCCTGGAATAGGAGGGGAAGAAATCAATACACTACTGGCGGCCATCGACCACAGCAGGAACGGCGTCCCTCCCACTACTGAGATAGAAAGAGAAATCGCCAAAATCATGGAAAAACCCGCATCCCGCGAGCGAATCATAGGAACCATTGAACTACGGAATGCCCAACGACATCGTGGAAAAAAACCGAAAGGATTGGGAAAAAGCACCCCCATTCCTCGCTATCGTAGAAGATCCAACTAATCACATCAAATACCCCCTATCAAAGTCCCCACTTTTTTAACCCCCTGAACCCCCATCCCCTGCATGAGTGAAGAGGGAACGGTGAAGAAGGAAAAACCCGTCACTATCGAAGTATTGATGGAAGGACCAAACGGGGAACTATACTTCCAACCCATCCCAGCCACGCCCGAACACCTCGAAGAATTGATCGCGGCAACGACCAACAGCATGATCAAGCACAACCTCCAAAAACAGCTGGAAAGACTCCAAAAGGAAAGCCCGGCCGGGGAAGGAGATGACACCCATTAAAAACCATCCCGAGTGATTTTGTTGGGTCAACTGCGGGAGTGGGCCAATGGTAAGCTTCGTCCTTGCCAAGGACGAGACCCGGGTTCAATTCCCGGCTCCCGCATTCCACTATTCCATCCTCACATCAAAGCGCTTTTCAATGCCGAACCGCAGAGGCACGAACGATCATTCCCCAGCCCAGGAATCACGTCCACCAACACCTTTTTCGCCTTCTCCACATTGGATCGCATGACACGCACTACTTCCTCGGCCGTGACGGGATGATCGGCGAAGGAGTCATAGTCCGTCACCAGGGAAAGATTAGCATAGCACAACTCCGCCTCCCGCGCCAACACGGCCTCCGGACACAGAGTCATCCCAATCACGTGACCATTCCAGGAACGAAATAAACGGGATTCCGCCCGCGTAGAGAAGCGCGGACCCTCGATACACACATACGTTCCAGCCGAATGATGAGGGATGCCCTGACGCGCCAGACTGTCCACCATATTTTTCCTCACGTGCGGACAGAAGGGTTCCCCCATCGAGACATGTGCGACCTGAGCCCCCTCAAAAAAAGATGACTTCCTTCCTTTCGTGAAATCGATGAACTGGTCCGGCACCACCAATTCTCCTGGACGAATATTTTCCTGCAGACTCCCCACCGCCGAAACCCCTAGGATGCGCGTAACACCCACTTCTTTCAGCGCGAAAATATTGGCCCGGTAATTCACATTCGTGGGATTCACCACGTGCCCGGGACCGTGGCGTGAAAGAAATGCGACGGGAACACCGGAAAATTCGCCCAATGCCACCCCATCCGAGGGAGAGCCATAAGGAGTGTGGACCTTCCGACGCTCCGATAAATGAAACAGTCCCCCATCATAGAGGCCAGAACCGCCGATGATACCAATCATGAAAATTCCCTCCCCAGTTTCTCCTGGACGAGTTTGGGAATAGCGGAAAAGTCCCGCACGGGCGCATGGGGAACCTCATGATGCGCGAGGCAGCGACATTGATACCCCTCCAGCGCATCCCCAACCACAATGATGGGCGAACGATAATCCGCGGGAAGACCCCCCACCAACCGCTGGGTACGGTTCGCTGGATTCTTGCACGCGGGAAAATCACATATGCCCGTGAGCTTATGCACCTCATCCGCCAAACTGAGCAAAATAGGCATACTGCCAAAGGGTTCGCCGCGAAAATCAGTATCCAGCCCCGCAAGAACGACATTCATTTCCCGACGAAGGAGGTCCTTCACCACATCCACGATACCATCCCCAAAAAAATGCACCTCATCAATAGCCACGAGAGAAACCCCCTCCCCCAGATGGGAAAAGATGGACTCGGGGGATTGCTCATCCAGGAACACGCACTCATGGGAGAGGGAACCAAAACGGGAACGCAGGGACAAATCCCGAGTATCCAACCGGGGCTTGAACACGAGGAATCGCTCCCCCTTCATATATTTCAACTTCTCCACGCGATGCAGCAACGCCAAGCTCTTCCCCGATTTCATGGGGCCGGAAAAAATTTCCAATAGGCCCGGGCGGACGTAGGGATTGTAGGACGAAGACATGGATGAATTACTCCCGCACCCCCTATTTTAGGGAACATGCTCCACCCCATGCAGGCATTAAAAAACCTACCCGGGAGTGAATCGTCCAGACGCAGCGGTAGTGTAAAGGTTATCATCCGACCTTCCCAAGGTCGGGATCCGGGTTCAATTCCCGGCCGCTGCATCGTATCCAGCGTTAGAGTGCGCCCCTGCTCCTTTTAACCAAATGAAAGAGTATGGAATTAGTATGAGTCGTGTTTTTGAAATTTTATTCTTGCGACACGCACCTAAGGAAGGAGATGCGATTACCCAAGCCGGAGCAGAATTAGCGTATCAGCATGGAAAAGAGTTAGGACAAAAAGAAACCCCTACATTTTATTACGCTTCAAGTAAAAATCGCACACTTCAAACTGCAAGAGAATTGTTGCGTGGATTTTCAAGCATTGGAGGAAACATTGGGAATACGAATCCATTTTCAATACCACAGTTTGCCTATGATTACGAAGAAAAAGAACCATTACCCGAAGCCATTTTCAAGTTCTCTCTCGAATTTGCGCAAGCACAAAAAGAAAAAGGGGAGCCCAAGGCATTTCAGTTATACAAAGAAGGAATGCTCTCCAACATTCCATCCGCCGCTGATACAGGTCAGAAGCTTTTCGATTTTATGCTAAAGTTAGTAAAACGGAATGCCCAAGGAAAAGACATACTAACACGCCATATAATGATCGCACACGGTGGCACCGTTCTCGATTCAATTTTTTACTCACTGACAGGGAAAGAATTGAGTGAAATTGATCAAAAAGGAGAATTGAAAGCACTAGAGGGATTCAAAGTGATTATCGATAAAGAGAAAACACACGTGCTATTCAGAGGGGAAAGATTCCCAGCTACGTCAGTATAGGTCAATTTCTCGCCACAATTCAAGACTGTTGAAAAGTCTTGTTTACTTTTACGCATTATGCTACACGACGAATTACTGATTATATTCTAACCCAACCATCTTACGGTCGATATGTTCCGACAAACCAACAAAATAGCATATAAGTTAACTTTTACGCTATTGTAATAGCATATAGAGGGGAGCATTACTCAATTCTTCGCATGAATTTCATCAATCACTATCGCCT
>JBBSWQ010000100.1:0-3534 GCA_038046225.1 archaeon
CCCCCATGGATATGCGCAGGGTGTAGATTCCCGCTTCATAATAGAGATACACGGGATCGATTGCGACCTTGGTGAAGGTGAAGAACGTACTGCTCCCCCCTCCCTGGGACAGTTGGGCCCGAACCACATTTTGGTCCACCCTGAATTCGGATAATCCCACGGGAAGGTGGACGTCGAGGAGGACCGTGTTCCCCGGCCCTTTTGCGTACACGAAATTGATGGTCGAGGCCACATCATCGACGGCCTTCTGCGTCTGGATGGTCTGCACGGATGTAGAATAGGAAATGAACGCGTACCCAAAAAGGATGGCCGAGACCAATAGGAGAAAGGCGGTGAAGACGAGGTATTCCAACCCCACCTGGGCACGGGATGTCATGAACACTCCCACCGGGACCCGCAATAAAAACCCCCCCAAGGGAGAGCGTTAAAAGACCGGACACCTTATGTATATGCATGGTGTCGGATTCGCGGCTCACGTTCTACAAGATGATTCTCGACAAATACACCCCTCTCATCAATGAGCGAGAACAACGAAGTATTGAGCAAATCAAGGGCCTCATCAACTCTGACGATTTGAGCGTGCAAGCCCTGCTCCTCCCATTCAAGCCCGACCCCTATACCTTCGAACGGGATTACCTCTTCACTGCCCAACAGGTTTTCGAATTCATGGGGAGGGAAATCAAGTACGTCCCCAACGATTTGAGCATGAATATTTGGCTCGCCCCCAAAGATATTCTCACGCACAAGGTTTCGGATGATGAAGACCTGGCGGTTTTGTTGTGCAACGCCCTATTTGCCTTGGGCGATCGCAAGGCCGCCGTATATGTGATGGAGCTGGACGACTTGCGCACGCACGCGGTAGTATTGTCGGAAGTCAACGGGAAGACCCTCCTCCTGGACCCGAGCACGGGCCACGGATTCTTCAAGTATTACGGGGACAAGCCCCACGTCTTCAAGAAATACCGCTTTGATGGGAAAAGCCTCAAAAGGGCACTCTACCGTTTTAATGCAGAAGCCTATGAGCAATTCATCTGAACGGAGAAGCGTATGAGGCCCGTGGAAATTCCTGGCATCACCCTGCACCACCTCGCTACTCAATGGAGTGAACGGGCGGCCGGTTCCTTCATCCAATCCCTTCGCTGCGTGGGGGACGATAAATTTGTGTTGAAGGTCAAATCCCGCACATACCATATGGAATGGTTGATTCAGTTTCCATCCATCATCATGGAGAGCGGGCGGCGATGGGAAACCGTGGAAGAGCAACCGGGTTTCATTAAGCGTACGAAGAATTGGATTGAGAACGCCAAGATTGTGGAAATCCGACAGCACGGGATGGACCGGATTCTCATTTTCGAATGCACGGAAGGGAAGCTCATCATCGAACTATTTGGGGACGGGAACCTCATCACGATGAACCAGCAGGACACCATTGTCGATGTCCTGCATCCCAAGGAATGGAGAACGCGCACCCTTCGGAAGGGAGAACACTACTCATTTCCCCCGGGGCCTGATTCATGGGAGGATCTTCCTGAAAATCCCCCCGTGCGCGGAAAATCCAAAAGCCTGGGCGGATGGTTGGCCACCCAACTCGGCGTGCCCGCCCCGTGGACACGGACCGTGTGCGCCCTCCTCCAGCGTTCCCCGGAAGACGCGGGGGAAGTGACTCCCTCGGAATGGAAGACCATTCAGAAAACCCTCGAGAAATGGTATGGGTCTCCCCCCACGAGATGGGATTGGATTTCCCACGGGGAAAAGGATTGGATTCTCCCCCGCGTGAAAGGGATAGTGAACGCTGATTCCAAAATTGAAGAGGACGGGAAAGAGAACGTGTGGGAAATGGTGGAAGAGAAGCTGTCCAAAGAAATCATCGTCCGGGAAGAGAGCATGGACAAGCGGGAGAAGGAGCGAAATGCCCTGCACATCAATCGGGAGCGGCAGGCGAAACAAAAAGAGGAATGGGAAATGGAAGCACGCGAGCGGCAGCGGGCGGGCGAATGGATCTATGAACATTTCGAGTGGGTTGGGCAATTACTCACGGCCCTCACGGAGGCCCGGCGGAAAAAACTTGGGAATCAGGAGACAATGGAGAGAATCAGCGGGAAGACGAAAGAGGTAAAGGCGATCGACCTGAAAAAAGGAATGGTGGAATTGGAAACGGTCGAATAGTAACGATACGAATGAACAAAAGGATAAGAGGGAGGAATGGGGGAAAAATAGAATCCCCTTCACTTCTCTCCCATGGACTGGATTTCCCGTTCATCCACGATGAATACATCGGATACGGCGGTGACGGCGGCATACGGGATCTGAATGACCCGGTCCTGGAGATTCACGCGCTTGATGACCTTGGATTCGGGATCGACTTCCACAATCAAGGCCTCGATATTCCCTGAGTTCTCATCCACGAGCAGGTCGGATAACCGTCCCACTTCGTCCCCCCGATTCGTAATGACCCTTTTCGTCGCCAATTGGCGAGCAATAGCATATTTGTACATAGTCTTCATTCCCCCTCAATGGTGCATGAACGATTAGGGGATATAAAAACGTTTTCCGAGGGAGGGGGAAAACACCCCTCGAAGAAAGGAATTATCCCTTCCGAATGGGCTTTCGGGGGCGAGAGGGGTACATATCCCGCATCGCGTCCCGCTCGATACGTTTGCGGAGGGAGGAGGCGGTGCCCACTTTCTTTTTTTGAGGGGAACGTGCGTTCATTCCCAAAAGCGGATTTTTCTCTTTTTAAATGCCCTGTTTTTAACGGTATTCTGAGAAAAATCCATTATGTTACCTATCGTTTCCCTTCCAGGAGAGGAATCCAGGGGGATTGTCGACGGAAGGAGTCCGATTACCCCCTCTTATCGAGCCGAATTGGAACACCAGCAGTATCGCATGGTCGGAAACCATTCCGCGGTAAAAGTGTGCGGGTGGACCAAGAACATGCTGCGGGGAGAGGGGGGGTGTTACAAGTTCAAATTCTATGGGATTCGTTCCCATCAGTGCATGCAGATGACCGTCAACCTGAGCTGCGCCAACCGATGCACGTTCTGTTGGAGAGGGACGAAAGCACCCGTCACGAGGGAATGGGAGTGGGAGGTGGATGACCCCGATGCGATTATCGAAGAGAGCCTGCGGGCCCATCAAACGTTGTTGGCGGGATTCGGAGGAAACGAGAAAGTGACCAAGGCTGTTTTCGATCAGAGCAAGTTCGTGGGGCATGTCGCCCTCAGTCTCACGGGAGAACCCATCGCATACCCTAAAATCAATGAGCTCTGCCAAAAGTTTCATGCCAAACGGAGATCCCCTTTTCTCGTGCCGAATGCGCAGTATCCGAATGCCATCCGCGAGCTTCACACCATTACTCAACTCTACCTGAGCTTGGATGCCCCGGACCAGGACACGCTGAAAGAGCTGGACAAGCCCCTCTTCCCTGATTTTTGGGAGAGGTACATGCAATCGATTCGAGAGACCGCGAAGAAAAAATATCGCACCACTGCACGGCTGACCATCGTGAAAGGAATTAATGAGCACACCCCCGAG
>JBBSWQ010000101.1:0-2685 GCA_038046225.1 archaeon
CATCACGGAACAATTCATGGCCGAGATACAAAAAACCAACTACCTGCACTCGGACGAACGATACCTGCTGAATCAGTATATCGAGTATAGTTCTCCGTGAAAATGCGGAATGTTCCATCAGAAGGATGGATGAGAAAATAGTCGATCGCCATCCCACTAATAGGGGTCGAACAGTCCCGCATGGGTTGGTTTTTATTGGGTTCATTGCTGGGTTTGATTCCATGTCCATGCGCCAAATCGTCTCCATTCCGGGCATCCGTCCGTTGCTCTTCACGATGTTCCTCTCCTCCATGGGGTTCGGGATCATCCTTCCCCTCCTTCCTTTCTATGCGCTCTCCTTGGGGGCGCAGCCCTTCGAGTTGGGTATTCTCACGGCCACATTTGCGTTGATGTCGCTCCTCTTCTCTCCTTTCTTTGGTCGCTTGGGCGATCGGATGGGTCGGACGAAGGTATTGTTGATTGGAACCCTTGGGTTCATGGTCTCGTATCTGGTGTTCGCCTACGCGGACTCATTCCTCATGGCCCTCGTGGCACGTGCATTGGAAGGATTTTTCGCGGCGGCTATTTTTCCGGCCGTTATTTCCCTTTTGTCCGATTTCACTTCCCATGAACAACGCGGTCCCGCGATGGGATTGATGATGATGACCTTCTCCGTGGGGTTCATCTTCGGCCCTGCCCTGGGAGGGTTTGCCTCGGCGGGTTCCGTGCGGGATGCCTTCCTCGTGGCGGCGGGTTTTTCCTTGTTGAATTTCCTCTGGATTCTCTTTCGGTTGAAGGAGCCCAAGGAAAAAGAGGAGAGCAAGCACTTGCCCGAGAAGGAAGCGTCTCTCCTTTCGCACCTCTCAACTCCCTTGGCATTCCTCTTCCTCTCGAGCACAGTGGTCATGTTCCTCATTGGAGGGTTTGAGGCCACGATGGCATTATTCTTGAGTGAGAAACTCTCTTTTACATCGGTGGAGATGGGATTGGTATTCACTTTCGTGGGGGCCTTGATGATGATTCTCCAACCCATCACGGGGAATTTCATCAATCGTTTTGGGGAGCTACGCATGATCCAAGCAGGATTGTTGTTTTCCACGGCGGGATTCTTCCTCATCCTTTTCGCTTCCGACTGGAATACCCTGCTGATTCCGCTTGGTTTTTTCGTGATCGGCAACTCGTGCGTTTTCCCATCCGTCACTTCCCTGCTCACGAAGCGTGTGGCGGGAAAGCAGGGTGCCGTGATTGGGCTGAACCAATCCTTTTCTTCGGCAGGACAGATTATCGGCCCCTTGTTTGGGGGATTCTTGTATGGGTTGGACCATTCCTTTTCCTTCATCGGAATCGCCCTCGTCGCCTTGCTTTATTTCCTGGTGTTCACGTTCGTGGCGAAAAAGAAATTAGAATAAATGCCTCGGGGAATCATAACCGTCCAGTGCAATATGCTTACTGGTTGAACCCTTGGATACAGGATCAATGCCAAGTACGATGAAAGCAACAAATGAATGAAAATGATCAAAACAGATGATACTCGGCGATAGAAGTCCTAATCGTATGTATGTTCGTCTCTTCGCTCGATTACTCCAATTCGAACAACATTCGTTTCCCAATCAATCCGATAGATAATTCGATAACGCGACAATCGTATTCGATATTCATCGTCTCTGCCACTCATCTTTTTGACATCACACCCGTCAACGGGAACAGGGTTTTGCGCTAAAACAGAAAACAATTCGTTCAGCCTATTTTTCAATTTGCTTTCTGCTTTCTCGTAAAACTTTTCCGCATCACGGCTGAGACGAACATCGAACATGGTGTCGCCTCACTTAGAAATAATCTTAGAAAACGACTTTTCTTTTCCTAATTCCATCTCTTTGAAAATGCGGTCCAATTCTTTTCTTTTCTTGGCAGATACTTTTTCAACGGGCAATAAGGCATACTTTACTTCCAGTAAATCGTGTCGGAGGGCCTTAAGCTCATTATAAACTTTTGAAATAGCAATACTTTCGCTCATACCAACATCCGCTCATTAGACTATAAAAATACGCTTCAACCAAAACACCGAAAATACACTTTACTGCTAACTACAATGCCTCGGGGGTGATTTGAACACCCGACCTCCGGGTTATGAATCCGGCGCTCTAGCCACTGAGCTACCAAGGCGCCCTTTCGGAACCCTTTAGAAAAGGGTTCATCGAAATTTTGATCGACCTTTTGCTAAAAGGTCGATGGCGCGCGCCGAGAGGCTAAGCGGGATTTCAATCCCGCAGTAGGCTAGACGCAGCATCAAAACTTCGGTCTCCGAAGGCTTAAAAATAGCCCGGCGAAGGAGCTATCTCCCATATTCCATTCGACTCTTGACTTTGATCTCTTGATCGCCCACCATCAAAATACGGTCTGCGCTCCCGATGAAGAATCCGGTCTCGAGAACGCCCGGGATCAATCGCGCCTGCTGGTCCATTTCATCGATTAACAAATGATCATCCATTTCGGTTTCAACAATGTAGTGTCCGAGTTCGGTTTGGGGGGGCTCGATTTTGTATTTAGTAAAATCCCATCCAGTAAGATGACTTCCTATAAACCCCTCAGAACCAGTTATTAAAATTCTAAGTTTTTTCATTTATTATGTATTTTTATAAGATATTCATTTATCGGTTTAGAATGATATTTTCTGGTATATTGATACCATAGGGCATCTAACAATTT
>JBBSWQ010000102.1:0-17310 GCA_038046225.1 archaeon
CCATCTCTTCCACCTGGGCGGGAGTGAAGTAAGTGAACCAGCGTTTCGTTCCAGGGTATTTTTCTTCGATTCGAAATCCGTCGGGTTCGTTATTGTTGAGAAGAGCAAGGCCGAACAACCCAGAGGGTTTCAACCATCGTGCAATTTTTTCGATCATTGGGGATATTTTTTCTCGCCTCAAATGAAGCAGGGAACAATATGCCCACACTCCATCGAAGGTGTGTGGATCGTACTGGATTTCTTCCATATCGCCCTGCGTAGTTGAGAGGCCTTTTTTCATACAGAGTTTGATCATTTCGTTTGATAGATCGACGCACTGCACATCCAACCCACGTTCTTTGAAAAAAAGGGAATATTGCCCGCCTCCGCTTCCTAGATCGAGAACCTTTTTTCCGATAATAATTTTTGCAAACTCTCTAGCGAAATATTGTCCCGACTCATCAAAATGTTCATCAAATTTGGCATCGAAGCGCGACGTGTGGAGGTCATAGGCGTCCATACTAGCCTGCTTGTAGGGGTCCATGTAAAGGATACGAGTGGCATCCTATAAAAGTCGCTTTGCAACCTTTAAGTATTTGGGAAAACGTTCATGGGTATGCCTGGTTTTCCGTCTGGTAACGAAGCCCACGACTTCTGCGGGGTGGCCGCGGTCTACCTCAAAAAGGACCTCTCCCACTATCCTCCAGGGGGCGCGCTTTATTTCCTCCAGAAGATGCTCTTGCAATTGCAGCATCGCGGACAATTATCGGCCGGCGTGACCATTTTTGATGAGAGAAAGCCGGACCTGCTCAAGACGCATAAAGGAAATGGATTGGTAGGGGAAGTCTTTTCCTTGAGCGATTCCGAGAAATCAGAAAAATTATTCTCCGAATACGCGGGAAAAGTTGGCATCGGACACACACGCTATGCCACCAGCGGAAGCGATTTGTGCGCGGACGCCCAACCCTTCGAACGCACGCATACACGGTTATGGAAATGGTTCTCGTTCGCATTCAACGGGAACATCACGAATGCTCCTGAAATGCGGAAGATGCTCACGGAGAAGGGATATCACTTCAAGAGCAAGACCGATACCGAAGTCCTCATGCACGCGATTGCGCACGGATTGGGAAGCGATGACCCCCAATCCCTCGAGTCCGGCTTTGCGGAATTGTCGAACCAATTGGACGGGGCCTATACCCTCGTATTCGTGAATGCGCAAGGAGAACTGGTCGTGCTCCGGGATCCCTACGGATTCAAACCCCTCTCGTTCGTGGACACGGAGGATTTCTTCCTCGCGGCGAGTGAAAGTGTGGCCCTGCGTCCATTTGCGACGCATGGGATTCAGGACTTAAATCCAGGGGAAATGATTCGCGTGCATCAGAACAAAACGATTCGCTCCCGTTTCACCGCATCCACGCATCCCATATCTCCCTGCATGTTCGAATGGGTGTATTTCGCCTCAGCCGGGAGTACGTTGCAAGGGAGCAGCGTGTACGAGGCCCGATACCGATTAGGCGAAGAATTGGCGAAGAATGAGACGCTCTCAACGAATAAGGAAGAGTGGGTGGTCGTGAGCGTTCCCGACACCAGCAAGCCGGCCGCCGACGGGTACGCATTCACGCTCCAACTCCCCTCCAAGGAAGGATTATTGAGAAACCGCTACGTAGGAAGAACCTTTATCGAGGGGGGGAAATGGCAGGACAAGGTGAGGGAAAAGTTCACCATCAATACCAGCGTGGTGGAAGGAAAAAAAGTCATTTTGGTGGAGGATTCCGTGGTGAGGGGAAACACCCTCAAACAAATTGCTCAACGCATTCGAGAGGAAGGGAAAGCAATCGAAGTGCATGCCCGCATCTCGTGTCCACCCATCTTCAATCCGTGTTTTTATGGAATTGACATGAGCACGTTCACTGAACTCGTTGCCGCCCGACAGGGAGAACAGAATCCCGACCGAGAAAGGGTGGGGTGGAACCCCGGGATGGGAGAAAAACTCGCCCACGAACTGGGGGTGGATTCCCTCCGCTATCAATCCATCGAGGGATTGTTCCACGCCCTGCGCGTGCCCTCCTCCAAGCTGTGCACGGCCTGCCTGAACGGAAAATACCCCACCCCTTCAGGAAAAAACCTGGCCCGCGAAGCCTGGGAGCGGTATTCTTTGGCCCAGGGCGGGCGTCCCCATGACGCGTGAGGGGGACCCGTCCCATTAAATACTCGCAAATCCCGTTTCCTATCGTATGATCCTCCACGACGTGCTATTGGACAACATCCACCTCGCCCTGACCATCTTCCTATTCATCTGGATATACAACTGGGCCAAAGGGAATGTGGGGAGTGCTAAATTGGCGCTCGTGACGGCGATCGTAATCATCTTCCTCACCTTCTACTCGTTCCCCGAACTCGTATGGGTGCTCGTGGGATTATGGGCATTCGCCACATTCGGGAAGGATGTTTTCTCCAAGATAGGATTATTCGAGAAGTGAGGAGGATGCGAGAACCATGGACTCATTCACGTATGTGGTGGCCGTATTCCTCCTGGCCTTTGCGATGCAATCCAACCTCCTCTGGCTGGGACTGGCCATCCTGATATTCCTCCTAATCTCCCTCCGCTCCCTCTCAGGAATAATCCTCACCCTCATCACGGGAGTATCCTTCCTCATCCTCGGATCCTCGCTCCAGGGGGAGATGCTCTACCTTTCTATCGGACTTGTGATTCTGGCCTATTTGGTGGGAGTCAAGCCCTCCGAAGACACGCAGGGAGGGATGTCTCCGGATATGATGGCCATGCTCCAAGGAATGGGAGGCGGTGGGGGCGATCCCTATGGCGGCATGGGCGGAGGAATGGGCGGTCCCGGGGGATTCTGAATGAATGCATTTTCCCTTCTGACGATTATTGTCTTTCTCTGGATATTATTGGCGACCCATCAGACATTCTGGGTGATTGTGGCCGGGATGCTCGTGCTGGCGTATTTCATTTCTATCGCGACCCGCACGGCCGCAAAAGGGGCGGGAAAATTCAGGAAAAAAATAAGAGAAGTATACACCGGGGAACTGAAGGAAATGGACGCGGTCACCGGAAAATACCCCGCCAAATTCTTTGATGCTGCGGGAAAAGCCATCGCCGAAAAAGCAGGAGAACACCTCGCCCCGCACGGGGTCAAGAGCTACAAACAAGCGGCCAACATGAAATGGGCCATCAAGGATCCCATGGGAAAAATATACGAATCCGCGAACAAGATCCTCGATAGTTTAGGAAAACTATTCGGAAAGTGATGATTCCCGACATACTCCCCTGGGTGGGGAAGGATGACCTGTTTCGTCCTTTCGATGGAATGCGATTTGGGATACGATGAGAAGGAATTATTTCCTATTCTTGATCTCGAACAACGACTGCTGATCGGTCTCCAACACTTTCTGCATCAGCGAATGAATGGCGCCCATCAACGACTTCATATCGGACACGTCCCGCTGCAATTGGTCCATGCGCGCATGGATGACATTCAAGCGGTTGCTCAATGTCTCTAAGTTGGCCGAATCCAACTTGTCATGCAATTCCACGACCGCATCGTGGGTGTCCTGCAGCTGCTGCCCATGCTGTTCCAGCGCGAGATGAGTAATATTATCCTTAATGGCACTCGTCTGTTCATGGAGGAGATTCCGCTCATCGAGACGCTGCACCACCTTCTCGCTGGTGCTGGATGCCAAGGCCTCGCGCTCCATCTCCGAAACAGAATCCTCGTCTCCATCCATCGCGGGGGAGGGGTCATCGGAACCCGACACGGATACGGTCTGCGTCGCCGAGCCCCTTGACGTAGGAGAGAGATAGGCCTGCATCTGGCCGGGAGAAAGGCCCAAATCCTGGAGGGTGGAGGCGATGATATTCTCGGACAATCCGGCCTCGCGCATCTTCTGGATGGTGTTCCGCACCACTTCTTCGTTCGCCATAGGGGGTTCTCGACTTTGGTTTTATATACGGGAGAATCTTTGCTATAAAAATCCTCCCCGTGATTCCCCATGCCCCTCCTCAAGATTGCCCAAGGACCCTGGACATTGCTCCTCAAGGGGAGCGTGAAGGATCGCGAATTGGAGATCTATACGAATCCCCAAACCACCCTCTATGTGCAGATACTCCAGCAGGAGAACGGACGCTACACGAATGGGGTGTGTGAATTCTACAAACCCTACCTCGCCACGGGAGACGTGAGTGGTTTCGTGCAAACCCTTCCCAGGGAAGTCGTGGTATTGACCGCGCACCAACCGGATGAGACGCATACGTTTCTCCTCCTGGGATCATCGCCCATCTCCCTCGCATGGGACGAAGGGTTGGTGCTCGAACAGACGGATATTCTCCTCAAAAAACTGGATATGGGAAGCACGCTCTTGGGGGACGTGGCCAAAGCCTACGACATCACCCTCAAACCCATGAATGAGAATCCTCCCCCCATCGCCGAGGCATTCTTCGCGATCCCCCTCCTCTATCCGGTTATGGCCACGCACGCCCATTCCTCCGGAGAAAAAGAAAACCCCTCGCCTGCGCAGGTGGCCTCCGGGCACATGGGGGCGCTCCCCGGGGAATTCGTGTTAGGAACCACGAACACCGGACTCATGGTCAAGGAGCCCATCTCCTTCTTCAAAAAAGTGGGCGTATTCAATGCGCGCATCGAGCACCGGACGCACATCCTCCAAGTCATTGCGGAAGGAGCATTGTTCTCGAACATTCCGGTTGTCATCGTGGATTGGAAAAATGAATTCTCGGTCATGCGGAATCCCAATCCCGATATCAAATGGCTGCATGAACAAAAAATCGAAGGAGACCCTATTGGTTTCCCTCTTAAGGAATTTAATGCGCCCGAAAATCTAAAGCTCGAACTATCCCTCGCCTATCCCGAAGGACTGGCGGAAGTATTGGGAATGGAAGGAAACGAATTGGGACAGAACCTCATCCGATTCCTCCACGAACACCGCGTGGGAACGGTGGGGGAGGCCAATGGGGTATTGCGCCAGCTCCCGCCCAGCGAGACATTCAACGCATTCCAAATCGCGAGCACGATGCGGATCCTCCACCTGCTCGACCAGACTTATCCAGGATTATTCACGGGAATGAATCCCATCGAAGAGATATCCAAGTCCTGGTTCCAATCCATCGGACGCGTGGGCGTGCTCCGACTCCAGAATGTTCCTCCCAAGCTGAGGCGATTATTGGTGTACACGCTCCTCCGGGGAATATACGAAATGTACTCCCAGAAAGGAGTATCCGGGCGCGTGCGCTCCCTCCTCGTGATTCCTGAGGCCGCGCAACTGTTCGACCTGAACACGGAACCCCTCCTCTCCAAAGAAATCGAACGACTCTTGGGGGGAAGCATGAATCAGGACGTGGGATTCATCCTCTCCTCCGCACACGAAATCGACTTGCCCAAGAGCCTGGTGAGCATTCTCGACGCCAAAATAGGCGTAGTATCGGGCCGCGAGGCCGCCGTGACCCTCACCGGAAGGAAGAACTACCGAGCATCCATCCGAGACACGTACTCCCAACCGGTCGTGAAAGACTTTTTCACCCTCTAAACGAGGGGAATCCTCCTTCCACCCATTTATAACCAGGGAGTCCCCCCATAGAGTATGGAACCCCCTTCTACCCCAACCAAAAAAACAATCCAATCCAAACCAAGCGCATTCCCCGACCCATTATGGGGGGGATTCAAGGAAGGACTGGATGGGGTCATTCAAGGAAACATCTCCGGATGGCATCCCCGCGTCCTCTCACGGAAAGAAAGCCCGCCGAAATAACGCACGAAAAAAAGATGGGCATTTTTCTCTCCCAGGAATGGGAGCGTATTATTTTTCCTCTTTCTTTCCACATCATTCCATATTCGCTTTAGCCAAAAATACCGCTCACTTGTGTTCTTTCTCCATCATCTCTTTCGCCTGCTCCACCGTAATAAAATGGAGGGGATTGAGCGTGTCCACTATGTATTTGATCTCCCGCACATCCTCGCTCTTGGCGGAGGAGCGGGAAATATCCTCGACCTTGGCCTCCAACTCCACGAGACGTTGGGAAATCGCCCCCACTTGACGGGACACATCATCCAATACCATCTTCACAGAATCGGAGACACCGGTATTCGAGGAAGACGCATTCTGCGCCTGAATATCCCGGACGCGCTTGTTGATGACGATGAGGTTGCGCCCCAATATTTTCTCGTTTCGCACCAAATACTTGATCTTCTGCGTGATAACCAATACCGCCGCATTCAACGCCTTCAAGTCCCGGTTGAGGGAGAAGAGATATTCGCCTCCTTTAGGGAGGGGAGGCGATCCTAAACCTTGGTTTTCAGGAGGGGGGCCGGGCATGAGTTAAAAGAGCATTGGGGGGTTAAAAAGGACTATGGGCCCCCAAAAACAATCGAATAAAGGGGTGTTGCTCGACGTCCAAACGCACGAACACGAAGGAAAGGCGGTCATCGACCTGTACATACGCGGGCCACGGGTAGGGTCGCCGCACGAAGGGCAGGGGGACGAGCCCTCCCTCCCCCCTCCGGCGGGAATCATTCACCTTATGGACAGGGAGTTCCCGCCGTATTACTATATCCGGCTAACCCCCTCCGCAAACCCCAAAACCATCCTCTCCCAACTGAAGGAAGAAACCCTCCCCGGGGGAATCAAACCCCTCCGCGTGGAATTAATGGAGCGGGAGGAACAGCCCTACATCAAAATTTCCTTTTCCACCATCGCGGAGCTCGTACGATCCCGGGAAGGGGTGAAAAACTATCCTTTTACCGAGGCCCTATACGAGGCCAATATTCCCTACACGAAACGATACCTCCTCGACAAACAACTCATCCCCTACACCCCCACGGAATGGTCACTCACCCCGGAAGGGAGACTCAAAACCATCCGCACCATTGAAGGGGAAACCCCACCCCTGCGCACAGGATCATTGGACATCGAGACCTATGGGACGCACGCCGCCCCCATTCCCGAAAAGGACCCCATCATCTCCATCGCACTCAACACGCCTGCAGGAAAAAAAGTATTCATCGCGGCCGCGTATGAAAACGAATTCACGCAGGGGTGTATGAATGAAAAAAAAGTATTGGAACAGACGAACACCTTCCTCTCCCTCGCGGACTTGGACGTGCTCTACACCTACAACGGGGACCGATTCGACTTCCCATTTCTTGTAGAACGATCCCACCGCAACCATGTGAAAATGGACTACGGATTCGGCGACGTCCAGCTAGTTGGAAAAGGAAACGAACGCGAGGCACGCATTCATGGAATACAGCACGTGGACGTATACCAATTGATGCGCCTCCTCGCACGATTCCAAGTATTCAAATCCCCGCGCATGGACCTGGAAAGCGTCATGCGGGCCGTATTTGGTCGAGGCGAAAAATCCCTCACGCATAAAGACATCGTCGAAACATGGAAGACCCAAAAAGGACTCGACCAGCTGGCGAAATACAACCTCACAGACACGGAATACACGCAGGAGTTGGGAGACGAATTCCTCCCCTCCCTGCTCGAAATCGCACGCCTCGTGCACCTCCCCCTATTCGACGTCAACCGGATGACCGCCTCCCAATTGGTGGAAACCACCCTCATGCACGAAAGCGTGAAGCAGGGGAGAATGTTTCCCAACTCCCCGAACGATGATCAGGTGCGCGCACGCGAAACCAATCCCATTGAAGGGGGGTATGTGAAGGAACCCGTGGCCGGGCTGCATGAGAACTTGGCCGTGCTGGATTTTCGTTCCCTGCATCCCTCCATCATGATATCGCACAACATCTCCCCGGACACGCTGGACTGCGTCCATCCACCCTGCAAAGAAGGCGTGAACAAATCCCCCACGGGTCATTGGTTCTGCACGAAGAAAAAAGGATTATTTTCCGTGGTATTGGAACGCATCCTCGATGCCCGCATCGCAGTGCAGAAAAAGATGGACGACACGCCCAAAGGAGATCCCCAACTGGTATTTCTCAAAGGACGAAAACAGGCGTTGAAGATTGTTCTGAATTCATTCTTCGGCACCCTCGCGTATCCCCGCTTCCGCTGGTACTCAAGGGAGTCCGCTCGGGCCATTACCGCATGGTCGAGGCACTACATCCGGCAGACCCTGAATTGGGCTGAAGAGGCAGGATACAAAACGGTATATGCAGACACGGACAGCTGTTTTATGATTGTGCGAGAACGAACAGAACAAGATGTTTGTGCCTTTGTAAAGCAGGTAAACAAACGACTTCCCGGTCGAATGGAACTGGAATTTGAGGGATTGTATAAACGCGGATTGTTCGTCACCAAAAAAGAAGGGCACGCGGCCAAAAAAAGATACGCATTGGCAGACTACGAAAACAACCTCACGATTGTGGGATTCGAATACGTGCGGCGGGATGTCAGCATCATCGCACGGGAAACCCAAAAAAGAGTATTGGAAGAAGTCCTCGTGAAAGGAAATCCAGAACGCGCCCATGCCATCGTGCTGGAAACCATCGGCCGACTGAAAGAGGGAAACGTCCCCAAGAAAGAACTGGTCATTCTCACCCAACTCCAGCGGCGCACCGACGCGTACGTGACCACTGCCCCCCACGTGGCCGCGGCCCAAAAGGCACAGAAGAGGGGAAAAGAGATACTCGTGGGGAGCATGCTGGGATTCATCATCACCGCCAAAGGAAAAACCATCTCAGACAAGGCCGAACTCGAGGAATTCGTGAAAGAAGGGGATTATGACGCGGAGTATTACATCCAAAATCAAGTCATCCCCGCCGTGGAAAAAATATTCGCGGAATTGGGAATCGATTCCACGGACCTTGAACGCGGGGGGAAGCAGACGGGGTTGGGTGCCTTTGGTTGAAGTAATACCCTTATTAATATGATATTAACATAACATTAATGTGATGTTATGCCCGTGGCTATTGTAGAAATCAACGAAAAAAATAACCAAATAATCAATATTGTAAAAGCCCAATATGGCCTTCGCGATAAGAGCCAGGCCATCAATAAGCTAGTCGAAGAATATGCCCGCCTCCTCATGCCTATGGAACTTCGCCCTGAATACCTCAAAAAACTCGAACACATCGAAAAGGAAAAGAGCATCCGCGTGAATGATGCGGACGGTTTCTTCAAAAAAATGCGTTCGAGATGATACCTATTGACCTATTCCCTCCAGATTAAACCGCACTTGGTCAAAGTGCTCGAAAAGCTGGCCCAGCGCGATCCCGTTCAACACGAAGCCATTCAACGGAAAGTCAAACAAATTCTGGAAGATCCCCATCACTATAAACCATTAAGTGGAAACATGAAAAATAAGTATCGCGTTCACATCATGGGTTCATTCGTATTAGTTTTTGTAATTCTTGAAAATGAAAAGGCCGTCGAATTATGGGATTATGATCACCATGATGCCATTTATTCCAAGAGATAATCCGACCCCATGTCATTCCTATATAATAGAATTGCAAGGCGTGATTAACGTGAATTCCCTATATCAAACCATTTTCGATTCCAAGAAAGTCATCATCTTCGACATCGATGGGACCCTGGTGGACGTCATGGATATTCACACGCAAGCCTACATCGATACCATCCGCGAGATTAGCGGGGTGGAAGTGGAATCCTTCACCAATATCACGAAACATTATGGAATCCAGAATCAAGAGACCTTCCGCCGCGTCCTGGCCGATTATCACCATATGTTCACCGCAGAGGAAATAGGGAAAATGGTCGACCTCCGCGGGAAAAAGATGGCCGAATCCACCGCCATATCCCCCGCCAACGTCCTGGGGGGGGCAATTCATCTGATTGACGGCCTCGTGCGAGATGGAAAGATCATCGCCACTATCACCGGAAACTCGCGTTTAGTGGGAGAGGCGGTTCTCCAAAAATCAGGATTGTCCACCCGATTTTCCGTACAGGTTTTTGGCGATGATTCACGGGAAGGAAAACCATTGAAGGGCCGCCACGAGATGATTGCATTGGCACTGGAAAAAATAGAACAATCAACCCAGAAAAAAATTCCCCTATCCCAAATTTTGGTGGTGGGCGACATGGTCCCCGACATCCAGGGGGCGCAAAAAGCAGGAGTGGATTCCCTCGCGGTGGCAACCGGGGGCGTTCCACTCAATGTGTTACTGACAGAAAAACCAACGTACGGAATCCATTCGTTTAACGAATTGGAGTAAAATTCCCCCCTATTCAAAATGGTCGATTCTCCACCACCATCGTCCAATCCCCAATCCATGTGCGCCGGCGGCAGCGGACCAAATACAAAAGGTCGGCGGCCCTCTCCAATTCCGTGAGGGGACGACGGGGGTCCATAATACTCGTGCGCGACGCAATCCATTTCTTCCATTTAGGAATATTTTCCAGGGTCTCGGGAAAATCGCGGACTAATTGTTCGAGCTCTTTCTCCACCAATTCCTGGAACAACCGGGTGGGTCCCCCGCGCGAACGCATCCCCCTTTGCACGGCCTTCTCCCCGAATGTTCGAATGAGATCCAAACGGATCCTTTTGGATTGCGTCGCAGTGGCCACCCATACGCGGTAATCCGACGATTTCCGAATCCAATTGGCAGGCGGATTCCGATACTTTTTGGGAGTCTGATGGAGTTTTTCCGCATCCTGGAGGATTTCCAGATGTCTCCCTAACGCGGCCTTCAATGACCGGATATATTTGGGTTTATCCACCGGGTGCCTTGGTGTTCGTATCGTCTTACCGCCCTTGCGTGAAGAATGGGTGGGGGCCATGCACACGTGGGAGTGTAGGAGGTTAATAATCCTTTTTCACCCAGTTGGGGGATATGGAACCCCACGTCATTGAACACTACCAGGACGCCGCGAAAGTCCACGCGCTCTGTCGAAAAAAAGCGGTCGAGATGATCCAGCCCGGAATCAAATTGGTGGACATCGCGGAAACCATCGAATCCCTCACCCAAAAACACGGTTGCGGAATCGCGTTCCCGCTCAATCTATCCCTGAACGACATCGCCGCGCATTACACCCCCTCCGCGGGAGACGAGCAGGTCGTGGAAGAAGGGGATGTGTTGAAGGTGGACATCGGCGTGCACAAGGAAGGATACATCATCGACGCGGCCATCACCCTGGATTTCGCACGCACAACGGAAACCAAAAACCTGGTCACAGCCACGCAAGCCGCATTGGAGGCGGGCTTCTCCAAAGTTAGAGAAGGAGTGGAAGTTCGCGAACTGGGAGCCGCCATCGCCGACACGCTCCAATCCTTCGGCGTGGATCCCGTGGAAAACCTCTCCGGCCATGGTCTCGAACAGTATGTGGCGCACTGCGCCCCCACCATTCCCAATGTGGATTCGGGGGAGACGGACACTCTGGAGGGAGGATTCGCCTACGCCATGGAGCCCTTTGGGAGCATTCATGGGAATGGACGAATTGTGGATGCGGGGCACGTGGAAATATTCGAAGTCGTGGAGACTCCGGGGATGGTGCGCAACCCCCATGCACGGAAAATCCTGGAGTTCTGCACGGAAAACTATGACAGTCTCCCCTTCGCCGAACGATGGCTGGTCCGCGACATGGAAATGAGCGACTTCTCCCGCAAGATAGGCCTCCGCGAATTGGTCAAATACGGGGCACTGGAGGCCCACCCCGTATTGCGAGAGAAAAAGGGGGCGATTGTGGCCCAGTTCGAGACCACCATGTTAATAAACAAGGGGAAGGTTCTCCGTCTCGTATGAGCGTGGAACTCGGGAGCCGCAAGACGATTATCATCGGGGCCGCGGTCTTCATCCTCACCCTCGTATGGGCCTTCTTCCTCGACCAACTCGCCATCACCCCCGACTCCTTGCTGTTCAGCGTGGGGGACCTCCAATCCATCGGCCTCTTCGCCACCGTCAATTTCGCCCTATTTGCCCTCTTTTTTTCCGCTACCCTCGCTCTCATCACCGCTTCCGCGGACAAGGATGACCGGGCCCGCGTCTACGTGAGCACGATCGTCCCCTCCATCCTCGCCTGCGCCGTGGGAGCACTCCTCTTTGGAAAATTCGCGCAATGGTATCCATTGGCCTTATTCTATTTCGGGGCCATCCCCCTCATGCTCGAGACCAGCCGAATGAAACGATTGGAACTCAAGAACTTCGTGGCCTTCCGCTCGAGCTTCTCCGGGGCCCAGCGCGGACTCCAAATACTGGGAATAGGAATCCTGGTCACCCTCGCCATCGTGGCATTACCCCAGAGCCAGGGACTCTACGGCCAATTCGAGAACTCCCTCTTCCAGGGAAAGGTCATCCAACAATTGGACGTGCAGAAAATCACCGCCGACTTCCTCATCACCACTCAACGGAGTACCCTCATCCAGGTCACGGAATCCGAGCCCTTCACCAAGCTCCGGACGAAGACCGATCCTGAAGTCATGGGATTCGTCTCCCTCATGGACACGACCCTCGACACGGTGAACTCCCAAGGGTACCGCGACAAGGTCATTCAACAAGTGAAGGACGAGCAGATGAACATCGACACCTCTTCCATCCTATCTCAAGTAGAGAAATCCGTGCCCGGTTATTCGACGCTGAAGAACTATTACTGGGTCGTCGCCGCACTATTGGGAAGCATCCTCTTCTTCGCCATGGCCACGTTCGTCCTCCAACCCCTCTCCGCGGTGTTTGGAACCCTATTCTATCTCTACATCCCCGCCGAAACCTATGAGGAAACAATCCCATCCGAACCTGCTCCCGCCGAAACGACCGGGTGGAGCGCGCCCCCCACTGATACTATGCCACCCGCGCCCGTATACACGCACGTGGAAGAGACGCCCGCGAAACAAGCGAACACCCCCCCATCCCCTCAGGATGCGGGAAGCAAGTTCTGACCATGGAATGGTCAACGAATGGTCGCGACACTATTCTTTTTTTTCTCCATCTTTCCCATACGAATGAGATAGCTCCTCATGTACGGGGTCTTTTTCGACCGTCCAATTGACGAAGAATCTCCTCCAATGCGGGAGGCGAAGGGTCCCAGCAGGTAATGCATCCCACGTCCTGCAACTCCAACCAATACATCAGATTGAGTCTCTTCACCGTGTCCACCTTACTGGCCCAATACCCCCATTGCCCCGGGAAAACCAATTCGTTGGCCATGACGAAAAGGACGTGGGCATTTGCTTTCAATTCCGCATCCAATTTTTTCTTTTCCTGCGGAGTAAAACGGTTCCTCCCGAACCAAAATTGGGTATTCACGCTCTCAGAGATGTGACTTGAAGACCAAAACCCCTCAGGAGCTCCACCCGGTGTGAAAGGGGCCGTATGGTGATTCCATCCTTTCCGGATCAACCATTGGATTACCGCATCTTTCTCTTTTGAATCAGGTCCTTCCACGACTATTTTTTGAGCAAAATCCATCATTACACCCCTCAATTTGTCAAACTGTTTTATTTTTCATAATAGCTAGTTTCATTTTTGTGTGGCATTGTTTCATTTTTTGGGTTGGATTTAAGAATTCCAAGAGATGCTGATAGTGCACATGAAGCTCTCCGAAGACGAAATCAAGACCATCCTGGAGCGGGTGAAAGAGACTCCTCAAACCGTGAATTATATTGCCCACCTCATCGACCGGAGCTGGGTCACGACCGAAAAATATCTCCACGAACTCCGCGACACGACCGGACTCATCAATCTCAAGACATTCCGGGAAGGCACGCAAGGGGCGCTAAAAATAGTGTATTTTACCCCCACTCCCTTTTCGATTGGGGATGAAGTGAAGCAGAGTCTGTCCCAGCAGATCCTTGCGGGAAAACAAAAGGATGATTTCGACTTCATGGATGTTTTCCAATTCATTCCTGAAAACCAAAAACATTCGTTCACACGCACCATTCCCGAGGAACAGCACATGTCGAGCGTGGAGATGGTCAAAAAACTGGCCCAGAAAAAATTGTTCTATTTTTCAGGAAATATGTCCTTCGTCTCGACATCATATCCCGGAAAGGAATCCGTCATCGACATGATGGAAAAGCAATTATCTCTTGGCGTGCAAATCAAGATACTATGCCGCGTTTCCTTGTCATCCCTATCTAATATCGAATCCATTTCGAACCTGCTGATAAAGTATCCCCAGCAGTTTGAAATACGACACCGATACCATCCCCTGAGAGGGATGATTATCGACGACTCGTTCGCCCGATTCAAATCATGGGAAGAGAAAGATAAATTCCGCCCCGGCGAGCTGAATGAGAGCACGCGCATCTATTATGAAATAACATCCCCCGAATGGATTGCTTGGATGGAATCCGTCTTCTGGCAGATGTGGAGGAGCTCCATCCCTTATGACCAGCGTATTAAAGAGATACAGCGGATTACGGAGTGACATGCGCAAGCTCATCCTCTACATCGCCACGTCCCTTGACCTATTCATCGCCCGGAAGAATGGGAGTGTGGACTGGCTCTTCCAGGAGGGAGAATTCGGATACACGAAATTCTATTCCACCATCGGAACGGTCATCATGGGACGAAAAACATGGAATGCGGCCTGTGGTTTCGAGAAACAACCCTATATGGATAAGGAATGCATCGTGTTCTCCAAAAAGGGATTCACTCCTAACCAAAAATATGTAAAAGTGGTCACGAAAAATGTTCCATCATTCGTGGAAAAACTCAAGAAAGGAAAAGGAAAACCCATCTGGTTGGTGGGAGGGGGGCAGCTCGCCTCCCTGCTGGTGAATGAAGGATTGGTTGATGAGATGTGGCTGTATATCCACCCCCGCATCCTGGGGGAAGGAACGCCCCTCTTGGAGGATGTGGGCGAAATATCCTTGAAACACATCTCCACGCACGCCTTTCCAGAAGGATTGGTGGAGATGAAGTATGCGGTAAAAGAAGGAAAAAGAAGCGCCCCAGCAGAGATTTAGGAACGCACTCCTTTTTCTTTTTAGAAAAGAAAAAGTAGACGCCCAGTCAAAAGAAAAAGGAGGAGCGTTTCAGCCCCATTTCAACGCCCCTGCAGGGATTTGAACCCTGATTAAGCGCTCCGCAAGCGCTCGTACTGTCCAGGTTATACTACAGAGGCAACGCGTTCCACAGACAAACCCCGGAAAGGGTTTTATCCTAGTGCCCATGAGGGGAGTCGAACCCCTCCCACAAGCTCCACAGGCTTGTATGCGACCGCCACACTGCACGGGCCATGCTCCACTTGCGCGGATAATGGAGGGCTTGCGCCCTATACTCAAAAAGGCCAATCAAGGCTTTTAAAAGGGGCGTGGGTTCCCGCGCGGTTGTTAAAATTTCCCCCTCCCACTTCCGCTTTAAAACCGTTCCACTCCTGTTCCACTTATCGAGGTGAATGACGTATGAACACAGAAACACGAATGTCTGAGCAAGCACTCCTATCCATGGTATCGCGTCGTCATGGACCTCGATACGATTATTGTTAGCATAGACGACAAGGGACGCATCGTAATACCCTCCTCCCTGAGGAAAAGCCTCGGGCTCGAGGCAGGGGAAGAGGTTCGCGTATTCTATTCCCTTGAACGACCTGACCAACTTCTCCTCGTCCGAATCCCATCCCGAATCGCCTTGGAGGAGTGCCCATGACTCCCAACGAGGGTTTTAATTCCCTCCCCGAGAAGAATGGAAGTATGTCCACGCTCTCCACGCAGCCTGTCAAGGGGATGCGCGATCTCATTGGAAAACAGGCCCGGCTCAAGCGGAAAATTGAGCGGGTCATCGCCGACTACGCTTCCCGGTATGGATTCGAACCCATGCAGGTGCCCGTGCTCGAGAACCTGGAAACTCTTACTATCAAGGGAGGAGGAGGGGAGGGCGTGCAGAAGGAACTCTATACATTGGAGGACCAATCCGGGAGAAAACTAGGGATGCGCTTCGAATTCACCACCTCCCTGGCACGGGTCATCGCGGGGAACCCGGAACTGCCCAAGCCCATCAAATCATTGAACATGGGAACCGTTTACCGGTACGACAACCCCCAGGCCATGCGATATAGGGAATTCACCCAGGCGGACTGCGACATCATCGGAACACGCTCCACCTATGCGGACGCGGAATGCGCCTCCCTGGCGATTGATGTGATGAAGGGACTGGGATTCAACGAATTCTTCCTCCGGATCAACGACCGGAGACTCATCAATGCCCTCCTCCTCATCTGTGAAATCCCCCCCGAACGCGCCAATGATGCATTGCGCATCTTGGACAAGCTCGATAAGATCGGCGCGGAGGGAGTGAAGAAAGAACTGGAGGAAAAATCCCTCCCCACCAGCATCCTCACCTACCTGGATGATTCCCTCCCCAAGATCAAGAAAGTCATCGAGAACGAGAACGGGGACCTATCCGGAGTCACGGCCCTCGAAGAGATTATGGGCGTGCTCGAGGGAAACGATAAACTCCCCTACGTGAAATTCGACCCCTCCCTGGGGCGGGGACTCGAATACTATACGGGACCCGTATTCGAGATATTTGCGGGAGCCAAAGCGAGCGTGGGGGGAGGGGGGCGGTACGACCAGCTCATCGCATCGATGGGCGGACCCGACCTGCCGGCCGTGGGAATATCCTTCGGCGTGGACCGATTGATGGATTTGAAACTGGACTCCTGGAACGAGCTCTCCGTAGACGTGTATGTAATCCCCATCGGAAACGTATTCAATGAGGCCCAACGCATCGCAAACGATCTCCGGAACGAAGGATTGCGCGTGGAAATAGACCTCATGGGAAGAGGGGTGGGGAAGAACCTGAACTATGCCAATGGG
This sequence comes from archaeon, assembly GCA_038046225.1. Classification (GTDB taxonomy): domain Archaea; phylum Iainarchaeota; class Iainarchaeia; order Iainarchaeales; family VGJJ01; genus VGJJ01. The sequence continues at coordinate 16,694 of JBBSWQ010000102.1, forward strand.
AAACAGGTCCCCATTGTATTGTTCGCGGGAGAGGATGAGTTGAAGGAAAAGAGCGTCAAAATCAGGGACATGAAAACAGGAGAAGAGAAAATGGTGAAGATCCTCCCTACTCAAACCCTCTGCCAGACCATTCGGGGAATACTGGAAATGGAAAAATAGGCCCGTTTCCGGCCCCCCTAACCCCAATTTAAATGCCTTTCCCGAGCGATTCTCCTGGTCAACCGCCTCTGTAGCTCAGTGGTTAGAGCGCCACATTGGTAATGTGGAGGTCGCGAGTTCAACTCTCGCCAGAGGCTTATCCATCCAGGGTTCGCGTTTCCTCAATTTTGTGGTCGAGCGAACATTCAATGGTTTTTCCCGCCAATGGCTTATTTGCATCACGTTTTTGCCGTCTGTATCTCAATCCCACCGGATGGCCCATTAGGGTCAAATAGGGGGCGGTGGAAAATCTATACATGGAAACTTATTCCGCTGATTTTGAGCAATACCTTCAGTTTACTCATGAAAAAGAGCACCTTTTGAAAATCATCCTCGAAACGGTTAACGACAAAAATGTGGAGACCGTCTTGGATAAAGGCGCAGGAAATGGGGCGATAAGCATCCCTTTATCCACGCAT
>JBBSWQ010000103.1:0-4828 GCA_038046225.1 archaeon
GAAACCGGGGCTTGACGAGTTCGAACAATTCCAGCAATTCCTTTTCTGAATCCACCTTGAGCACAATCTTCTGCATCCCCTCATCCAACCATTCTTGGGAGGAGGAACCCCACTTCCGCTCCTGAGACTTGAGGAAGGACGCAATAGAGGCATGCGCGCATTGCGCCGCAATCTTCCCGGGTTTCATCCCGAGATCTTTCCGCACGACCAAGACTTGAGTAAACATGCATGAAACCCGATTCTCATTCTTATAAATCCACTGTGGAAAAAAAAGAATCAAGAAAAAGAAGAGAAATAGGGACGGAGGAAATTGAAATGGGGAAAGAGCGGGATAGTCCCAAACCTCTCCCCCTCCCAAAAAAAAATATGTCGCGGTTCACGCGGAAGGGCGGTATATTTCCGTATCCTCATTCTGCGCATTCTGCGTGGTCTGCGAACTCTCCACAGGAGGAGTGGTTTCCCCATCGCCCACCTTGATGCTGCGCAGGGTCACGGTCTTCGTGACGCCATTATCCTCCCACAAGGAAGAAAATTTCACGGGGGAATGCATGTTAATCCACATCTTCCGCTCCGTGGGGTGTTCATACCCCTTTAATGTATACATCCGGCTGTATTGGAGGAGGATTTTATCTCCCTGCACGGAATGAAGGGTGAATAAGGGAGAACCATCCTTTAACTCCTCAAAATTAGCCCCCTCGTCCACAACGATCGACTTGGTCTCGCGCTTCTTGGCGAAGGGTGGCTTCCAATCCTGGGATAACGATTCGATTTCAATAACGGCTTGCATGATAGTTCAACCCCTGTACCATTGACCCCGGATTCATCAACGGGCAACGGAAGCATAACGGAAAAGACCTATTTAAGGTTAGCCGGCGGATTGGCCCGAAGACGTTTATAACCCGCCCGGACTCCATGCATAACGTATGGGATTCCTCCAATTCCTCGAAAACGTGGTCACACACATCCAGGGGATGCAAAAGAGGCACGAACACATAGGGATGAGCATCCGATCCCAGGCCACGAAACCAATCACCCACCCACCCAAAGAACCCCTCCCAGAGAGCCAATTGGCCCACCCCCTGCACTCGATCCCCCTGGAAGGGAAAATGGGGGGGACCGATTCAGGGTTCGTTTCCCAATCCTTCTATTCCATCGACCTGATGATGCTCCGCACGTGCGGGGCGAGCATGGAATACGAAAACGGGAAGATGGTGAAAACACGGTACCACCCGGAAACATTCTCATTGCCCGACCCCATCGTGAACACGCAGGGATTGGAACGCGAAGAATTCCACAAGTTCGTTTCGCTGACCCGATTGCAGGCCGAAATAACAAATGCCGCCGAACTCATCCAGAAACACGCACTGGACGTATGCTTCCTAGATGGGAGCCTCATCCTCCATCCCATGGACAAACCCGCGAACGACTCCTCCTTGCTGGGAGAATACCGACAAACCATCCACGCATTCGTGGAACTCTATGCGACAGCGGAAAAAAACGAATGCACCCTCATCGGGGCCATCGAAGACTCGCGCAGCACCCGATTGGGGGAATGGATCGAGGAAAACCTTGGCTCGTCGAGCGGAATCAAACAAGAGAAACTCCACGATGTCCCGCTCATGGAAAAAGTGTTGCAGGCACAGGAGCGGAGCATCGTGTTCCCGCTGGCGGAAAATATATCCAAACATGTCATCCTGCAGGATTTTCCCGAGAAATGGGCGGGGAAACTGCACGCATGCTATCTCAAACCATCCAAGTGGGATTATCCCCTGCGCATCGAATTCCTATGCGACTCGACCCAAGCGTCCGCACATGCCCAACGATGCGCAGAAATCACGTATGCGCAGAGCCGGCTCCACAAGGAGTATGCGTTCCCCTCCGTGCTCATCGAAGCAGACATGCACGCGGGGCTGAAGCAAGAAGAAGTGGAACTCGTGAGCGACAAGATACTGTCCAAACTCGGACGAAACACCCTGCGCATGCGAAGAAGGGACCGGAGACCGTTCTAAAAAAGAAAAGATGACCGAAAAAGGAACCACCGAAAAAGAAAAAATAATATGTAACGAGACGTCCTTTCCGTTGAAATCAACGCTTCAATCGAAAGAGTGTTTGATCACCCGCAATCCCCAAAACACTTCAAAATGAAGCCCCTACCATCATTGAATAAGCAATCAATACTCCAACGATTAGCATGGGGTCGATCTAGTATCAAAAGTGGACGGATGGAAAAGAGATCGCAATGGTTAGTACAGGAATGATTCCTAAAAATCAATTGGATTTTCACGCAGTAAATGGCACGCATACGTGCATGTACGGATATGAAAAAACTCCACACGGAACACGCTTGACGTACTCCAAAGAAAATAGTGTTGAGGGCGAAATTTATGCACCATTCCCCTAGGGTTATTTAATTAAGCGTAAACAATTGATTAAAGAAAATTAATCAATGACGGTTTCCCCGCCACTGATTTACAAAATACTATTCTGCGCTTCCGCCCAGGAATCCGCCACTGGATACAATCTCTTCGGCTTCCTCTTCATTGGAATCCGCATCCTCTTCCAGCTTGTCCGCCTGCGAATGAATGGCTTCGCTCGTTTCGTCATCCGCATTTGAGGCACTTTCGCGCAACAATTGAGCGGATGCCCTTAATTCGGCCGCCTGCTCCCGAAGAGTAGCTGCTTTCGTTTTCGCGTCCTCGGATTTCAACCCGAAAAAAGCAGGCAATCCGTATCCTAAAAAGTCTCCCCGATCCTTCTCGTGCCTTTCCTGTGTCTCCACCGACGCCTCGGCGGCCGCCACTACTTTCCCGGTGACAATGCCCTTGACCGCATATTCGGTCTCATCGTCCCCGAAATTAATGTTTTCCAATCCTTCCAACGCTTCAATGGCTTTCAAATCACGCAACTTGACGTTCTGAATCCTCTTCTGCTTCAGCCGATCAATGATACACACTTCATTGACCTTCTTCTGCACGTGAACGCGGATGTTTTCCGTCGTGGTTTGCTGCTGGCACCGATCCAATTGCTTTTCCGCAAAGGAAAGGATGCGCGCCGCATTGTCCTTACACTCATTCAGGCCTTCCTCCATCTGGTAACAGATGTTTTCAAACTCCTCAAGCATGAATCCGGCCTGCACATCACACATAGTGGAGACGCGCTCCTTCATGTTGTCCAAATCAAAGTTCTCGTTCCCATTATTGATGCACGCCTTCGTGAAGGAATCCACCTTGAATGTGCCTGTCTCCTCATCGCAAAATTCCCAGGCATCCACCCCATTATTGGGTCCGCCCGGCCCGCCAAATCCAGGACCTCCCGGACCAAAACCGGGGCCACCGGGAAATCCGCCCGGGCCAAATCCAGGGGGTCCCTGCGGACCTGAATTATACCCTTGGGGCCCGGGCCCCGAAGGGAATCCTCCATCGAAAGAATCATCCCCAAAGCCAGGGTAATTCGTCACAGCCCCCGTGATAGGGCTATCTCCCCCGCTACCGTCTCCACTTTCCCCCTCATCGCCACCGCTCGACGTGTCGGAGGAATCTCCGGACTGTTCATCCGAGGGTTGCTCATTTTCCCCATCCGAGGACCCATCCTCTTGGGATTGACTCTCATCATATGAGCCATTAGTCGGTTCCTGCGGAGGATAATAATCATCCGGCCCCCCTCCTTGGGAGGGTTGGTTGTATTGGCCTTGATCCCCCTCATAAGGAGGATAATTCCCCTGGTCGTTCCACTCTTGTTTTTCCCAATCCTGCTCTTGATTCCACTCCTGTCCCTGATTCCATTGCTGGTGCTGCTCATATTGTCGTTTACAGTCGCGCTCCACCTGTTCCGCTTGGCGAGCACAATCCTTGGTTTGCCGATCCTCGAACCGCTTGGCTTCCAAATCCAATTCCTTGGAAGCGTGCTCCATACAGATATCTTTTACACTCTCCTCCGAGGGGGGGCAGGAAAATTCCGCTTCCGCGGGTTTGAATTTTTCGAATAAGGCCGGAAGTTCATCGCAAAAAGTAGCGACACGCTCCCCCCTCTTTTGCAGTCGTTCAAAATCCCTGCACATTTTTTCCGAACTAATTTCGCCTTGGATGCGGGAAACAATATCTCCCACGATCTCGCTTTCCTTATTTTCCAAACACTTGGGGGCGTACCCGGCTAATATGTCCTCTGGAATGTCATCAAAAATGGACCGAGCTACCCGCTCTCCCACGGCAATGTCAATCGCTTCATCTTCCCCACCAAAATCGCTGAATGAAACCCGCCTGTTTTCAGGAAGGTCAAATCCTAATTGCTGTTCGAAATCCCCACCGCCATCAAATGAAAAATCAGGACTAGTATCATATCCGCTTCCTTCATTGGCAGATGGAAAATTGTTTCCGCCGGAAGACGAGGGATCGTTAGTTGGGTTTCCTTCCTGGAAACCACCGACCGCCAACCCCGTGACTGGACTTCCCTGATACCACCCAAATTGGGCGGAGGCGAAGGGAGCCATGGACGCGAGGAGTATGGCCACAATTGCTAGACTGATTGGTTTTTGGAAAAGAAGGTGGGTTTTCATGCTTTCCAAAAATGGGACGAAGTATATAGGCTTTTCCGTTTATTCCCTCTCTTTTCCATTGATTGGGAAGTATTCACCCGAGAAGCTATCTCAAATAAATCAGCAAGAGCAAGAATCATTTCACCTTAATCCTAAAAAAATACGCATCCCAATCGGTCCCCTCCGCATTCCTGAAATGGGTGCCAACCCCGACGACATACCCCTCCGGGGTCACGTGGGGAAAACCCGAAAAACGATTCCACTCATACTCGGCAGGAAAATCGATCGTTTTGAACA
>JBBSWQ010000104.1:0-46167 GCA_038046225.1 archaeon
TGGTCTCGGGCGTGGCGAGTTTCTCTTCCGAATAGGATAGGGAAATACTCCCTTGCTTAATCACCGAATAGATGTACATCCCCCACGGGTCGGCATCCATTAGTGCATACACGGGGAGCTTGTGTTCCTTGTTCAATCGTTGGACCAATCGTCGTTCGCCGCGGGCCGCTTGTCCTCTTCCCGTGATGATGATGCAGTCGTTTTTCTGCCAGAACTTGTCTTCGTTGAATCGTCTCCATACGGCGTCCTTTTCGATGAATAATACGTAGGATGCGTCAATCTTCTTGATTTCCACCCGGTCCTCTTCCACGTTGGATGGGACGCTCCATCCTCCGCTTCCCATTCTGGAGAGGTCGATCGTGTCTTTTCCGTCTTGCACGACCATGTTTCCGGAGATGATTCCTTTGGCCGAGGCGGCGAGATGGAGTTCTTCGCGGAGGAGGTTGAGGGATGCTTCCAAGTCTTCGATGAGGGGATCGCTTTCGGATTGGTCCTCGAACGTGTTTTCTTGGGTCCCTTCAATGGTGTGTTTTAATGCGTAGTAGAGATCACGAATGGACACCGTCGCGTTCTGGTGGATGACTTTCTTGATCTCGTTGGCCACCAATGCGGTCTGCATGAATTTTCGTGTGTGGGCGATGTTGAGGAATTGCCTCTCTGATGTCTTGTCTCCCAGTTTGATGGTGCGTGATTTCTGGTCGTAGAAGATGTTTCCCAGGGATCGCACGGGGAGCTCGATCGTGGGATTGTCTCCCTTGTTGATCTGTCCGACCAGTTGGTTTCCCATGGTTTCCAGTTTCTTGATGACTTCCTTATCCTTTGTCTTCGTGTCGACCATTATTCCTCCCCTCCGTTCTCTTCATCGCCTTTTTTCGCTGCCTTTTTCCCTGTCTTGGCTTCTTTTTCCTGTTTGTTTAATCGTGCGAGTTCTTTCTCTAGTTCCTCGTCGGATTCGGCTTCCAGTTCTTTCTCCTGCTGGTCGTCCAGTTTCAATCGTTTGGCTACGGTGTCCAATAGTTTGTGTTCGATGGGCTTTGGGTTCTGTTCCGTGAGCTCTCCCAGGGCGATGGCGACTTCCACGGCGTATTTCATGTAGATCCGTTTCTTTTCCTGTTTCAATCGTTCGCGTTCCTTTCCAATGATGTAGCGCGCCGTCCGTCTCCCTGCGTCCATGAGGGCGAGCCGAATCTCTTCCACAATTTCTTCCTCGTTGGACACGGCCTGTTTTCCTGCCCCTGTGTAGGGGATGTGCACTGAGATGAGGTTGACGAAAATGGTCACGGGTGCTGTTTCCGCGTCCTTGATCCCGTATCGCTTCCAGTCCACGCTCTTGATGGCCTCGGTGATTCCGCATCCTCCCGTGTCGAATAATAGGGGTACGCGGTTGGCGAATCGCATGGCTTCCATGCGCATCTCTTCGCCTACTCTCCTTCCTGCTTTTCCTCCGTAGGCCACGGCGGCTTCCACTTGGAAGGGGTATCCTCCTTCCCGTACCGCGGGTTTTCGGGTGACCACGGATAGGAATTCGGGTTCCACAATCGATCGGAGGGATTTGTCCACTTGTTCTTCCCCGATGGGTCGGAGCATGTCCGTGCGGGGGGCGATGAATGTGACGGTTTTGAATGCCTTGATGAGTTCTTCAATTTCCTGCCATGATAATTGGTGGGGGTCCTTGTTCAGGTCGAAGGAGGTCTGTTTCTCAATCTCTTTGATCGCGTTGTCCCCCATCCGGTCCAATTCGGTCTTGAGGAATGAATTCGTCTTCCGGGAAGGGGTGGCCTTGGCCATGTTCAGGAGTTCATCCACCGTGACCCCGCGGGGGTGGGGCTGCACTTCTTCAGGCTTGTCGGGAATCTTTTTGGCTGTCCGTTCGAATACGATGGTCTGTCCGGCCGGATCAGTAAATGTGATCTTGCAGTGGGGGTTGGCGATGGCTGTGCGTCGGAGGTATTCCAGGGGTCCTTGTTCATTGTTTACGTATTTCATTTCCTTGAATTGGGCCTTCACGATGGCTCCCCTGAATTTCTTGGTGAGGGGTTGAACATTGCTCACTTTGGGATTGTTGTACTTGGTGTCAATGCTCACGTCGCATGAGAATACTTCGTGGGAGTTTCCCGTGACGACCTTCACTTCTTTGCCTGTGGTCATCTGGGATAGCATCGTGCATCCTGCGGCCCCTATTCCTTGCTGTCCCCTCATCTGCATGAGTCGGTGGAATTTGGTCCCTGCGAGTAATTGTCCGAATGCCTTTCCTACGGTTTCCTTCGTGAGTCCGGGTCCATTGTCGGCCGAGGTGACTTCGTAGTGCTCGTCCCCCAATTCTTTGATTTGGACGTCGATATCTGGGAGGATATCGGCATTTTCGCATGCGTCCAGGGAATTGGTCACGTATTCGTGGATAATGGTCGTGAGTGCCTTGGTCTTTCCGCTCAATCCCAGCATTTGTTTGTTTTTTTTGAAGAATTCCGCCACGGAGTGTTCTCGGAACTCTTTCGCCATATCGTCCGCGGTCACTCCTTCGTCCCGCGGATGGGCCGGTTTTTCCTTCTTTTCGTTGGTTTCCGTGGGTTTGGCCATCGTCTTCACCTGAATTCGAACTCTTCGTCGTTGGTATGGGATTGCCGTAAGTAATTTAATACGCTGGCATGCTCGGCCCCCTTAATCAACATAAGGACGGCGTGTCGGGCTTTCTCCACATTATCGGCTTTTCCAATGAGCCCGATGGTCTTTCCGTATACCTAAATATGCGTCTGCGTGGCGGCTTCGATCTTCTGCCGAATGGTTCCTTCCTTTCCGATGATTCTTCCTTTCTTGCTCTGGATTTGTTTCCAGCTCTTTCCCAATTCTTCGGATAGGTTGATGAGCTCGAAATAGTATTCGTCATCCACGAGCTTCATGGCGTGTTCGGGGGAGAATCCTCTCCCTATCGCGCGGACGATATTGGCCGCTTTCAGGACGATGGCCGCGTCCTCTCCTTCTATTTCCACGTCCCCGTTCTTGCTGTCGATGCGTATCTTGGTTTGAGTCGCTTTTTCGACCGCCTTTTTGGTCCCCCCATTGGGTCCGATGGCGACCGCGACGCGATCCTTGGGTATTGCGAATTCATCCGAAGGCATGGGAGGGGATCCACCGGCAGGGGTGCATAGACACGCATTCGTAAAGAGGGTTTAAGAGGATTGGGGCGGGTCCGGCCTACTCTTTCCTTTCTTTGACCCTTTTTATGTCGGCATAAAATTGATCGTAGGTCAATTCCTTCATCCCGAGGCGGTGGAACACCTTGAGCATATTCTTGATGTCCCTTTCATAGAACGTTTTGGCATTGGGGTGGATGGTGGGCACGGTCTGTCCCACGTCGATGATGATGGGCATGTCATCCTTCACTAAAATGTTGTATTCCGACAAATCTCCATGAATCAACTTGGCGTTCAGCATGGCCGCGATGGCCTTGACCACGTTTTCGTAGAATTTTTCCAGGTCCCCGATCCGGGCATCTTTGAGTCGGGGGGATGCTTCTCCTTTTTCTCCGATGAATTCCATCACGAGCACATTTTCTTTTGCCGCCAATGGCATGGGGGCGGGGACCCCGGCCTCTTTGAGCTTGCGCAGGGATGAGAATTCTTTCTGGGTCCATGCGAAGACGATTTGCCGCTTGTCGTTCTTTACTTTTTGGAATCGGGGGTCGAAGTGGAGATAATCTTCCATTCGTTTGAAGTCCGATGTTTCGATCTTGTATATTTTTACCGCGCGATAGTGTCCATGGTTATCGGATGCGCGGAACACATGGGCCTCTTTGCCGGTGGAGATGGTGAATTCCAGGTGGTCGAAATGTCCAAGTGAGGCGAGGTTGTGGATGACGCGGATCACATTTTTGTCGAACACTTTCTCGAAGGTCTTCCTCAAATCTTCTTCCGGAAAGAGCTTGGAGAGGTTGAATTCGTCTGGATTGCTCATGGTAATCCTCGGTCGGAATTGATTATCCTACTGCCCATGCACCACCTAGCATTGACGATTATTTATAGGTTCTATCCTTTTTTCTCTCGATCCCAAAAATAGTGACTTTCTTATTGGGCCAGTCAACGAGGTATTTGATTCGATGGGTTTGAATTCGGATTCTATATTCAGTATCGCTTCCGCTTAATTTTTCCACATCGAATTCTTTGGCAGGGGCAGGATACTGGCGTAGCGCCGAAATGGCCTCTGTTACTTTTTCTTTCAGTTTTGCATCGAGTTTTGAATACTCTTTTTCAGCCCGATGGCTAAACTCAACATAAAAGGATTCCATTAGAGGGTCACCCGTGGCGTTTTTTTACTTCTTCCCAAGAAATGACATTGCCTTCTGCAATATCCTTTCGGGCTTCCAGTATCTCTTTCAATTCTTTTTTAGTGGGTCTTACTTCTTTCACTCCCATTGCTTCTACGCGTATTTCGAGCTTATTGACCCGTTCCTGCAGCTGATGGATAGCTTGTGTTTCGCTCATGGAGGTAGTTCGCTTCTTCATATTCTTAATCCTACGGATGGTGTTCCGCCGACTAAATAAATCTGCTTCCCGAATTGCGTTGGGGGGTGCGTTCTTATCACTGCCCCTCCGGTTACAACCTATTCGATGGATGTTTGGCGGATGGGTCCAGCGGTGTGTTTTCGCATTCCGTCTGGTTGGCCTTCAGATAGGCATTTTCTCGAGCGCACCCATGCGTCGGAGCTTCTCGGTCTGCATGGGGAGGTATCTCCACACCACGTCCGCTTTGATGGGCTGGAAGTCCCATAATCGTACGATGATGACGTCCCCTTCCCGCATCCATACTTTTTTCTTTAATTTTCCGGGGATGCGGCAGTGACGTTCTTTCCCATCTTCGCATTTGGCGAGGATCTGGTCTGTTCCGTGGAGTTTGACTACAATCGCGAACATTTCTCCGTGATCCCTATATGGCAATCGGAGGCGGTATCCGCCTTCGGGGGCGTCGGTGGTGGCAGGGGTAGTGGTGGGTTCGACCATTCAATATCCTCCTGTGGAATTCAGTTTATAGACTTGCGCGTGGGGAACTCCTTGGATTCGGATGATGTTTTTTTCTCCCAGAATCCCTTTTCTCATTGCGGTATTCACGCATTTTTCGCCGACCAAATTGATGTTTCCGGCCTCCAACAATTGGACCCCAAGCTCGTCTTCCGTGATTTCTTCTCCGGAGTAGAATGTCTTGCTCACGATAAAGGTTATTTTTCCTTCCTTCAATGTCTTCCCAATCAGCTCGGCATCCGCCGCAGCGAGGACTTCTCCCAAATCATTGGTATGGTGCTTGAATACGATGGTCTTATCGTTCAATGTTTCTCATCCTCGGATGGGCGAAATCGCTCCGCAGGCTTCGCACTTCAATTGTCTCACGCTGTTGTGTTCGATGTAATGCGTGTCGGGTTTTCCGCACTCCTTGCATAACACGTATTCGTCCAAAAATCGTTTGAACCAGTCATTGATTTGTTTTTCGGAGAATTTTCCCCCCATCATCAATCGGTCCCCTTCCGGTTTGGCGGGGGATGCGCTTTCTTTCGTGAGGAATTTGAGGAGATCCTTGGGGTCTTCTCGGCGCATAATTTTGGTGAGCTGCGTGAAATTCTTGATGAATGTCTTCGGTCCCTGCGTGAAACTCTCTACGCGCGGGAATTCGAATCGTTCCTTGTCGAGGCTTCGCTGGGGGATGCGGGTATAGGCCCGGTCCAGCATTTCTTCGTAGGTGGGGATCGTCATATCCTATTTTCCCCGGGAAAGTGTTTATAAAAGACCGTCCGGGGGAGATGGGGAAAATGGGTCGTTCCTTAGATGTATTCTCTTTCTACCTTGAGTTGGTCCGCGGGAATAAATTCGGGTTCGCCTTTCTCAGTGGGCTTTGCGGCGGTGGGTGACAGGGATGAATGGGGATTCCCCCGCGTGGCTGCTCGTTCGTGGAAGGGTGGGAGGGTATCAATAACCGGTTGTTCTTTTTGCAGGGTTTCCCAGGTATTCCTGCTTTGTTCCTCGCAGTACGCGTATTCCCCTTCCTCAATAATCTTGGTCCATTTCGCCGCCAGCGATACATTTCCATCGGGTTGGGCGGTGATGATACCGTAGGCGCGGACCCGTTGTCCTATTTCATAGCGTTCCACGTATTGCTCTACGTACGCCCACCATACTCCTTTCGCATCTTCTCCCTTCAATATGGTCTCGTTGGGCTTGATCTTGACCTCAACCAGTTTTCCGTGCACAAAAACGGCCCGTTCGAGGAATGGGGTGCCCGGATAGAGGGCGGGGGCATACACGAATAGGACGGGTGATTCAGTCATGCGAGAATGATGAGTGGGTCGCGTCTTCTTTTATTGGAATACTCCGGAGACCGATATGATACCATACGTGAGGACCATGAGGGCCACTTGCAGGGGAAGGGCAGGCAGGGCTTTTCCCACGTGCTTACTCCCATAATCCAGGGTGAAGGCCAGTCCCGCGAATGCGGCGAGCAGGATGATAATCGATGGGACAACCGCTGGAATCCCCGATAATCCTCTCGTGATTGAGTCGTTGAGCACCGATACTCCGAACACGAGGGGCATGACCAGGTCCCCGGTTCCCAATTCGAATTGGTGTTTGGGCGTGGGCATGGCGAACGTGAAGGAGAGATTCTTCTTCGCCACCGCCTTGGCCATGGTGACCATGTGTTTGGTCTTGTACACCGCGATGTAATCGTAGACGGCTAATAAGATGAGGAAGATGATCACGGGCAATACGCCAATGCTCGCCCCGAGGAGAGAACCCACTCCCACGGTGGCGATAATGGAGGAGATGTTCCTCCAGATGAGGTATTGGGGCAGGATGATCCGAATCATGATGAGTCCTACTGCGAGGATGATGGCGATGGCCTGCACCATGTCCTTTTCCACGATGGGGAGGTATGCGATGAGTCCCCAGAACGTGATGAAGGCCGTCGTGACCAATGCCATGGCCTCAATTCCCTTCAGCACCCAATACAGTATTTTGTCGGGGAAGAATTTGATGGCGATGAGGATGAAGGCCGTTCCCACGAGCATGTATCCAATGAGCCCGAGCGAATTGATGGGGTCCTCCGGGTCGTCATTGATGATGGTGGTCTGCAGGTCTTCCTGGATGAGGTGGTATCCCACCAGCAGTCCCAATCCGTTCACGATGAGGAAGAACATTCCCAGCTGGAGTATCAATTCCCGGTCCATGGAGAGGTAAAGGGGCCCAATCCTTTTAATGAAAGGGGGTTTCAGGCGCTCTTGAGGAACCCGTGCGTGGGTTCGTATATTTCCCCGGCTTTTTTGAGTTTGGTGATGAGGTCCCTCACTTTCTCTTCCTCAATTCCCCTGGATAGGGCTTCGGCGACTACATCCTGGATGGGTACCTTGTCCATCTCCTTGCTCTTGGATTTGATTATTTCCGTGATAGTTCGCATGTGGTCGCGCGAGGATTGCGTCTGTCCGCTTGTGATGATGTCGATATCGATGCGTCCCGTCTCGGGGTCCTTGACCACGTCCTCCAATGAGCTTTTCACCAATCGTATGGCGCGTTCTGCATCTTCCGTCGTCACTTCGTCGCTCAACCGGACGCGAGCCGATGCCTCGGCCAGGCGAACGAGTCCTTCCAATTGCCTCGCGGTGGCTGAATAACTTCCGGCTTGCCTTCCCTGGTCGCGCAACCCCACATAGAATTCTTGGAGCTGGGCCACTGCCTCGTGAGAGAGGATGGGGAATACTCGCTGGCGGGCGTAGGAGATGTATTTCCGCAATAGTTCCGCATCGATGGCGGGGGCGATCTTGTCCTGGATGGATTGTATCTCCTGCGTGTTGATCTGCTTGTTCCCGCGATTCATTTGGAGCAATTGTTCTCCCGCTCGGTGCGTGGCGAGGATGTGGGCGGCGATGGTTTCGTCCTTTTTCCGGTCCAGCGTGTCCCGGATCATGAAGAATAAATCGAATCGCGAGATGAGGGAGGCGGGGAGGTCGATTTGTTCGAAGAATGGCTTGTAGTTGTCGAACCGTGATAGTTTGGGGTTTGCGGCCGCCAATACGGAGGTGTCGGTCTTGAACCGGGTCACCATTCCCGCTTTCGCCACGCTCACCTGTCCCTGTTCCATGGCCTCGTGCATCGCGGATCGGTCCTCGGGTTCCATCTTGTCGAATTCGTCCACCATGACCATTCCTCCGGACGCTAACACGAGTGCGCCGGCCTTGAGGGTCCATCCTCCTTCTCCGAAGTCGTCTTTCACTGCGCTAGCCGTGTTGTGGACGTAGAATCCATTGGCGATGAAGTTGTGGCTTCCCGAAACGGTCATATCATACACGTAGGGGTAGTTGGGAGCGAATTCTTCTTTTCGTTTGATTTGATCCCACAGGATGTTGGCGTTGCTTAGCTTTTGGAGAAAACTATCCTCTTCATTTTTCATGAGCTCTTTCAATTTTGTGCAGGAGATGCGCGTCTTTCCTTTCTTGTATTTGACATCGGCTTTCGTTTCCTGCAATGCCTCTGTTATTTCGGGGACGAAATCGATATTAGTCCTTTCTTCATGAATGCTTTGGATGATGGCGTCCAGCGTCTTCTGTTTTCGTTCGAGTCCGAATCCTATTTTTTCCCTGAATAGTTGGAGGTTTCTTTTTCCATAGATTTCGATGCAGTACTGGTCGTTTCGGCTGATGACGGTTATTTTTCTTCCGATGGCGATGTTTCCTGCTCGCTTCCTGAATCGTTTTTTGGCGATTATTCCGAATTTGAGGAGAGATAGGTGGATCGTCTTGGCAAGGGATGGGCTGATTGAACTGATGCTGACATTCTTTCCGCCTGTTTTTGAATCATCCGCGCATCCATCTGTATCGAATAACCCTTGCAAAAGGTTTCGCAGAATCGGATTGGGCATCTCGGTGGCCATGTGCGATAATGTATTTTCTTTTTTCTCCGGCCGCATTCCATAGGCGTGAAGAATTTTTCCTAGAATGCGTGAACTCATTCGAAGGGAGGGGACTCTTTCTTCGCTTTTTTCCCTTTCGGGGATTATCCCGAACGTGTCACGCAATATTTGAGTGCATCGTTCGAGTATCTGCGGGTCGTTTCCACAGAGGCGGATGGTGGTTCGATCATCGCTATCTTCCATGCATCCGTCTCCCATGATGGCCCCAACCAGATACGCGACATCCGGATCATCCAGGTAGGGGGGGATGCGATTGGTGATGCCATGCCGGATGAACAGAGTCGTTATCCGTTGGGCGATTTGATCATCCGAATATCCGGCCTCGCGTGCCAATCCCACTACTTTTTGCAGTTCCCATCCATGATAAAATTTAGGATTCTGGATGGCATAAATAGTGTCTCGGCTCTTTCCTACCTTTTGGGCAATAGCTTGTTTGCTGCCATACTTTGGGACGAGTTTCTCAATCATTTCCTTCATCCATCCCGCCAATGGGTCCCCAATTTTGATGTGGGGATCGTTCAATAGTGCGGTGAATGTGGGGATATTTTTCCGTTTCCCTTCGGGCAAAAACCGCGGAACGGCAACGTAGTCTCCATGTTGCAGCTCGCTGGCTTCAATCCACTCGGTTTTGCTGTTTTTGAGTCGGATGAGTGAAGTAGCGGGGGTCAGGTCCAGCTCCCTTCCGGTTCGCGTGATTAATTTTACCATCGTAGGGGGGGCGTTTATCCTCCATATTTTTTCAATCGGTTGGATCGCAAAATCCAACTGTCCGGTGAGTGCATCTGTCTTTCCATTGAATTCATTGCTGAATGCTCCCGGCAACTCTTCCCGTTTCGCGTCATTATCGAATTTTGCTTCAACAAACTCCTGGATGGTCTTGAATCCATCATCATTCAGGATCAATGAATCGGGTGCCACGCACAATCCGGCACTCGAGCTCCCCTTACCACTCACATACACGCTCTTTGGCGCAATCTTGTCGGTGGCGTGCAGGAGCATAGAGTTGTGGGAGTATATTCCATTGGAAATGAAGTTGTGCGTGCCCTCGATCTCCATATCATACACGTATTCCTCGACCGGGATTTCCTCTACCTTTTTCACTTGGTCCCAGAAAATATCCGAGATGGCCATTTTCATGAGGTTGGTGATGTCGTGCCGGAGTTGGACGTCCTCGTATCCATTTTCGTTATAGCGGTTCATGAATCCTGCCGCGATGAGATAGAGATTCCCTCGCGTGGGATTCCTATCTCCGCGTTCGTAGTGTTGGTAGGTCGTTCGAGGCATCTCCATTTGGAATTGGGAAAGGCCAAGAGTCTCTCGTATTCGTCTGATCTCCTCGCTCGTGCCTGGAACCACGTCTATATTCGTGTTGGGCTTGAATCCGAATAGTTGTTCGCACGCCTCTTTTTTTCGTTGGGTGATGAATCCTATTTCGTGGGCGAATTTTCGGGCAAAATCACCTGAAATGGTCATGCGCCAATAGTCTCGTTTGATTCGTCTCCCATTCGTGGCCATTTTTCGTGTTTTTTGAGTGGTGGAGACGATTCCGAAACGCAATAGGAGGTGGGATAATTCAATCAGGAGGCGTTCGCTCGCGGATGAGACCTCGATGGTGGATTGTTTTTTCCCATTGGAACGGACGGCCTGGACGTGCCCTTCCCCTTCGATGAATGCTTGGATGAATCCCTTGATGGTCACGAGGTCGCTCTTTTGGATGATGGCTGGAATCGTCCTCTGGCGGGAGTAGTTCAACAGTTCCGGGGTGTTGGTTTGGAGGAATCGGTAGAGCTCCACGCTGGGCAGGTCGCACGTGGCGGTTATTCCTTTCATCCGTTCTGAAAAGTGCAATCCAAAAAGATCGTCCGATACTTTTCGGAACAATTCGATATTTTCATGGTCCGAGTTGGTGAATATCAGTCCGGTCGAGTTATCATGCGCGCGTGCATTTCCTTCTCCAAGGAGCAATCCGATGAATTGGCCGAATTGGAAGGAGGTCTTCTCCGGAAAACGGATATGCACCGCATTCGTCTTTCCTCTCCCGACCGGGTGCAGGGGCTGGGGGGTGCCGTGCACCGTGATGGATCGGGGGGTTGCGATAAAATCCCCTGCTTTCAATGATTCGGCCGGTGTGGCATCGGCTTTGGCCCGGTGGGCTTTGAATAATGGGTGCGTGTGCGTGCACTTGATTGTTTTCCCTGTTTGGGTCGTGACCCGGACCATTTTTTCGGGGACTCGTTTAGAGGCGGCTACGGCCTTTCCTACAATTTGTTTGATATCCCCATTCAGGATGGGCATTGGGGTCACCTGCTGCATGACGGCCATCATTCCGTCGGATAATTTTTCGGAGTTCTGGGAGAGGTGCTTCTCCACTAGGATGGAAATGGGGGACAATTCTCCACTGCAGAGGGGAACCAAGGCATCGCCTGAGACGCATTTTCCTGTTCCCGGGTCCCCCACCAGGAGCACGTGGATGTTTCCCCGGATCCGTGTGTCGTCGGGGAGGTTTTTCCGCACGCCTCCGAACAATTGGAGGGAGATGGATTCCTTGGCGAGTTCGTGTCCGTGGATGGAGGGGGCGATGGATTGGATCAGGTATTCGTAGATGCGTGGGTTATTGGATAATTCCTTGATCTTCGTCTCGTCCTCTTCGTTGATGGAAACGTCCTCGAATTCCTTTTCGGTCTCTTCGAGGTGGATGGCTTCTAGGTATCGTCCGTATACGTTCTTCTTGTCCTTGTTGGGGGGGTATAGCCGGAGGACTCCCGTGATCATGGTCCGGTTTCCCGGATATACTTTGTTCACGAAATCGTCTTCGATGTACACGTCCAGGTTGACGGCCTGTTCGCTCCCTTTGAGGCTCTCTAAGGGTTCCTGTATCTGTATTTTTTGGTAGTCCGTGAATGCACTCCCCTCTGGGAGCAATTCGAAGTCCTTGTGCTTGCACGAGCATAGCGCGGGTTTTCGCTGCTGATGTCCTTCTTGGAGTATCTGGTATGTGTTCCCGCACCGCTTGCACCGCCAATTGGCGTTCTTGAGTTTGGGCATGACCTCCGTGACTTGTCGAATGACTCCTTCCACGGAGATTAATCGTCCTAATTGGGCGGCGGAGATGTCCCGTACGAGCGGAGTGCGGTCCTTGGGTAGGCTCCGGAATCGCACGTTGGGGGTGAATTGGTCCAGTTGCAATACGGATACTTCTATTTTCTGCACCGCGAGCTTGGCGGCCTCCATCAATAGGTCGGGGTGCTCCAAAAGTTCGTTGGCCAATTCGTAGTCGAACTCGTCCAAGTCGTTGAAATCCACGATTAATGAGCGTTGCTGCGGGTATTCATGGGCGAGTTTTTCGATCTGCTTTTTGTATTCCAGCGTGGAGAAGAATTCTTCGAATTTGGGGATGAAGGGATTGGCCTCTCCCTTGAGGACGGTGGAGGCAATCTCCATCTCTTCCGGTTTTTCGAACCGGGACTCATGATACTGGTTATCCCCATCCATACTAGTATGGCTCCGCCTCTTGTGGTATAAAGCGCTTATGGCGGCTCATCGCCAACGGATTGGGAATACTCTATTGCTATGTTATTTTTTGGGAGATACCTCCCAACGCTTCCCTCCTACTTAATGGGCAGGGGTTGGTTTTCCGAACGTGGGGAGCCCATTAGCTCTTTGGGTTCCGAACCAAAGAAATCGAGAAATAGGAAACGGGAAGATTGTGGCTGACCACTATCCCGATTCAGGCTTGCAATCCCTCGATGGCTTTCTGGTTGTGGGCGCGCATTCGCTGGATGGCATCCCGCACCATCCCAATCACTTTCTGGTTGTGCGCTATCTGTTCGTTCGATAGGGGTTTTCCTTTCTGTGCCACGCGTAGTCTTTCATTTTTCAATACCCTGGCGAGCATCGCATAATCATTTGCATGGGCGTTGTACCATTTTTTGTAGAGTGTTATTCCTGCTGCGGTGGCAACTGTAGCGCCCGCTACCGCTCCGCGCGCCATCATCCTGTTCAGTTCATGCTCTTCACTCGAAGAGAGATTGCTGGCGTGGTTCAAGTGCATCACATCAAATACGCCTATTCCAGTTAATGCTCCAGAAATAGTACCAAATGCAATAAGAGGATCAAATCTCCATCTTCGAGATGGGTGGCTAACATTCCCATTAATCCATCGTCCTGCGTATTTTTGTATAAGATGTTCCATTTTTTCCAATCGCTTGTCCGTTTTGAGGTGCATTCCCAGCATGGCTTTTCTTCCGAGAACCCTCCTTGGTAGAGATGGTCGTACTCCACGGAATGGAGTATTCTCTTTGCCCGCGTGTCTTCGTATTCCCTGTCTGATTTTTCCTCGTATCGTTCCCATGGAGTTCGCAGGGGGGGACTATTTATTCTTTTCCTTGTTGTGCGGGGTTTCCGTCGCGGTTTTCATAATGTTCGCCACTTTTTTTCGTACCCCTGCGGGGGCTTTTTTCAATAGTTTTTGGAGTTTTTCCCTATCGATTTGTTTCAACAGGTTTTCGCGTGCCTCGGCGGGTATTTTTTCCCTGAAATAGATGAAATCGATGAGTGTTTTTTCAATGGTGGAGACGGGTATCCAATAGTTGTAATGCGCAATGGTCTCAAATCCATAAAAGAGCTTTCGTGAAACGTGCCTCAGGACGAAATTCGTCCCCATTATTTCACGTGTGCCCCTGCGCGTGTTTTGGGTGGTGAGTATGACGGGATTTGTGGCCTGCGTCCAGAGTCGGTGATGGGTCAGGGCATAGTGTAATCCGTAATAGAAAGGTTGGAACGCAAACCCTGCCACGATGGGGTCATCCTGCGCAGAGTAGTATCCCTTTCCCGCGGATTGTATTTTTTGTTTTTGGATGAGCGAATGCAGGAGCAATTTCACATAGTTGGGAGAACGTTTTTGGGGTTTGAGCCATAATCGGACATCCCGTGTCGTGAATAGCGGCCACTTCTTGAAATGTTCTACGACATCCTGCGTGGTGGTCATGGGCCTAAAATTATTTTTAGGGCGTATACCATCTGGTCAAAGGTGGGAATTGCTCCCTGCAGGATGAGATTCTTGAGATTTCCTTCGTCCACAGGCGTTGGGAGCGTGGATAATTGTTCGGACAATTCTTTTTTTTCACTCGTTGAGAGTGTGGCGATGGCGCTCAAGTGGTATACGTCATAGATGTCCCGAATGAGCTTTCGGTTCTGGAATGCGGAGAGTTTTTCATGGAGTAATTCTTCCGGCGAGGGAGTGAGTATGGTCAACCATGTCCCGTCGCTTTTTTCATAGGTCGATGCCACCGGGTTTTTGTATGGGCGGAGGGCGGTTTCAAACGAGACAAGCGTCCGTTCCCTCTGGACAGCGGCATAGATAGCATTGGTCGTTTTCCTGAACTTGGTGAGCATCGCTCCCTCCCTTCCAAGTGCCTGGGCGAATTCCTCTTGGAAACTGGTTTTGGGCGAGAGATAGAAATCCACGTCCTCCGAAAAGCGGTTTCCGCCGAAGCATCGCCAGATGGCGGTTCCGCCGTGCATGACGGCGGTGGGTTCGAGGTCATAGACGATTTTGACTAAAACGTCTTGGAGCCCGGCCATGTCTCGGTGGAGTTGGCGTTTCAGGCGCTTATTCAGGGGGATGTCCATACTATACTAAACCTACCAAAATTATATAAAAGACTAACTTTGGTCGATTCATGAAATCAGGCATTGGTCCTATTTCAACACATCCTGTGCGTCAGACGCCATTTTTTTGGTCGGAGCGACTTTGATGGCGATTCTCCCTCCAAAGCATTATATATTGTATTGTGCACATTGTTGTACATGATTCTTTTGATTGAGGATTCGATGGTATTAATCCATTTGGCGAAACTTTCCTTACTTGAGTTGAGTTGTGCTCATTTTGGAAATGTGGTGATTTCTGAAATGGTTCTGGACGAAACGGTCACGACTGGAAAAGAAAAAGGGTTTCCTGATTCTTTTTTGATTGAGGAAATGGTGCACAAAAAGAAAGTTCGCGTTGAGAAAGTTATCAATAAAGAATTGATCGAGCGCGTGAATCAGTTTAACGTTTATGGCGGAGAGGCCGAATCGGTTGCTCTGTATTGGCAGGAAAAAGCCGATTTGTTGGCATGCGACGACGATAACGTCCGATCCAAGAAGGATGTGTTAGGGCTTTCATTGATTGGGACGCCTGTCATCATTCTCCAGCTATTTCGAAATAAGTTGATTTCTGGAGAAGCAGTGATTGAGTCTGTTTCAAAACTTCGAAAAATTGGTTGGTTTCATTCTGAAGTATTGGATAGGGTTATTCGGGAGGTAAACAAATGAGCGAAAGTCAAGCCATTGGTATCCGGGTAGAGAATGAGATGCTGAATAAAATTGATGATGTGGGCAAGGTCGAGAAAATGGATCGTTCGACTGCTATACGTATGCTGTTGGAAGTGGGGTACGCGTCCTATCTGCAACGTAAAGCCGCCGAGTGGTATAAGTCAGGTAAAGTAACTATGAGCAAAGCCGCCATGGATGCACATGTATCCATTTGGGAGATGGAACAGTATTTGGTTCGTCATGGGTACAAGTCATCCTATTCTGTCGATGATTTGCGACACGAGATGAGGCTGTTTTCAAAAACAAAAAAATGAGGAAATGTCGGGATAAGGGTGGGGATGCAATTCCCTCGGCCCTATTCTGGGCAATCCATTTTCCTTGTGGGATTAATCATTTTTTTGCTCGCGTTTGGTGGAAACCGTTCGTGCACGGCTCATCGTTAAAAGCCCCTCCCTGTCCTTTCATTCCATGTCCAAGGGTTTCTTCATTTCGTGCGCGATCGATTATCCCAATGCCAATCTCCATATGGGCCACCTGTATGAGAAGACCATCGCGGATGTGATTGCGCGCGTCCACCGGCTGAATGGGGAAAAAGTCCTTTTTACGGTGGGGAGTGATGAGCACGGGGAGAAAGTGGAGAAGGCCGCCCACGATGCGGGGTATTCTCCCCAGCAGTATGTGGACAATATGGCCATGCTCTTCCGTCGATTGTTCGACCAGTCATTGATATCCTATGATCGTTTCATCCGAACGACCGAAAAATCCCACGTCACGGCCGCCCAGGTGTTCTTTCAGTCCCTCTTCGATGCGGGGGATATCTATCCCGACCTGTATGAGGGTTGGTATTGCGTCTCCGATGAGACGTTTTGGACCGAGAAGGATTTGGTGGAGAAGAACGGGGCTAAACTATGTCCAAACCCTCATTGCGGAAAACCCGTTGAGCGTGTGAAGGAGGAATCGTATTTCTTCAAGTGGAGTAATTTTCAAAAGCCATTAGAAGAGTGGTATGATCACGTCCCTGCCAACGTGTTTCCTGAATTTAGGAAGAAGGAGATGGAGCAGTTCATGAAGGATGGGCTTCATGATATCTCGTTTTCTAGAAAATCCCTCCAGTGGGGGATTCAGGTCCCATTCAATTCGGAGCATACCATTTATGTGTGGGGGGATGCGCTGGTAAACTATTTGACGGTGTGCGGCTACCCTGAGAAGTATGCTGATTTCTGGCCCGCGGATATTCATGTGGTGGGTCACGATATCAATCGCTTCCACTCCCTGCTGTGGCCCGCCATGCTCATGAGTGCCAAGATTCCATTGCCCAAACAGGTCCTCGTTCACGGCTTCGTGAATGATGAGCGCGGAGAGAAAATGTCCAAGTCGAAGGGGAATGTGGTGGATCCTCTCCTCATTCTGGAGAAGTTTGGCATCGAGCCCATCCGGTATTACCTATTGCGCGAGGCTCCCCTTGGGAACGATTTGGCCTTTTCGGAAAAGAACCTCATCGAGCGGAATAATTCCGAGTTGGCTGACGGATTGGGGAACCTGGTCTATCGTGTTTTATCCATGCTTGAGAAATACTGCAACGGGGTCATTCCAGACATCCAACCGGATGGGCAAATTCTTGGACAGGCTTCTCTTTCCGCCCAAGAATCCTATCGTTCCTACCTCTCCCATGACATTCAGGGAGCATTGGTCCATGCGTGGAAGATCGTATCGTTGGGAAACAAATCTATCGCGGATTCGGAGCCCTGGAAAAAGATGAAGGATGGGAAGCGGGACGAAGTGGAGGTGTTATTGGTGACGGAAGTGGAATTGCTGCGGCAGTTATCCATTCTTATTCAGCCGGTCCTTCCTACCACGAGCGATTCCATCTGCGCCCAATTCGGCTTTTCCACTCCTACCTTCTCCCAATTGTCCACGACCCCTCCCTCAAGTCCTCGTGCGGTGAAGAAGGGAAGCGTATTGTTTGTGAAGCGCGAACTTCCGGCAGTAGAAACGAAATAATCGTTCTCGCTTATTCGTCTGTTTCTTTCCGCGCGCTCGCGAAGAGCCATCCCAGGACGACCAGGGCCATGACCACGCTCATCCAGGGAGGGGCATCGGGTACATTGATGGTGCCTTGGGGTTCCAACACCGTGAATGTTTTGAATGCGGAATTATTTCCGGTCACGGTCTCATCGTCCTCGTCGATGGGAATCGTGGTGTCGTCGAAGGGGGTGACGCTGGCATACAATGTGTAGGTCTGTCCGGGAACAAACGCGCCAGGGTCGCCCGAGTCGAATTCGATGGTGACAGTTTCGGTCCACTCGGCAGTGGTTCCGCTGGCGGGGGTGGGGAACGTAATAGGATACGTGGCGGGGTCGAATCCAGATATTTCATTTCCCTGTCCGTCTCGGATGATGACATTCAATACTCCTGTGGGGGTCAAATCATATCGTTTATTCTGCACGGTGATGAGGGCATTGAATTGTTTTCCCTCGATTGGGGGGTTGGGGCTGTAATCGATATTTTTGAGGATGAAGATGTCTCCTCCGGCTCCGTTCGTTGTAGGCCCGGGTCCGCCGGCATCATCTATAGTGAAGTCAAATTGTTGATAATTGTTGAATGAATCTGCCAATGCCTCATCTTGATTTACTCCGAGTGTATGATTAAATTGGGCGGGCAATGCGAATGCCTGGAATCGGTATTGGTGTCCATCAATCAATCCTAGGGCTGTAGCATCAATCGGGTAGGAATACACTCCTATTCCGGGCACTGTTTGGGATTCAAGTTTTTGGGCAAAAGGGGTGAGAATGTCTCCGTTATCCACCGGATAGGGCCAGGCGGAATAGGGGGATGTTGAATTTCCATAGTGAACCCCTACTCGGTTGAGGAATATGATTGGACTGGCAGGTGGGTCTTCGTATAATTCTTGGGCATACAGGAATGCATCTGTGGCCCCGGAACAATCTGTGTTCGCGAGATCGCATAGGGATGCGACTAGGAGGGTTCTCGTATCTGTGTATGCGGGGTCTCCGGACAATTTTTGAGTGGTTAGAACGGCCGTCATCGTGGAAGTGGTCGTGATGGTGCTATTCAGACCCGATAAACTCAGGTCGATGATATCCGGATAAGATGGTGATCCGCTTGCGCTGAATGCCCCGCAGATTGAATATGCGTATTCCTTGGTGGGCGTTCCGGAGTAGGGCGATTCTGCATGGGCGTTGGTTGTAGAGGATAATCGAACAATCTCGGTATAATTGAGCGCTCCATCATATGCGTCGCACGTGTTCTGCGGGAATCCGGCTCCCGCGATTTGAAAGCTAATGCTTCCGGTTACACTAGAAAGAGAAAGAGCCTGGCTATATGCGGTTTGCCCAGGAACTTCGGCATGCGCATTGGTTTGACTGGACAATCGGATGAATGTGTTTGTCGATCCGTTCGATACCGTTAATGCCGTTCCTCCCGATTCCCTGCACCGGATTGCGAGAGGGTAATTGGTGGCACCGAGGGAGGATGGGAATTCGGCATGGGCATTATCGGATGCGGATAGACGTAATATTTCAATCCCGCCGAATGTGGGACTGGCAATCGTGTCAGAGCACTCAAGGATTCCCCATGCATTCCCTCCGAGGAAAACGATGCTGCTGATGAGGAGGATTATGACTGCGGAATGATCCCTTTTCATAGGGGACTAAATCGCCCGCGCTTTATATCCTTTTCTTGGATTCCGCTAATGGGGATGGGCCTCGTTATACTGTCACGCGGTTCCGGTTCTTTTCCGGAGTATTTTGAAGTATTGGTCGAAGCGGAGGTATTCCACTTCGTCCCCGGACGTCAAATCCTTGATGTCGGCGGGCTTGGGAACATTAAATGTCTCGTACGTGGCCACGTCCATGAGTTGGACTTGTCCGCCCATCACGGCGACCACTTGGGCGTTGGCCCGGTCTACCACGGGGACTTCCGCGTCGGCGTGCACGGGGGCCATGAGGTTTCTTTTCTGGTTATCGAATACTCCGCTCGCCGTGATTCGGGCCTTGGCGGCACCATGCTTCCCGGGTTTGGATTTTTCCATGGATTTGATTTGGCAGACGAATCCGTCAATCATGACGTATCCGCCCTCTTTTAGGTGTCCGACGTTCGAGAACTTGATTTCGCTCATGGTTTTTCCTCAATGATTGCGATAATGCGGGTGCGGATTGTTTTTAAGCAATAGGGGTGCGCGTCTCCTCGTATGCGGGCCCCTACCCTTAATAATCCTCGATTCGTAGTGCCTCTCGTCATGGTGTTCTGTTCATGAATCTCCCTCTGGGCGTTTCCCGCTTCCTGGCGAAGAATGTGAAGTCCTTTGATCCCAAGCGAGAGCTCGAGGAGTTGTCCACGGCTTCATTCTCCGGCTACCTGATCGAATCCTCCTTTGGGGGGTTGGGCGTCGAGGAATCCGCTCTCTTATTCCGCAATGGTCAGGCCATTGGGGCCGTGTACGAGTATTATGGCGCCCACCACACCCTTTCGGGGGATGGGGCCCTCCCTCATGTCATGAATGCGTTTCTCTCCGCGGAGGGTGTTTTGGACGGAATAGACCTCTCGGCCCAGCAGGTGGATCTGGTCGTGGCCTTCAATGCCAGTCTCAAGCTCTCCACTCCCATTTCGAAAGGAATGTTTAAGTCGCTCGTGAAGGATCGTTTTGATGCCTCCTTGGGCCAGTCTATTGCCATTGCTCGGAACCCGGCCCAGCCGGCGTCCAAGGAATCGTTGTTCAAGAAGTTCGGTCTCGCGGGGATCGAGAACCATTGAATAGGATGCTGATGTGGGTGAAAAATCTATGGTGATAAAACAAGTGCGCTCGCTCGTTCGCGGGATCACGCGCAAAGTGTTGGATGTCGAGGATCACGGTCCCCCGCAGGATCAGATGCATCTCTTGAATCATTTCCTTTCCCGCCACAAGTTCGAATTGAACACGACCTCCATTCAGGATTTGATACAATCCATGAAAAAGAAGCACCTCGTGGATTCCATCTGCATCTGCTCCCCGAATGGAAGTATCGTGATTTCCACGGATGGGAATGATTTCTCCGAGGCCATCATTGGTTCGGCAATGTTCAATTACATCCGGACCGAGCTTCCTGAATCCGAGACCATTCTCATCAAGGATAAGGAGAATTGGTTCATGGTCTTCCCGCACAATGGGAAGATATACATCGTCCGGGCCGCCTCGGACATGGCCCGGGTGGAATTGCAGGCATTGGCGAAAGAGATTGAATCCTTCCTCAAGGCGCATGGGGAGTAGGATGCGCGTGTCCTCCCATCCTGCCTATTTTTCTCTTCCTGGACTAATTCAAAAAATAGATGAACCGTTTCGTTCGTCGTGCATGCGCATCCTGACTGAAAATGCGGTGTTGTTCTCCAACACCCCTGCGGCGATTCACAATCATCAAACCTGGAATGGGGGATACCTGGATCATTTGCAGGAAATAATGAATCTGGCGATTGTTTTGTACGATTCCCTTGCCTCGCTTCGTCCTCTTCCCTTTTCGCTTTCGGATGCCTTGATGGTTCTTTTTCTCCATGACATTGAGAAGCCATGGAAGTATGAACTGGATTCGAAGGGCGCCCTTCAAATCAAAGAGTCCATGCGTGGTCACGCGGCTCAAGAGGCTTTTTGGCGAAAGATGCTTCCCGAGTATGGGGTTGTTTTTACTCCTGAACAGGAGAATGCCATGGTGTACGTGGAAGGGGAAAATGCGCAATATGCCCCGGGTCGTCGAACGCAGGGTCCCTTGGCCGCCTTTTGCCATTTGTGTGATACGACGAGTGCGCGGATATGGTTTGAGTATCCCCTCGCGAAGCAGGACCCCTGGATTGGGGCGGATCGGAATAACCCCGAATAGCTCACAGGCCTCCCACGCGTTGATTTAAATGCCTAAACCCCTTCTATGGGTATTATTCCGTCCATTCGGGAGTGAAAAACATGGGTCGAAGTATCACGATTGTTTCCGGGAAGGGGGGAGTAGGCAAGTCGCTCGCCTTCGACGAGTACATCAGTCTTCCCAACGGAAGCATTGTTCAAATTGGCCCTTATATCGATGAACTCATTTCCAGAAGCCCCCAATCGGTGAAGAAAGTCATTTACCAACTGACCGATGGTTCCGAGGAAACGTTTGAAGTAATCGAACCGGCTGCCGGTTTTGAGTTGGACTCATTCTTGTTCTCGCAGCAAAATCAACAATTGGTGCACGTTCAAAAGAAACCCGTCTCGTTGATGCGCAAACCGGCGCCCAACGAGCTCCTAAAAATTAGTTGCTCTTCGGGAGATATTTCAGTAACCCCGGAGCACGCGTTTATTGTCATGCGCGAAGGTCAATTGCAGAAAGTCCGCGCGGACGAACTCGTTGCAAAGAAAGACTACGTGCTCTTATATAAGAATTTCAAAAATATCGAAAAAGAAGAAAATGTTCCAACTCCTGTCGCTTCTTGGTTGGGGTATGTTATTGGCGACGGCCACATGAGCGATTATCGTGTGGGAGTGTATAATTCTCCCGGAAAATTGCTTCCTCTTATTCGTAAATCATTCATGGACGTGTTTGGAGAATACCATGAAGTGGTCTCGCGCGGATTGCATGGAATTCATATCTATAAACAGGGAAAGATAAAAGCCATTTTTGAAAAATACGGGGTGAAGCAAGCTCTGTCCGGTGAAAAGGAAATCCCGACGTCATTATTTGACTCCAATAATGTTTCTCTTTCCGCATTCCTTCGAGCTCTTTTCGATTGTGATGGAACGGTGAACATTGAACGAAAGGAGGTGGAATATGATTCGAAATCAAAAAAGCTTGTATTCCAGGTCGCCTCTCTTCTCCGAACCCGTTTTGGGATTTCCTCTCAAATACATCTTACCTATAAAAGAGCCACGAATAGTAAAATGAAAGAGAAAGCCCCCTATTGGAGATTATACATTACGGGGGAAAGCGCCCGAAAGTTTGGCCAACTTATTGGATTTAATCACGTTGAAAAGGCGCGACGCTTGTATGCCAATTTTTCGAATAATAGAAAAATGAACACAAACATTGAAGTTTTTCCTGTCGGAAAGATTCTCAAAAAGATTCGCCAGGATTCAAATTTGACCGCTCTCCAAATTGCCAAAAAATTAGGCTGTACCAAACAAATGGTGTATGAATACGAATGGGAGTATTATGGTCTATCTCGAGAAACAGTGCAAAAATATCTGAATCTATATTCTCAAATGAATGTTTCTCATCCCCAGCTTTCTTGGTTGCGGCAAATGCTAGAAGGGACCATTGAATTCCGTCGCGTGGATGAAACAAAGAAGATTTCCTATGATTGGCCCCATGTGTATGATTTCCAAGTGGCTGAAAACGGGGGACATTTCGTCCATTCTACTGGAATCATTATTTCAAATACATCCATCACGGCCAACCTGGGTATCGCCATGGCCCAGCGCGGGGTATCCGTGTGTTTAGTGGATGCGGACATCGCCATGGCGAATCTCTCCTTGTTATTGGGCATGCAGTCTTCTCCCATCACCCTTCACGATGTGCTGTTAGGCGAGGCGGGTGTGCAGGATGCCATTTATGATGGTCCCAATGGGCTGAAGCTCATTCCTTCCGGTTTGAGCTTGGAAAATTATCGCAGGGTGGATGCCGACCGATTGGCTTCCGTCATCAAAGCTATCCAGCACAAGTTCGATTTTGTCTTATTGGATGGTCCGGCCGGGATTGAAAAGTCCGTGCTGGCCTCCATCGCGGCCACGGAGGAATGCCTGCTCATCGCCACGCCCGATTCTCCTTCCATTGCGGATGTGTTGAAAACAAAAATCGTGGCGCAGCGTTTGGGAAGCAAGCCTCTGGGCGTGGTATTGAACATGGTGCATTTTGAGAAGGGGGAGATTTCCAAGGAAGAAGTTTCTCGCATGATGGAACTTCCCGTGTATGCCGCGGTCCCCTATGATGACGAGATGCGCCACTCCTTCCAGCGGGATAAGGCATTGCCCGTCATGCTTCGTAACTCTCAGGCCAAGTCCTCGATTGAGATTCAACGCCTCGCGGCCCGCTTGGCGGGGCTTCCCGTGCAAGCGGAGGAGAAGCACCCTCGCGGTCTTTTCGCGGGAATCATGGGTTTCTTCGCCCGACTATTCGGCGGGGGCCATTCCAAGGGAGCGGGTGTGGAAGAGGTTCGGATATAGTATCATTTTTTTTGGGGTATTCCAAAAAAGGAGCAACAACCTATGAATAACGCCACGATCCAAGCATCCCGTCCCTTCGACTGGTTGAGTGAGAGCCTCAACAAGAATGTCCTGGTCGAACTCAAAGGCAGCATGTCCGTGCGGGGCACCCTGAAAGCATTTGATGTGCATATGAATGTCGTCCTCGAGGATGCGGAATCGCTCGAGAATGGGAATCCCAAGACCAAATACGGGAAAGTCCTGTTGCGCGGGGATAATATTCTGCTGATTTCACCGTAGTTTCTTTTTTTCTGAAAGTGGACGCTGGGGGATTTGAACCCCCAACCTCTTCCATGCCATGGAAGCGCGCTACCGTTGCGCCAAGCGCCCGACCTTTTTCCCTTGCGGGTAACCAAGCAAAAGCTCGCGCTTTTGCTGGCCACGTAAAGCCAACCGGCTTTACATGGAAGCTCGACCAAAAAGGCGTGTAAGGGCACCTGCGGTGCCCAGACTGCTTTTGGGTTGACTACTAGGAAGTGCGGTTCAGAATCTTTATAAAACGGCTTTTTGTCGAGGGGCTGTTCGTCAACAAGGGAGTGGAGGAATCGTCCCTTTACGGTCTTCCTAAAGTTTTAGGTGAAGCTTTCCTGAAATAGTCCATATAACCATCCCCGGGGCAGGGGTGTATCGGTATCACCCATTATGGGCGATCGGCCGATAGGTCGTTTCTGCTCGGGAGGTGGGATTCCATGAATACTACTCAAGGTCTATTATCCGTCCTCGCGGTCGGATTCGCGGCCCTCCTTTTTGGAGGATTTGTGGCGGCATCCGATATTGGATTGCGTCTCGAATCCCCTACTGTTTCGGGGATTTTAGGGGCGGAAGGGAAAGGGTCTCCTTCCCTGAAGATCCTTTCGTCCAGCGATACTATCGTCGCGCTCGATGCGCGCGGAGTGGCGAGAACGCGCATTTCCAATCTCGTCGAGATTCAGGATGTCACGCGGGCACGCATGGGGGAATTAGATGAATCCCAGCGCATCCGTTTTCGTTCCTCAATCGCGGACGTGCGTTTGGCTATTGCAGAATACAAGAAAGACATGTCCCGGGATGATTTCAAGGGTTTCTCCGTGAAGCGCCTATTGGGTGCCAGCGGTCTCTCGGATGAAGAGAAGCGGGACCTGTATGTGACCTACCTTGCTGTCAAGTCCTCCACGGATGCCCATCGGTATAGTTTCACCCTCTCGGCCCCTGCGGATGATTTTGTGGCGGTGGGGAAGTTTTCGGCCAGCGGAACCGGGGATGACATGGGCGGGACCCTCGTGGGTTTTTCGAGTATTTCCCAGAAACGCTTCTTCGGCATCTGGGGCCATGGCTTCATTGTTGGGGTCTCGGATGGAAGGGTCTTTTGGGGATCCTATTGGGTGGATTCCTCCAATGATGGGGGATCGGCTCGATTTGAATTGCATAATTTTGGGAGTGAAGACGTGATCACAGGGGATTATTTCATCTATTGATCGCGCTTCCCATCCTTCCTGGGGTGGAATAGGGGGGAAATTTCCCTCCTCGGATTCCCCCTTTTTTCTTCCCAGAATTTTTTTCTCTTTTTCCTTATTTCTTTTTGGTGAACAATCCGAATCCGTTCTTGTTTTCCTTGGCGGGGGCGGCGTGGGGGATGGTCGGAGGCGCTGGGGGGGCGGGTCGTGCTTGTTCCATTTGTACCTTCCATTGGGTGATGAGTTCGGACAATTGGGTCACGACGATATCCACTTGTTTGGTGCGTGATTCGAGGAGGCTCATTTTCTGATCGGCCTTTCCTTCGAAATCCGAGAGTTTTTCCTTGAAGCTCTTTACTTGGTCTTCTCGTTCCATGTTGGCTTTTTTGATGGTCTCAATCAGCTGTTTGGTATACGCATCCACATTCTGGAGCTTGGTCTCGGCCTCCACAATCTTCTGTCCCAATTCCCTCTGCGAGGAGGCCATATTCGCCGATTGCTCTTCGACCTTCTTGAAGAAGTCCTTCTCTTTGCTCGCGGCGATGGTTTCCATCTTGGTGTTCACAATCTTGTCCACGTCCAGCATTTTTCGGTCGAATTCCTGATCGATGTCAGTGGATTTCTTGGCGAGCATTCCTTCCAGTTCCCCTTTCGTCTTCTTCATCTCTGCATTCATGCGCATGAATTCCTGCATGGTGGATTGGATGTCCTGCGATGCGAGGTCGGCTCCTAGTTTTTTGAGTTGGACGATCTCGTCGCGTATTTCCTGTCGGAGGTCCTTGACTTTTCCCTCGAGTATGGCGTTCGCCTGCGTCTCCATCTGGTCGGATAATCCTTGCGTAATCTTCTGTTCGATCTCTAATGTCTTCGTGGCGCGTTGTTCTACTTCCCCCACGCGTTCGTCGGTCTTGTTCACGAGCTCGTTGACTTTTTCTTCAAGCTTTTCAAGTTTTTGGGACGCGTCATCCATGATCATGCGTCTCGTCTCGTCGAGCTGGGTGGTTTTTCCATTGATATCTTCCATGAGCTCGGTCACGGCCATCTTTTGTCCTTTGATGCGCTGGAGGTCTTCCTGCGTGGCCGTGTTGAGTCGGCGTATCTCTTCTATTTTCTGGTTGAGTATCTCATCCATGTCCTTCACTTTGGCGTCCATCTGGGCGTCCATCTTGAACCGGAATAGTTCGCGTTGGGCATCGAATAGGGCTTCGAGTTTTTTTTGCATGACCTGATAGTGCTCACTCACCTTCGTCTCGAGCACGTCATCGATCTCTTTCTTGAGTTTCTCCATCTGGGCGAGCTTGCTGTCCACCGTCTGGAGGATTCCTTTTTCCCATAGCTTGGCGATGGACGTGTCGGGGGTGGGAGGATTTGGATTTGTTGCCGGGATTGGTTGGGGGGGGTTTGGTACCGTGATAGTCTGTGTCCGGGCAGGTCGGGCGGTGGGAGCATCCATTCCCGGTAATTCAGACGGATGTATTTCCTTGCTCGTGGCCTGCCGCACCCATCGTTCTGCCTGCGTGCGGGGGATGTTCATTCCTTCGAGTTCATTCAATAGTTCTTCGTCATCCAATCCCATCTCTCTCAATTTTCGAATGTTGGCGAGGATGGCGTCCTGGTTGGGCATATAGTGAACGGGGGGACCTGGAATAAAAGAGCGATGTGTTTTTCTGGGGGGAATGGATGGGGTTGCTTAATCCTTGGGTTCATTTTCCGCTAAAAATGCTCTCCATACAGCGAGTTTTCTTTTCACACCCGTCAGGGCGTTATTCATACTTTTTAGGCTGCTTTTCCTAATTGGTTGGCCTTCCCTTTCGAGCCGAGTGTAGTTTTGGATTAGATCGATTAATTCTTTTTCTCTCTGCTCCAATCCCTGAATGATTTGTTTAGCCTTTTTCCTGTTCGTTTCCAATTGGACGGCTATTCTCTTCTTCCGTCGTCGTATCTCGTACTCTTTCCGTGTTCGTTGGGGTCCCCTTCTTTTTCGTCCACTCATGGTTTGCCCTTCCTATTCTATATTTTTTTCACCCATCGAATTCGAATCCACGATCGTTCAGGTATCGGTTGATGTTGGTTAGTTTCGCATATAGCATTTTCCAATGGCTCGTGAGGCGTTCCTTCTCCTCCATCCCTTCTGGGGTAGTGGGGTTTCCAATCCTTCCTAGTTTTCGGGTGATAGGTTCTAATTCGGTTAGAATTGTTCCTCTTTCCCTAATCCTTTCCCTTATTGCCTTATTCCGTTCCCTTGCTGTCTTACTAAACGCCTCGGACCGTTTTCGGTCGGCGCCGCCCCACTTTCCTCTCTTGCCCGGTCGTTGTCCCATTTCCGACCCATGTTCTTCTCGCTTAATATTTTTTTCCTCTGGGAAAGCACTTTTTCCCATTTCCAAGTAGCCCCGGGCAAAGGGTCGCGCCGTTTTCGTCCGGCGGTGTCGATGGACTACTTTGGCATGGTCTTCGACCATGCAGTAGGCCTGATTGAAAAGTAGCCCCGGGCAGAGTCGAACTGCCCCCTCCACCATGTCAAGGTGGCATCCTAGCCGATAGACAACGGGGCCGGTATGTTTCTATTTTATGATATTTCATTTATCTGGGCATCGTTCCCGATGCCCTTATTTCGGTCCCGCCGATCGGAAGCGGCGATACGACAACGGGGCCGGCTTTGATTATGGGGAACGGAATGCATTTAATCGTAGGCTTTGCGAGTGGTTTGGTCTATCGTCCGTTACCATTCAGGATGGGCAGTCCCTTCATTGTATCCTTTTTTCCCATGGCGTTGATTTGCAGGGGGGTCATTCCGGGGGCGGTGGGTGCGGCGCGTATCCTTTCTTCGTACACGCACGCTTGGCAGGTGGATTGTGAGCTCAGGTCTCCGCATCGGTGGCATAGTTGAAGGTTCCCTTCCTCCCCTATTCCTTCCAGGAGGGGCTTCATTTTGAGGTAGGATCGAATAATGGAGAACCGGGTCCCGGGTTTCTTCATTTCCATCTCATCCATCATGCGCCGGTAGATGTTTCGATCCGCGCCGTGCGAGAATGGACAGCACGCGTCGGAGTAGTGGGGGTATCCCTTGACTTGGGCGAATAATTCCACTTCTTCTTCGGGGGAATTGTATAAGGGTTTGACGCGCGGGACCCATTCCTTGAGTTTGCGTGTCTCCACTTTCGGCCCCATGCGTGCGAATTTTTCCATCCGGTCGTTGAAGAAGTTCATGCACAGGCTCTGCGTCTCATCATCCAGGTTGTGTCCCGTGACCAGTTTGTCGGCGCCCATTTCTCGTGCGGCGGCGTTGAGGTATTTTCTCCGGAACACGCCGCAGAACGTGCAGGAGTTCTCTTTCCATTTGTTTTCGTGGGTTTTTTGCACGATCTCCTGCATGGTGCTCCCTATTTCCTCTTTGAGTTTGACTATTTTGTATTCGATGCCCAATTGTTCGTAGTTCTTCACGGCTTCCGTAATGGCGAGGTTGCGGTATCCATCAATTCCTTCATCAATCGATATTCCCACAATGGTGTTCCGGGGCATGATTTTCCGCACGAGGTTCAGGGCGACCACCGAGTCCTTTCCCCCGGATACGGCCACGGCAATCGTGTCAGTATCATCAAATAATCGGTGCGTGCGCGTGAATCCCCGGACGCGGTGCTCGAAATGGTACTCGAAATGCTCCTGACACAGGGAATGGGGTCCATACGTCAATCGGATGATGGATTCCTTTCCGCATCGCTCACAATTCATGAATGACCTTTCCCTTCATGCGCCTTAAAAACCAGTTCCGCTTGCCGTGGGGACGGAGGAGTGGAATTAATATACCCCTTCTTCTCCTTCCCTGCATGATGTCTCCTATCTCATCCAACCCAAAAATAGATTCTCGGGGAAGCGCTTCCCTTTCCTCCATTCCTTCCGCGGGGTGGATTGCATTGCTCGTGGTGGGAATTGCGCTCATTGTATTATTCTCCACTTCCACTCCGGCCCCCGTTCCTGTTTCGAATCCCGTCGTTCCGCTTCCCCCTGCCAGCGCGGTTCCCACTCCCCCGGCGGACGCGGCTCCTATCCTTCCTTCCGATTTGTATGTGTTGAGCCTCTCTCCCGGTTCTCCCTTGGCCGGGAATGATGTCACGCTCACGGGGATGGTGAAGTCCGGGTATGAGAATGTGCCGGGTGTCTTTCCGTTTGAATTGGGTGCGCGACAGTTTGGTAATTGGCAGACCGTTTCCTGCGATGCGTCTCCGTGTACATTAGTGATTTCGAGCGTCTCCACCGGGACCCTCGAATACCGTGCCATTCGTTTCGTGGAAGAGGGGGGTTCCCTCATTGAGTTTTTGGACGGTCAGTATTCCGTCGATGTTGCTTCCACCGGGACCACGGGCGACACGCTCGGTCCTAAAGTGGTCGTATTTTTTGATCCCGCCAAGCCCAAGGCGGGAGGGGATGTGGAGGTCACTTCGTCCGTGGAGGATATTTCTTCCCTCGACAAGGTCGAGATTTACGTGAATGGGACCCTCGAGAAAACGTGTCCGCAGAAAGTCAAGATTGCCCACTGCAAGGTCATCCTGGAGGATTTGGACGCAGGCACGTATACGTATTACTCCAAGGCCTGGGACTCGTTTGGAAACCTTACTACTTCTCCCGAATCCTCCTTTGTGGTAGAAGTCGAGTGAATGCGGGGGCATTCCTTTCCCCCCTATTCTCTTCAATTCCGCTGGAAAAGGTCATTTTAAAAGCGTTTCTCGGGCCCTTTCCATTATGACATTTGCCAAGCGGATCCAGGAAACCATCCAAAAGGAATGGTCTCGCGCCCCCGCCGTGGAGGGGGGAATCGATTACGGTCTCCAATTCCGTTCTCGTATGATGGATTATCGTTCGGTTTCAGAGGCCGTGATTAAGGTCGAGAAGCCCTTCAACGTGTCCCGTGCCCGCGCATTGGGATACAAGGCCAAGCCGGGCATTGCCGTTGCGCGTGTGCGTATTCGGAGGGGCGGTGGATTGTTTTTGCGTGCGCGCCGGGCCCGTAAGCCCAAGCGGATGGGTATCCATTCCATGACGCGGAAGAAGGGTATCCAGGTCATGGCCGAAGAACGGGCCCAGCGGAAGTTCCCCAACATGGAAGTATTGAACTCCTACAAGGTGGGCGTGGACGGAAAGAATCATTATTTTGAAGTCATCCTCGTGGATCCCCGGAGTCCTTCTATTCTGGCGGACAAGGACATGAAGTGGATCGCCGAACCCCAGCATGGGGGACGGGTTTTCCGCGGAAAAACCTCTGCCGGGCGAAAGAGCCGCGGTTTAGGGAACCCGGCCGGTGCTCGCGGAACCGAAAAGATTCGCCCCACCGCTAAATCCAATCGCAGCCGGGCGAAGTAATTCGCCACCTCATTTCTTTTTTTCTCTCTGCATAGAATAATATAGCGGAAAACCGTTTTCAGGGAATGCCTCGCAAAAGTCGTGCTCGTCCGAAGAAAGCCCCTCCCCGCGAGCCGAAGTCGGTGGTTCCGCCCAATGAAGGGTGGAGAATCACTTCAGATTTTGAACGTGAGGCGATGCTGTGGTATGCCCGGTCAGGTGTGGCAGGCAGACAAGTATTCGTTCAGGCTTTTTGGGAGAGGGCCAAACCCTTTTTCCGTGATCGTGCACATTTCGAACAGTGGGTTCAAATCAACCTCAGAAGCAGATCACCGGATGAGTTGAGAGCATTGCGCTCGGCAAGTTCGCAAGCGGCACCTTCCTCTTCAGAGCCGCCATCTGTAAAACCATCGACCAAGGCGGGTTCCAGAAAAGGCCAGGAGCAAGGTCCCAAAGAGTCTGAAAAAGGTTCCCGCCCAACCCCTGCGAGAGTCGCTTCTTCTTTAGCGAGATGGACAAGGGCAGATCCCTATCAACTTTTGGCAAATTCATTCAGTCCCGCCGAAAGGGATAGCCTGCGTGTGCTGGGTTCAAACAATCTTTCCGCGGTAGAATTGTCTATTCTTACTGATTTTCTTCGTGGAAAAGGAATGCTCGCTATTACCCAACGGGTAGGCCTAATGTTTCCGAAACTCTCAATAAATGTTCAAACAACAGAGAATGGGGTGGTGAATATTCTGCAAACTCTCATTCGAACTGCGGAGATTTATAGCCAGCCCGGGATGGCCGAACTAGTTGGAACCCCGCACAATCCCGCGACAAAAAAATATATCACTAGAAAACCATTGGGCATTTTCTTTTTCGGACAGGATGTACGGGGACCGAACTCCAATCCCGGCAAGCCCAAGCATTGATTTCTTTCCGTTCTATCTTTAGGGTCGGGGCTTCTCCCACCGTCACTTCCTTATAGGGGTTCCTGGTTTGGATTGGTATGGATTTCATTTATCCTTCCGCGGTGTCCGGGAGGGAGTCGCCGTCGTTCATCCTGCATGATTCCTTGGCCCAGTTTTCCACCACTTCCTTTCCCACCCACACGCGGGGGGTCTTTCTTCCTTCCTTGGATCGGGCCGAGGTCCAGCGGTGTGTCTCTCAAAAGGTTCCGTGCATGGTTTCTTTGCATTCCTTGTCGAATGCGTCCGAATCCTTGAAGGTCTCCGGTCTGCGTTTCGTTCATCTCGATTTGAATGGTCCTCCTTTGATTGATTATGCGTGGATGTCCGGTGCCCATGATGCAGGATTAGAAGTCGTGTTCTCTCTCCCTGATTTGCGGGAGTCGTTTCATCGGAAGCACGTGAATGGTTTTCAGGAGTATCGGAAGATCTCCCGATTATTGTCCAAGACACGCATCCCCTTGCACGTGGCGAGTTTTGCGCGGGTCGCGGAGGAGGTTCTTTCTCTTCCGGAGCAGCGTGCGTGGTATTCCTATTTGGGGTATGGTCCCGCGGGGGATTTCGTATGAAGAATGTCAAGAAGCATGTTTCCACGCTCCCTCTTTCTCTGCGCGGGAAAAAGAGGTATGTTCTTTTTCGCATCGCTCCTGGTGAGAAATTGGACAAGTCGTCGGTGGAAAAGGGATTGTTTCATCATTTCCTTCTTTCCTTTGGGGTATTGGGCCTCCCCCTCCTTCGGTACCGGTTCATTTCCTATAATGCTTCGAATGGTCGGGGTGTTTTTCGCGTGGCCCATATCAAGGCTGCCGAATCCATAGTTTCTCTTTCATTGGTGGATTCCCTCCATTCGCTGCCAGTATCCATCCGTTCCCTCCGCGTCTCGGGTTCCCTCAAGTCCCTTCGTCCCTTATTTCTCCAAAAACAATGAGGGGGTCCCCGGACGCTTATTTATAAAGTATTCCCGCCTCTTACTCGTGCGGATTTGCAACGATTATCGCGGTTTTCCGTTACCAGTGTTTGGGGAGTGTGATACCTAATGTATCCCGGTTCGGCCAAGAGTGCAGCATACGATCGATCAGCCACCATGTTTAGCCCGGATGGGCGCTTATACCAAGTGGAGTATGCCTCCAAGATCGTCCAGCAGGGCACCACGGGTGCGGCCTGTATTTACAGGAATGGGGTTGTTTTTGGGGCGGATAAGAATATTACGAGTAAGCTCATGCTCCCCGATTCGGTGGAGAAATTGTTCAAAGTGGATGATCATATCGGCGCGGTCTCTGCCGGTTTGGTAGGGGATGCTCGCCGCCTCATTCAGGGGGCGCGGGCCAAGGCGCAGGAAAATATCATGTATTACGATGAGCCCATTCACGTGGAGACGTTGGCCAAAGATATTTCGGGCAACATGCAGGTCGTGACCCAGTATGGGGGCATGCGTCCCTTTGGTGTTTCTTTCATTTTGGGTGGCGTGGATGAGACGGGTCCCCGTCTCTTTGAGACCGAGCCCTCCGGGGCATTAGCCGAGTATGTGGCGGTGGCCGTGGGTCAGGGCCGGAAGGAGGCCATGGAGCATTTCGAGAAGAATTTCCAGTCCAATTTTTCCCGTGAGCAGGCCGTCAAGTTGGTGTTTGGGGCCTTGGAGCAAGGTCTTCCCAAGAATCAGCGTCTGAGTTTGGATCGGGTGGATTTTGGGTATGTGGATAAGGACAAGCCCTTTGCTCGAATGGATAAGAATGAGTTGAAAGCCGTGGTATCGGGAAAGGCCTCGGCGAGCGATTCTAAGTAGGGTAGAGTGGATCGTCCATGATGGACGCGGGGGAGTTTTTCCCCTCATGAGTGCGCGGGGAGGATGATTTCCCCGCGGGAAGGGTTGTGAAGGATATGGTAAAATTGGAAGATGCGGTAGTGGCCCGTTATTCGAAGGATGGGTTGTCATTTGAGATTCTCGTGGATCCCGATTTGGCATTGAAGATGAAGCGGGGCCATTCCGTGAGCCTGGATGATTTGGTGGCCACCGACACCATCTATTCGGATGCCAAGAAGGGAGATGAGTCCCCGGAGTCGGATATTCAGCGCGTCTTCGGCACCCTGGACATTCGGGAGATCGCCCCCATTATTGTGAAGGAGGGAGAGGTCCACCTCACCACCGCACAACGAAAGGAGCTGCGGGAGGAGAAGCGCAAGGCCATCATCGATTTCATTTCCCGCAATGCCATGAACCCCCAGACCGGGACCCCCCACCCCCCCGTGCGGATCGAAAATGCCCTTTCCGAGCTCAAGGTCCAATTCGACGAGTTCAGGGACGTGGCCTCCCAGGTGAATGATATTCTGCCCAAGCTCAGGCGATTATTGCCCATTTCCATGGAAAAGGTCCAGGTTGCGGTGCGAGTACCCCCTTCTTTCGCCTCTCCGGCTTTAAACGTGTTGCATGGATATGACATGAAGAAGCAGGAGTGGCAGGGCGATGGGTCCCTGATCGCGGTCATTGAGATCCCGGGTGGGATGCAGCAGGAATTGTTCGACCGCCTGAACCGCCTATCCCACGGCCAGATCACGACCAAACGGTTGGATACGCCGATGGTGTGATGGACAGCGGGAAGTTTAATGCTTTACCAAAAGGAGTGAGAAAAACACATGACGAAAGAGATCGTGGTGCCGGGCGAATTGCTGAGCACCGAAAACAAACAGTTGGGCTCGCATACGTTTGCAGTCGGAGAAAGTATTTTCGCGGATTGTTTAGGTATCCGCAATGAGTCGGATGACCGGTTGTCCGTTGTTCCCTTGCGTGGGAAATATGTTCCGTTGGCGGATGATGTTATCATTGGCGTCGTCAAGAATGAGAAGTTCGCCGGATACGATGTGGAAATTAATTCCTTCTACGCTTCCTTCGTGAACAAGCAGGATCTTCGAACCCCCTTGAAGGTGGGTTCCATCATCTCCGCGAAGATTGTGAAGGTGAATGAGTTGAATGAAGCGGACATCGGTATGGTTCGCCCCCTCACGGATGGGGATATTGTTTCCGTGACCGCGGTCAAGGTTCCTCGGGTTATTGGGAAGAATGCTTCCATGCTCAATGCCATCCGCAATGGCACAGGCTCCAGCGTCATGGTGGGGCGCAACGGCCTCGTCTGGGTCAGCGGGGGAAACACCCGCTTGGCCATGGATGCCATCCAACGGATTGAGGAGTTCTCGCACGTGGAGAACTTGACGCATGATATTCAATCCTTCCTCGCCGCCAAGAGCGGGCAAGGCATGCCGGACACGCAGGGTCCGGGGAATGAAGAAGCATTTGGGTCGGATGACCAAGGATTCAGCGGCGGTCGCGGTGGATTTGGCGGCCGTGGTCGCGGGGGATTTAGTGGGGGTCGCGGTGGATTTGGCGGCAACCGGGATCGTGGGGATTTCCGTCCCCGTCCCAGTATGGGGGGTTCTCGCGACCGTGGGTTCGGTTCCGGTTCAGGTTCCGGATATAGTGGAAACAGGGAACGTAGTTTCGGTGGAAACCGAGATCGGGGTCCCCCTTCGGGTGGGGATCGCTCCCCGGGTGGTTTTCGTCCCCGCTTCAACGATCGGCGATTAAGTGGGGGAAATAGGGAGATGGATAATTTTCGTCCCAATCGGAGCTTTGGGGCCCAATACGAGAGCCCTTCCTCCGAGGGATATGCCCCTTCTCCCCCGCGAATGGGTCCCCGGGATCGAGGGATGGGGGATCGCGGGAATGATCGGGGTTTCGACCGCCGGAAGCGTTTTCCCCCGCGGGAGAATGTGCGAGGGGATGAGGATCCCTCCTTCGAGTAAGCCGAATGGGCGCTGCGCGATGGCAAATTAATCGCTTGATAAAAAAAAACAAAAATGGAAACACGAACTGGGTGAATGAAAACATGGCTAAAGAAAAAGATACCAAAATGGAAACCAAGACCAAGAAGTCGTCCAAGGGCGACGAGAAACTTTATTGGGTCGATGCCAAAGGAAAGCGGGTCGACGGGCGGGGAGTGACGGATTTGCGTCCCATCAAATACAGGCCGGCATCCTTCCCAATGCGGATGGTTCCTGCTACCTCGAGTGGGGCCAGAATAAAGTGCTGGTCTCCGTGAACGGTCCTCGGGAAGTATTGCCCAAGCACCAGGCGAATCCGTATCGGGCCATCGTCCGGTACACCTACCGGATGGCCGCTTTTTCCGTGACGGAGCGCAAGAATCCCCGTCCGGGCAGGAGAGAGATGGAGATATCCAAGGTCTCCGGGGAGGCATTGGAGCGCGCTATCTTCCTCGAACGATTTCCCAATACCGCTATTGATGTTTTCGTGGAAGTCTTAGACTCAAATGCGGGAACACGCATCGCATGCCTCACGGCCGCCGCGGTGGCGGTGGCGGATGCGGGCATTCCCATGCGGGATTTAGTGACCGGAATCACGGTGGGTCGTTCCGACGGACACCACCTCGTGGATTTGAACAAGCACGAGGAGGATGCCGATGATGCCGTGGATATGGCCGTGGCCTTCCTTCCCAATTCCAAGGAAGTGGTGCTCCTCCAGATGGATGGGGAAATATCCTCGGAGGATTACTCCAAGCTCATGCAGGCCGCCATGGAAAACATTGAGAAGGTCTACGCGCTCCAGACGAAGGCCCTCAAGGATTCCGTGGAGCAGAAACGACCGGATGTCGTGGAGGGAATGGAGCAATACTTGAACACCCCTCCTGCGGATCATTCCAGTGATGCCCATCCCAAGGGGGAGCCCGTCTCCCTCAAGGAGAAGGATCCCTTTTCCTTTGGGGAATCGGATTACTCGGAAGCCGAGGAAGAGAACACCGATGCCGAACACGAAGCGTTCGACGCGGGAAAGGAATAGGGGGAATGGATCATGACACAATTGGATATACTCACAGAGTTGCAGCGCAACAAGGTTTTAGAGTCCCTTGGAAAAGGGAAGCGGGTGTCCGGCCGGGCATTTGATGAATACCGTAAGATTGAGGTATTGACGAATGTCAGCGAGAACGCCAATGGGAGCGCGCGAATTCGATTAGGAAAGACGGATGTCATCGCGGGGACCAAATTTGGAATTGGGGAACCGTATCCCGATACTCCCGATGAAGGAAGTATTTCCGTTGGGGCCGAGATGACCCCGCTTGCTTCCCCATTGAATGAAGTGGGCCCCCCCTCCCCCACGGAAGTGGAGCTTTCCCGCGTCGTGGATCGGTGCATCCGCGAGAGTCACTGCGTGGATGTTTCTTCCCTCTGCCTCGTGCCGGGAGAAAAGGTCCTCTCCCTCTTCATCGACATTTACGCGTTGAATGATGATGGAAATCTCCTGGACGCTTCCTCCATGGCCTCCTTGGTGGCATTGAACCAGACGCGCCTCCCCAAAGTGGAGGATGGGAAAATAATGTATGGGGAATACGATGGAAAGATGCTCGCATTGGCGAACCAGCCCCTGCTCATCACCACCATCAAGGCCTCCAACACCCTCCTCTCGGATGTGGATCTCGGGGAAGAAAAAGCACAGTTCGCCCGCTTTTCATTCGGGAGCACCGAGAAGGGAATCATCACGGCCTTCCAGAAAGCCGGGTCGGGTTCCTTTTCAGCCAAAGAATTGGAGCAATCCATCGAGACCGGACTCAAGAATGCCAAGTCCCTGCGCAAGACCCTCAAAGTCTAATGCGTCAAAGGGCAGGGGGGCTATTTCCTCCTCCCTTTCATGAGGGGGAACGATCCCCCCTCAATGGGCAGGAACCCCTCAGGGGGAATTTTCTTCCTTTTTCCCATCCTTCTTTTCTCGAGGAGAATCCGCTTCCCCATCGGCGAGGTTTATAAGGATTTGTCGGGGGTCTTTGAGTATACCCTGGTAGTAGGGGATCGTTTTTATGGCTCAATCCAAGAAAACCAAGACCCGGCACACGGCCCGCTTCGGTGCTCGATACGGGGTGTCCGTCAAGAAAAGATACGAGACGTTTGAGGCCAAGCAGCGCGTGAAGCATACGTGTCCCAAGTGCGGCTTTCCCAAAGTCCAGCGCATCTCCACGGGAATATTCAAGTGCGCCAAGTGCCAATTGACCTATGCGGGCGGGGCCTTCTATCCCCAGACCCTCACGGGGGGAATCATCTCCAAGATGGTGGCCCAGCGCGCATTCAACACCCAATTATTGGAACAATTGGAAACCACTCCTCCCGCAGAAACGGAAGAGACTCCTGTCCCTGAGCTCTCCGATGAAGAACGCATTGAACGATTGACGCAGGAAAAGCCCGCTAAAAGGGGACGGAAGCGCACCGCCGCTCCTCCGGCGGAAACGGCTTCCGAGGATGCTCCATCCGATGATTCGGTGGGCGAGAGCGCGTGAGGGGGATGATGGTCGATGTATAAATGCAACAAGTGCCTTCAGGAATTCGATGCCCTTCCCATCGGGTTGATTCGCTGTCCCAATTGCGGAAACAAGATTTTCTACAAGACCCGCGCCCCCGTCGAGAAGCGAATTCTCGCGCGGTGAAGGGGGATTCGAGTATATGGTCTCGAAAACCTATTCTATTCTTTTTCGTTCCGTCCGTGATGCGCATGCGGCGCAGGACGCTTTGTCCCTGGAGACGGGTCAATCGTATGAAAAACGGGCCCGTACCCGTGTTCGGGTTAAAAACAATCGCCTGGTATTCACTACAGTAGGGAAGGACCCCGCGTCCCTCCGCGCCTCCGTGTCCGGGTATTCCCGTCTCGCGGAGTATTTGAAGAATATTGAAAAGGGAGCATGATTCCGCTATGGCTGATATCCGAGAAAAGATAATGGAATTCGAGAAGCAGCGGCAGCTGCTCATGAGCATGACCCACCAAAAGCAGCAATTGGAGGCCAGCGTCAACGGCCTGGGAAAGTCCCTTGAAGAATTGGACAAGACGACGGAAGAGAAAGTCTACAAGGCCGCCGGTGCCATCCTGGTATTGCGCGATGCCAAAGAAGTGAGGAAGGAATTGGAGGAATTGAAAGAGAACCAATCCCTCCGCATGAAGACCCTGGACAAGCAGGAGAAGAGTCTCGTGGACAAGCTCAATGCATTGCGTGTCGAAATTGAATCCTCCGCAGCCCCCCAGACCGTGAATCCGGGGAATACGGTTATATCCCCCAAGAAGAATTGAAGGGGCATGGAATCCCCTCTCCCCCTATTGGGGCGTTTCCGTTCTCTCATTGCGGGAAAGAAGGTCCTCTTCCTCTCGCACGTGCGACCGGACATGGACACGCTTTCTTCCGCCATGGCCCTGGCGCATTTTTTTTCCCCTGAATCCACTCCTGTTTTTGGGGTTGTCGAGCCCTTGTCTGATTTTCAGCGCGAACAAGTGCGTTTCTTTCCCATCCAACCCCGCGTCATCGATTCATTGAAGGGATTTGATGCCATTGTTTGCGTGGACTTTCGTTCTCCCGGGCAGGCGGGGCCGTTGGCCAATTCCCTGAAGTCATTTGGGGGAACAATCATCCTCGTGGATCACCATCATCCCTCCCCGGATGAGTTCTCTCGGGTGGATTTGCCCTTCATCACCCCTCAATCCGTCTCCACCACCCAGCTCGTGGCGCAGATGGGGGAGGCCATGGGGGGAACTTTTACTCCTCCCGTGTCCACGGCGCTTGCGATGGGGATGATCACGGATTCCGCGCGCTTCATGG
This sequence comes from archaeon, assembly GCA_038046225.1. GTDB lineage: Archaea > Iainarchaeota > Iainarchaeia > Iainarchaeales > VGJJ01 > VGJJ01. The sequence goes on from JBBSWQ010000104.1 coordinate 38,834, forward strand.
TGGCCAATTCCCATTCTTTCCGCGTGTTCGATTTCCTCCTCACGAAGAGCGGGAGGTCCTATGATGAGATCCTCGCGCGTGCGGTTCCCGTTTCCTCCATCCATGAGCGGGTGGGGGTCTTTCACTCCATGAAGGATGCCCGCCTAATCTCCGCGGGAGATTTTCTCTTCGCCTCCATCGCCTCCCCCTCCCCCACGGGTCAGATTGCGAGCGCGCTCATTCAGATGGGGGCGGATGTCGGGATGTGCTTCTCCCACTCTCCTACTGGGATTTACGCCTCCCTCCGCGTCTCGGGAAGGGCGCACGCCGAATTGGGGTATGATGCCATGCACATCATCCTTCCCCTCGCCCATCAGCATGGGGGCACAGGCGGGGGCCATGCGCGCGCGGCCCAGATCAATCTCCCTCCTTATTTTTCGGAGCAGATGCTCGTGGATCGTTTTGCGCGGGAACTATTCATGCGGGTCAAGAAGAACCATCCCCGCGCCACGATGAAGATTCACTGATTTTTTTTGTTGGTGGAAAACCATCCAATGAAATTTAGAGTTAAACGTCCATTTTGGAATTCTTCCAATATCCTTTTGATGGCTTCACCGCATTCCTTTGGTGTGGACGAACAAGAAGTGTTGAGCGTGATTGGAAATCGTCGTTGGAGCACGATCTTGGAATTCATGCGCGGTCAGACAGTTGGGCTGAACAAAGATGGTTCCACGAACGATTATGATCAGGATGTTTGGAATTTTGCACAAAAGCCCAACGATTGTTTTTTTGATTAATCGTTTTATCTTCCGCAGGACTCATCATTTTATTAGTGGATAACCGTATTGTTGCGTGGGTGAAACGGAAAAAAGGGCTTGTCCTACTTTTCGTACATCCATTTCCATGCCGGTTCGATGTATATTGTTTTGCCTTGGGTTTCGATGACGTCCTCTTGGTGGTGCGTGATGATGAGGCCGTTTTTGAGTTGGAGGGCCTCCAGGGCCTCGGTTAATCCATTGATTTCGCGTTCTTTGTTTTCTTCCGTGAGTTCCCAGCACACTTGAATGGCCTTCAGTGTCTTTTCTTTTTCTTTTATGACAAAATCGCATTCGTGCTTTTGTTTGAAGTAGTAGATATCCTTGTTTTTTCGTCGCAGGTGGAGGAACACGGCGTTTTCCAGCATTCTTCCCTTGTCCAATGAAAAGGAGCCGGAGTTGGCGTTGGATAACCCGTTGTCAATTGAATACACTTTTTTGGGGTTCACAACTTGTTTTTTGAGCGAATACTCGAATTTTGGAATCGTGAAAAGGAGATAACTGTCTTCAAGGTAGGAAATGAACGAAATGACGCTATTGGTTGATCCCAGCTTGAACATTTTCTTCAGGCTGGTGTATGAAAACTCTTTTCCTACATTGGTTAAAAGAAAGATGGCCATATCCCGAATGGTTTTGGCCGTACGAAGTTTGTGGCGGACCACAATGTCCCGAGCAATCAGGTCGCTTAGCAGTTCTTGCAGTGCTTCGCTTTTGTTTGTTTTTAAAAATTCTGGGAAACCTCCTTTCTGGAGATATTCATCAAACGATTGAATCGCGAGTTTCTCTTTCATGAATACTAAAAATTCGGAATAGGAGAATGGGAATAGTTCAAACCGCAGATGCCTTCCCGTCAAACGGGTTCCTAATTCTTTGCTCAATAGCGACGCATTGGACCCGGTTATGATTACGTGTTTTTTTTGTTCTAATAGGTAGCGTACGCCGAGCTCCCATTTGTCAATGTTTTGAATCTCATCAAAAAAGTAGTGATTCTGACGGCCGTATTCTTCAGTAAAAATATCATCCAACTTCAGAAAATCACTCGATTCAAATCCGGTTCCACGAGGGTCTTCAAAATTAAAGTAATAATACTGCTTGGCCTCTTTCATCAACTGCCGCAAAAGCGTGCTTTTACCGCAGCGGCGTATGCCCGATAAGACTAATGCAAACGGCAAATCAATATCGATTTTTTCCCGCAGTTCGCGCTCAATCCCTGTATCGGCAGCGGCATTGCTCGTCCGCTGAATTTGAACAATAGCACGAAGCGTCTCCTTGAGAATCATACTACTATCTACTTCCAACCCCCTATATAATAGTGTGCATTACTAATGAACAAAAGTGTTCATTATTAATGAATAAAACAGATTATTGGTATAAATCTGTTTTGCCGTGCAAAGAGAACTGAATGGATTTTGGTTGGGCAAGTATGAAGTGAATAACTATTGGATGCAATCTATAGGATATATCCCCCGGTTTCGTTCGAAGAGCAATTACTTGTGGGAAGCCATGTTCCACTCAGAGCGTTCCAGGGAATTTCAGGCGGACTTCTTGTCAGGTTCTCTTTATTTTCCAGTTCTTGTTCAGCATTTGGATGGTTAGTTTTTGGTCGGCTCGTTGATTGAAGTAGTCGCGGGCTTCTTTTCGGGAGCATGTTTCGAGGGAAACGCGCCAATTTTTTTTTCGTGATGATTTTTTGGACAGTCTTTTTGTTTTCGCATAATTCCCCGAAGTCAATCAGCATGACCTTGTTATTCAATAGTCCGAATTCGCTTCCGACCTTGCCGGATTTATCGTGCATGCCGTAGCGCCAGAGTTGAATCATGAAGTCGATGGTCGTGTTCACGAGCCTTTTCATTTCCTTCCTATTTCCCTTATCCGCGGCCGCGTTCCACGCGTCTTCCAGGGGGTATGACTCTTTTCTGGCAAATTTTTCCGTGTTCAAGAAACTCGATGTGTCCAACCATTCGGGGTGGGAGGATTCTCTTGTTCATTATTCGCAGACCAGTTTTCCATCCTTTCTTCATTTTCCCCACTCGTTTGTCCAGCGTGTTCAATTCTCCTTTGGCCTTGAGGATTTTGGCGATTTTTTTTCCGCATTTCCTTTTCCGTTTTGGGAGTTTTGATGACGTAATCCTCAAAGAATTCCACGTTGGCCTGCCACCCTCCCTTTTTTGTGTTCATTCACTACTATCACCACAAGCGGAGTAAAAAAACCAGTTGATAGAGGAGGTTGAGTTATCTCGCACTTATCATTCCACGTATATCACGTGCTTTCCCTTCTTCACCTTGGTTCGCTTGGCTTTTTTCAATAGGTAATGGATCGTGCTCTTGGCCACGCCCGTGCGTTTTTGTATTTCGCGCATGCTCAGGAAGTCTTTTCGCAATTCCACAATAGTTCGTATCGTCTCCAGGTCCATGTGCAAAGCCCTTCCCGCTCGGTGGGCGCGGACGATGGGGATGCCTTTCTTCCGGAGCATTTCCCTTGCATCCGGCCCCAGTCTTTTTTCCACGGAGGGGGATGCTCCCACTTCTAAAATAGAGGGGCAGTGGGCGAGGACTGTCTTGAGTTTCTTCCCCGAAATGGGTCGGACCAGATGGACCCGTTCGATGTCTCTGGGAATAGTAGATACGGGGGTATGGGCGCGGAGGGCGTAGAGCATGTTCTTTTCCACTCTTTACGTTTCTCACCGTAAAGTATCTTTATATATGTGGCTCCGCCTCCCTCTTCGTAACCACCCTACGTGGAATTAACCGATGGGAGAAGATGTACATATGATGAATCGAAAGCTACTGTTGATTTTTTCGCTCTTCACGCTTTTCGTGTTCATGGGCAGCATGGTCATGGCTGAATCCGGTCCGGGAAGCAATTCCGGTTCCGATGGTTCATCCCTTGATGCCGTGGAAAAGTCCTCGAACAGTGGAAAAATGGGTAAGAGTAAGATAGATTCTTTTGTGATTAAGCAATCCTTTCGTGCCCGATCCGATGATTCGGTCCGTAGTGAATTGCGCATCCGTTTCAAAAATTCGGATGTCAGCGATGACGATTTGCAGCGATTGATTATGGCGCGAATCGATGCCGCGGATTTGGAGCGATTGGACGATTCCAGTCGTGAACGCCTGCTCACCGAACTCCGTATCCGGATTAAATCGGATGAAGTGACGCGCCACCGCGAAATAGAAGTGCGTTTCAAGGAGCGCGACTTCCGCGTGACGGCCATTCGTGAGGCCAAGGGTTTGGCCAATCCTCGATTGAGCGCTGTTGCTCGATTGAAACTGCTCGAAGCCGATCTGGATGGAGAGTCGCTCCTCCGCGTCCGCGCATTGCGCGAGCGCCTCGAGGCCGCATCCGGAACTACCACTGCAACCGCGGATGAGGTAGAAGTGGAAGAAGAAATTCGCATCCGCCACCGCGATAACGCCCAGTTGCGCGGAGAGGGTTCCCTGGCCGCCGCCGAACGAATTCTTGGAAAACTCCAGGAATTCACGGACCGTATCCAGGCCAAGCTCGCCGGATCCGATGTTCCCCGCCCGCGTGCGGAGAATGTGTTGGCGCGCTTGGATGGGTTAGAATCCGATCTTGCGGATTCGATTGAATCCACGCGCACCGCATGGTCAGCCGTTCAAGAAGAGGATGCCACGCGCGAAGAGATCAAGTCCCTGCACCGGGAAATGGTCCAATTGCGTGTTCATGCCCGGCATGCCGTGAGTGCGATGCACGCCCTGATTCAGGCATTCAAGAATCGCCCGGAGGGGAACGACGATATCTCCTCCTCGGATGAAGTAGTGATTGTGGAAGTCGCCACCGTCACGGATGCCGTGATCGAGGCGGAAGTGGCCGAGGTCTTATTGGAGACGGACGACAGCGGAATAGACTCCCCTTCGGATCTTGATGATTCCGATGAGGATGGTTCCATGGAGTCCGATGATTCGGGGAATGACTCTCCTTCGGATTTAGATGATTCCGATGAAGATGAGTCTGGTGATGACAATGGGGGGGATGATCAATGAGATCCAACCTGTTTTCGGTCTTCGCGGTGCTCTCGATTGGGGTTTTGCTCCTCCTGTCGGGTTGCGTGAATCAGCAGGCCGCTCCTTCCGTGCCATCCGTTCCTTCCGAGGGGGATCTTTCCTCAGTTGATGCCGTGGATGAGTTGACGGCCGGGGACGATGTGACGGGAATCACTCCCACAGAATTGGACGAATTGCAGTCCGATTTCGATGAATTGGATTCCGAGGTCTCGGGGGTTTCCGAGACGGATATCTGAACATAGAATTCCTTGGGGGGGGGTATTTCACCCCCTTCCTTCTTTTTTTGGCATGCCAAAATAAATACCATTATATTCTCCTAATTTTTCCTCTCACTCATGGCCTCCGCTCGTCTCATTGACTACTATTCGGGCATGCCAAAAGAGACGGTCTCGGTGGCCGTTGAATCTCCCCACACGGAGTGGGAATCGAAGCTATTGCACGTGGTCCACTCCCACTGGCCCACGTCCTCATTGGAGATTGCCGAATTCCTGGGTCATTCCGTTCATACCCGAGAGGAGAAACGCCTCCTCTCCTCGCGCATCGTGTATCACATCAAAAAGCTCGTCCGGCAGCAGCGGCTCATGTCCAAGCGCTTTGGGAATGCGTTAGTGGTGTGGCCCTATGAGGTGGAAACCCTGCGCGTCATGCACGAGATGATGAAACCGGTAAAGAAAGAAGGAATGGAGTGATGGGTGTCGTTTATGGTCCTGAACAATTTTTTCGACAAGTTCATCTTCACGTCTCAACTGAAGTTCAAGGACTACAATTTTTTCGTGCTGGACATCCCTTTCGTCATCGTTCCCGTGGACATGCTCCAGGGCTTCTCAGCCATGGATGTGCCGGAAGTGAATAAGGCCGTGTATTATGCCTTCAAATCCTCCACTCAATCCCTGCTCATTCCCAAGTTCAAGGCCGGGGCCACCAAGCCCAAGTTTCTCGAGCTCTCGCAAGCATTCTTCGCCGCCTCCGGGTGGGGGCTGATGCACAACGTGGAAGTGGATGAGGTTAATCACCGGGCCATCGTGACACTGTCCTATTCCCCTATCGCCCGTTCCCTCCAGGGAAAGGTCCATCACCCTGTCGACCATTACACGCGCGCGGTCATCGCGGCGGTCTTTTCCGAATACTTCGAGACGCCCGTGGAGGCGGTGGAGAGCGAGTGTTTGGCCTTGCATCCCGGGGATTGCAGTTTCGTCATCAAGCCCCTGAATGAGTTCGATTTCACCAAAGAAGAGACGCAGCGTCAGCTGTCCTTGGATGCTCCATGATTATTCTCTATTTCACACTTTCCGGTTGATGAGATAGTGCGCGAACGCCTCGAGGATTTCTTTTGCACGCGAGGGGGGGAGTGTCGTGTCGACCGTCTTCCATGATCCTTCCACCAGTTCCTTGGCTTTGGCCCGGGCATATTCGATGCTCCCATTCTTCGTGATGATGCCGATGGCCTCGCGGATGATGGTCTCATCCGTGGGGTGGGAATTCAGAATCTCGAGGAGGCGTTTCGTGTCTGCCTCGTTTCCGTTTTTGAGGGTGTGCAATACCATGATGGTTCGTTTTCCTTCATGGATGTCTTCTCCCACTCCTTTTCCTTTGGAGAATTCTTCCCCCACGAGGTTGAGAATATCGTCTTGAATCTGGAAGGCCACTCCGATGGTTTCAGCGAATCGTCCGAGGGCATCCACTTGTTCCTCGGTTCCCTTCCCTAACACTCCTCCCATTCGTGCGGAGAGGCGGGCCAATGTCCCGGTCTTGTAGGCGCACATCTGCAGGTATTCGGCTTCCGATATGGCGTATTTTTTTCCCTTGTGCCACCAGATGTCCAACCCCTGCCCGGCGTGGCATCGCAATAATTCAAAGGTGATTAATTCGCTCAGCTTGTTCTTGACCTCTGGACTCAGGGAGGCATCCCTCCATATCATGGCGAAGGGGAAAAAATACATGGCGCTGGAGAGGTTGACGGCCACGTCCACGCCGTATATCTTGTGCACGCACGGTTTTCCGCGTCGGAGATCTGAACTGTCTTCCACATCATCCGCGACCAATGTCCCATTGTGGATGATTTCCGGGAGGGCGGTGTAATGGTAATATTTTTGGACATCTCCTCCAACCGCCTCCAAGCTCAGCAGGAAGAGGGCGGGTCTCCATCGCTTTCCCCCGCGGTCCAATAGGTCCCACATGGGGTCGACGACTCCCTTCTGGATGGATTCCACATCGTACCCATAAGAGGGTTTCCCGAACGTCTTTTCGAGCCATTGCTGGTCAATGGTATGGGGGATGAGGCTCTCGATAGTGGCATTGATCTTTTTGGATTCCTCTCCCAAATAGGCTTCAATATCAATGGTCGGTTGGTCCGTCATACGTCGTTTCTCTCCCTCAAATGACTCCCAATGGGGTTCGAGCCAAATATAAACATAGCGAAACCCTCTTCGTCAATCGTCAATTCGTGTCTCTTTTTTTGAATAGGGGTCATTTTTCCCGCTCATTACGGGGCCTCATTCCCCTCCTCCCATTCCC
>JBBSWQ010000105.1:0-14725 GCA_038046225.1 archaeon
GGAAACCGCTCTTTCCTAGTGACTGATTTCTATGAAGGAGAAAAACTCGTCGATGGAATGGGGGTTTTCACGGAACCATTCGCACACGGAAAATGGAAAGGTGTTCAATTACGAGCACATGATGTCATACGTCGATTAGAGCCCTATTTTTCCGACGCCCACACGAGCAATATGATATATGATCCAGTGCGCGACAAGTTGATCCTTTTCGATCTTCGTCCAAAGCAAAACCGCTAACCTAATTAAGCGCCCGGTTTCAAGAATAGTATGATCAACCAAGAGATCGCATCCATGTTCTACGAAATGGCCGACCTATTGGACATTTTAGGGGTGGAATGGAAGCCCCTCGCTTTCCGGAAAGCCGCACGCACCCTCGAAACGTACCCGGAGCCCATTGAGGAAGTGGTGAAGAAGAAAGGAATCAAGGGCGTGATGGAACTCCCGGGAGTAGGGGAAGGCATTGGGAAGAAGATTGTGGAATACGTGGAAACGGGGAAGATGAAAGAGTATACGGAGTTGAAGAAACAGATTCCCCGGGGCGTGGAAGAGATGCTTAAGGTCCCGGGAGTGGGACCCAAAAAAGTGGCGCGATTATACAAGGAATTGAAGATCGATTCCCTCGAAAAACTGGAAAAATTCGCCCAGCAAGGAAAAATACGCGACATGAACGGCTTTGGGGAAAAGAGCGAAGAAGACATCCTCATGGGACTCGCGCTGGTAAAAAAAGGCACCGAACGGCGACTCATGGGGGTGGTATTGCCCTATGCACGCAGCCTCGTGGAAGAAATCAAACGCATCCCGGGCGTGAGCAATGTGGAATTAGCGGGAAGTTTGAGACGAAAGAGAGAAACGGTCAAAGACATGGATATGGTCGTGTTCACGAAAACCCCCGAGAAGGTCGCCAAGCTCCTGACGAAACTAGGGGAAGTGGAAACCGTCATTAAAATGGGCGAAAAGATGACATCGGTGCGATTCAAGAATGGCCTGCAATCCGACATGCGATTATTGGCCCCGGAACTCTACGGGAGCGGACTCGTCCATTTCACGGGAAGCAAGGAACACGGAATCGCCCTGCGCACGAGGGCATTGTCCATGGGAATGAAATTCTCTGAATATGGATTAGTAAAAGGAAAAAAAATAGTGGCCTCCCGGAAGGAAGAGGACATCTACGCGGGATTGGGACTCCCCTTCATCCCCCCTGAATTGAGGGAGAATACGGGCGAGATGGAGGCCGCGGAGAAGGGAAAACTACCCGAATTAATCCCCTATGGTTCTATCCAGGGAGACCTGCACGTCCACACGAACTGGGATCATGGGGCCCACACCACGGAGCAGATGGTTCAGAAAGCCATTTCCCTCCAGTATGAGTATGTATCCTTCTCCGACCACACGAAAAGCGACATCATCGCCAATGGATTGGACGAGAAACGGATGCGGGCACATTGGAAGGAGATTGATTCCCTGCAAAAAAAATATCCACAAATCAATATACTCAAAGGAGCGGAGGTCGCCATCCTCTCGGATGGAAAACTAGATCTCTCCACTTCGATATTGAAGGAATTGGACGTGGTGGGCGTGTCCATCCATTCCGGATTCAAGAACGAAGAGAAGAAGATGACCCAGCGCATCGTGAAAGCGCTGGAAAACGAATACGTCCACTTCATGGGACACCCGACGGGAAGATTGATCAACCAGCGCAACCCCTACTCATTCAATCTCGAAAAGGTATTGGATGCCGCGAAGGAAAATGGAAAAGCCATGGAGATTAATTCCTATCCATCCCGAATGGATTTTGATCCCCCCCACATACGGGAATGCCTCACGAGAGGAATTCCATTGGTCATTAACACCGATGCTCATGCCATGGAAAACATGGACTTCATGGAATTGGGCATCGGACAGGCGCGAAGGGGATGGGTGGAAGAAAAAAATGTCCTCAACACCGCCCCATGGAAACGATTCCAAAAAATAATCCACCGATAAACGATTGAAAATCCAATCCTGATGCGATAAAAGGAAAAAAAATCCCACGCACCATCCCTCGCGTGGAAAAATAATCCAACACGAGGATATGTAGCACGACGAAAACTCAATGTTTATAATCCGAATGAGGAGGTCTCATGCCACACGAAAAAACTCCCATTTTTTCCCGATACGAGGCCATTGATATGATTTCCCTTCCCGCGATCCAATCGTTCCATGAGAATCTCGAAACATTATCGACCGAACTCCAAGGATTATTACTCAAGAGCGGCCACCCGGCCGTCGAAAAACAAGTGGAATTAGCCACGCACGCGCTGGAACACCTCATCTTCACGCATCGATTCACGCCCGTGCAGGAAAAAACGCTCCTCAAGATGGACACCATCGCCCATACCGCCCACCTGACGAGGCAAGCATATGCCTATTACGAAAAGGACGTGGAAAAGACGCACGTATTATCATTATTGGAACAAGAAAAACCTGAATGGAGCATGAACCACTCCCTCCTGCGGAGAAAATATGCCTTATCCATGCGAGAAGGGCACCTGGCGCATGTGAAACCCATGGAACGCATGATCATGATTGGGAGCGGCTACTATCCCGTATCCGCCATCGTATTCGCTCGAAAATTTGGTGCCCGCGTATTCCTCCATGAGACGGATGAAGAAGCTAAAATGTTCGCCCAGAAGGCACTGGATAAAACACGAATGGGGGGACGGATATCCTTCATGGAAAACAAAAAAGTGGTGGAGGGAATCCGGAATGCGGACATCGCGTGGTTGGCCGGACCCACGGAAAACAAGCGGAAATGGATGGAAGAATTGGAAACGCACACGCAGCCGGGAACCCGAATCCTCTGCCGGTCCGCTCACGGACTGCGAGCCCTGCTCCATGAACACGTGCCCCTTAACCGACTGCCCACCCTCACCAAAGTAGGGATGATCCACCCGCGCAAGACCGAGATTGAAAGCACGGTATTGATGATACGGTGAGAAAAAAAAAACAAGCAAAAAAATATAATCAACCCAAAAAATCGGATAGACGACGCTGTTTGATAGCCGATGAAAAGCTCCCCACCCGTATCCCTATCCGTCGCAGGGGAAGATCGGCGGACTCGAATAATAGGCGAAACAATTCATCCAATTCCGCGCGGAATTGTTCCGGGGACGAACAGGGAAGGGATAAGGACTTGGTCTTCGACGACTGTCCCATGCGGGAAGAGATTCCCACTACCCCCACCTGGTTGAAAAATTGCCCATTGCCCGCGGATTCTTCCCACAACGCATCGGCATTGGAATATACGCCCAAGGAAACAGGGTCATAGGACCCAGCATCCTGCGCAAGCGTCCATATCCGGGAGTGCTGTTTGGGTTCCCGGTGCGCGATGACGGGAGAATCATCCATGCCGCGAGACGAAAAAAATAGGTGTTGACCTTTGGCGGAACCAAAAGAGGAAACAAGGACATCCAACCCCGTGGTGCGCAATTCCGCGACCGTGCGGATGGAATGAGAGGCCAATTCCTCCTCCGTCTTGGGACCCACGCCCATGAGACACTTCACAGGAAGAGGATCGAGGAAGCGGGGCACTTCCTCGGGGGGCACGCTGGTGAACCCGCCGGGTTTCTTGAAATCCGACGCAATCTTGGCCACCAATTTGGAGGGGCCCAGACCCACCGAACAGGAGAGAGAGAATTCCTTCTGAATGAGTGATTGAAAATCCCTCATCGTACCCTCGGCCTCTGCCCATGAACCGTGGACGCGGGAAGAAAGATCGACATAGGCCTCATCGATGGACGCCACTTCGACGATGGAACCCACTCCCACTAATTTGGAAAAAATATCCCCGGAAAGAGAAGAATACCGCTCATGATGCACGGGAACGAAATGCCCGGCCGGGCAAAGGGACTGGGCCCCCGCAATGGGCATCCCCGCCTTGATTCCCAATTGGCGCGCAGTATACGAAGCCGAGCTCACGACCCCACTGTCCGGGGTGCGGCCGGAATACACGCAGACGATAATAGGATCATCTCTCCATTCGGGGTGGTCCATCCGCTCCACGGAAGCGAAAAAAGCATCCATGTCCACGTGGCCAATGATCCGGGAAGGGAGAGGCATGGAGTATCCTTCTCCCTTTTAAGACAAAAACCTATCCATGGAAGGTATATAGGTCAAAGGAAGTGAGGACACATGGTAATGCCACTGACTACCGGGACATTCGAAAAAGAAGTACTGAAACACTCCACCCCCGTCATTGTTGATTTCTGGGCCGTGTGGTGCGCCCCCTGCAAGATGCTGGCCCCCCGATTCGAGGAATTGGAAAGTGAATACCAGGGAAAATTGAAGTTTGCTAAAATCAATGTGGACGAAAACCCGGAAACGGCCCAAGCGCATGAAATATCCGGAATACCCTGCCTCGTGCTATTCTCCCACGGAAAAGAGATTGGACGGATTGTGGGATTGATGCCCAAGAGCGAATTGAAAAAACAGATTGATGAACAACTCGCAAAGTGAAGGGACATCCTATTCCCCCCTCCTTCACTTTTTCTTCTTTTTCACCCGCTTGGCTTTAGAGATTGAAGGGGAAGGAGGATACGGGGATGGCTTTTCATTCCGAGCATCCCAACGATGACGAATACGTCCCGGGACGCTCCTCACACGATGCGTGAGCACAGGAGGGAATGTCCGAAGAGAAAGGAGCATGGTCTTTCCCACCAGTTTTAGGGAAGGGACCCGGTGCAGGCGGTTGAACCAATACACCACCACCCCCACGAAGAGGAGGACGAAGAATAGGAAAAGAAAAGCGAGAAAAAGAGAAACGAAATCCCCTCGCTCAATGGACCAGGAACCTATCATGCGCATCACCCCGCCGTCAGACCACCGGAATGCTCAAGAGGGAGCCAATGAAATACCCGATGAGCGCGGCCCCGGTCCCAATGAGGGCCAATTCGAGCCCGGCTCGCCACCATACCACACGCGTAAAACGACCCTTGAATGCCCCCGCGATGAAGAGGATGAGAAGGGAAAAAGGAACCGTGAAAATCACCGCATCCGCGACGGGAAGAAAAAAGAAAGGGAGAATGGGGAATAAGGCCCCCACGAGCGCGGCGATGGTGACCACCACCGCGGACTGCAAGGGGGTCTCCTTGGGATTCTGGAGCTTCAATTCCTCCTCCATCATGACATTCAACCATTGGTTGCGATTGGCCGTGAGTTTCTGGACCACCATCTCCAATTGCTTGCCGCGAAAACCTTTATCATAATAAATCCGGCGCACCTCTTCCCGCTCCTCGTCGGGAATTTCCTCAATCTCTTTGAGCTCCCTCCGCTTCTCCTTCTGATAGAATTCAAGCGTGGCCTTGGTAGAGGTGTAGGCCACCGCGCCCATGGAAATACCTTCCGCAAACATGGCCGCCAATCCCGCTACAATGACAATGCGTACATCGCTCGTGGCGGTGGCCACTCCTAAAACCAATCCCAGAACATTTACCAGGCCATCCTGTCCACCCAGAATCAAATCGCGGAGCCACTCCCCATCCATGGTGTTGTGCGTGTATCCCTTCACCTTCTGGTGCGGGAGCTCCCCACGCGAGGCAGGAATGCCCTTCGAACGCTTCGGCTTCACCATGCAGGAGGAGACCCTTGGAGAGTATTTAATGGAAACGATTCGTTGAATGGTATCGCATCACGCGCCCGGAGTAGGGGAGTCCCCATTCACAGCCCCTACAAAAATTTCCCCAAAAAGGGTTTCTTGCCACGCATTCAGTTTGCGATCGTTCACCAAAAAGAGGAGCGCGAGGAAGGACTCAATCACATCATTCGCGCTGCGCCCTTCCATCATGCGCGAAAAGCGGGAGAGACCGGTCTCATCCGCGAACGCGGAGGACATGTCCAACACTTCCTGCATCTTGGATTCGAGATTCATGGAGGCGAAGGGGAGATTAAACACCGGACGATCCCTCCCATCCCGCTCCCGCTGGACCCGGGACTTGGTCTTCTCCAAAATGGACTCGATGCTTTCCACCAATTGATCAAGGGTCACCTTTCCCTCGCGCGAAAGGCCGGGGGGAAACAATTCTGGCATCATGCCCCCGAGCAATTGCTCCTCGGTCAACAATGCCTTCCACTCCACCTCATCCGCCTGATCCAAGGAAGGAAGGCGGAGGGCGCGGGCCTTGAATTTCAATAGAATAGCGCTCGCCAAAATAGCATTGGCCGGGAGACGCAAATCCGTGGATTGGAGGGAGCGGATTTTATCGAGGTACTTCAATGCCAATTCTTTGATATCGATGTTCCAGGGATCCATCTTCTCACTCTTCACTAAAGAGATGAGAATGGTCTTCCACGCGGGCTGTTCAATGAGACCCACTAAATCATCCGAGGAATGAATAGAGATATTCGTCTCCACGGTCTCGATATCCCCATACTCATCATCCCCCTCCTCAGAGAAGGATACCCGGTGACGACGTGTCATGATAGAGGGAAAGACCCATTTCCACCCTAATAAGGCTTGCCGCACGCAGGAGGGGCCACGCATTTAAACCCCGAAACAATCCCATCCACCGGTGAAAAAGGAATGAAACGCGTGCCCACGGGAATACCCGGATTCGACGAACTCATTGAGGGAGGATTTCCGGAAGGGGCCTCCATTCTATTGGGGGGAGGACCGGGCGCGGGAAAAACCATTTTCGCGATGCAATACATCTATGAGGGAGCGCGATCCTTCAACGAGCCGGGACTGTATGTCACTCTCGAGACGGGACTCAAAGACATCACGTGGAACATGCAATCGTTCTCCTGGGACATCAAGGCAATGCAGGATAAGAATCTCATGAAGATTTATCGCCTCAACCTCACGCGATCCCACTCGCAAGAGGAGATTGAGCAGCAGATTGAGAAGGAATTATCCATCATCACCAAAATGGTTGATAGCATCGACGCGAAAAGATTAGTCATCGACTCCGTGACATCGTTTGGGGTATGGATCGCGGAGCACGGGGCGTTGCGCAATATCATTTTCGAATTCGTGAACCGATTGAAAGAGACGGGATGCACGACCCTCCTTACGAGCGAAATACCGGGAGAGGACCGCAACACGATTGGATACAAGTTTTCCGCATATGGAGTGGAAGAATTCGTCGTGGATGGAGTGGTGGGATTGTATTTCACTCCCCCCAACCGGAGCATTTTCGTACGAAAACTACGGGGAACGAACCACTCCAAGTCCCTCCACACGTTTGACGTGGTCGAGAATGGAATCGAAGTCCGGCCCAAAGATGAAATACTCTGGGGCGCGCTCCGGCAATAATCACTCCTTCCATTCGACCCAGAAAGGGAGACCTAATTGGCCTTTGCATGGAAAAGGAGGAATGCGCACGGGGTGGGAGAGCACATACCCATACATGGGGAGTTTTTTGGGCAAACCCGCCAGGTGCTTTTCCGCGTCCGCCGACCACTCCGCAAGGGAGGAATAGACTTTTCGATCCATCACTTCCACTTTCCCCACGATGCATCCCCGCGGAAGGGAACCCACATCCAAACCTACACGTGCCGGCCAGGATTTCCCTAAAGACGCGTGAAGATAAATCGTTCCGGACAGATTCGCTTTCCGCGACCGCGTTTCAATCGTCTTTTCCCCGCGCAGAATCAATTCGGCAATGGGTTGCCGGAGAGAAATGACAGGAACCTTCATCCAATCACTTCAGCCACTGCTCGATGAGGGGCTTCACAGCCTTCTTCACGTCCTCATGAACCAATTCAATGGACTGATTCGCATTGATGGAATGGATTTTTTCATTGGGCAATAATTGGGGAAGTTTAAGGTATTGGGACTTGACCTTTTCGAGAAAACCAATCTTCTCAAACACATCCACCGGCTTCCCAAGCTTCTTCATCCGTTCCACGGATGCCTCGGGATTCACATTGAAAAAGAGCACCAGGTCGGGGATGGGAAATCCTGCATTCTCCGAAATCGCATGACTCGTGAGAATTCCCTGGGCGGACTGGTAGGCGATTGTGGAATACTTGTACCGGTCGCATATCACGAATTGCCCCTTCGCGAGGGCGGGGGCGATGACTTCATTCACGTGCTCTTCGCGGTCCAACACATAGAGTTCGAGCATGCGCTCCTTTGGGGTCTGATGGGGGTCCCCGGAATGCAATCGCTGATAAATCTCCTTCGTGTATTTCGTGTCGGAGGGTTCATGCGTCAAGAGGATGGTATTTACTCCCTTGTGGGAATTGAACACCCACTCCGCGAGAAGGCCCGCCTGCGTCGTCTTGCCGCTGCCATCAATTCCTTCCGTGACGATGAACAATCCTTTTCGAGTCATACTCCATCCGCATTCTCCCATTATCCCTTCACTAATCGGATTACGGTCCGAATACGTTTAAAGACCACCCCCGGCTTCCCATGGCCATTGATATGGAATAGGAGATACCGTTTGGATGCCCATTCAATCACGGGAAGGGTCTCTTTCTCATATACGTGGAAGCGCTCATCAATGACGGAGGGAGTGTCATCCTTCCGAATGGAGAGCCGCCCCCCGCACCGGCCGCAGATTCCCTTTTTTTTGGGTGCAGCGGACTTCCCGTATACCATTCCGCAGTCCCCGCATTGACTGCGCTTGGAGAGACGATCCTTCACTTCATCCACGTGAACATCGATAAACAAAAATGCATCGATTGGGTGGATGGATGCGAGCGATTTTTCCATCCCGGTCGCTTGACGGATGGTGCGGGGAAGACCGTCGAGAACGAGATTCTTTTTTCCAAATCCCTGCACCGCATCTTTGAAGACACGGAAAAAAATAGAGGAAGGGACGAGCCTCCCGTTGGAAGTGTAGGAATCAATCTTCTTGGAGAGGGGTCCCTTTTTTTTCACGTGGTCCCGCAGGGCCTGTCCCATAGAAAAATGAACCCACCCTTCCTGTGCCAGCATTTGGGCATAGGTCCCTTTTCCCGAGCCGGGGGAACCAATAAGGGCGATGATCATGCCGAGACCTTTTTCTTATTCTTCTTAATCGTTCCTTTTCCCTTGGATAGGATACGGATGCCCACGCACCACTGCTGGGTGGTCGAAGAGAATGCGCGCACTTTGCGGGAGAATGCCAGGGACCATTTTACATGTGGGGGAATGATGGAACGAATGATCCCCTTCCATTCGATGGGACCCCGGGACGCCGGCACGAAGGTATAGAAATGAAGGAGCCCTCCCACCTTGCACCATTGGAGAGCCGCACTCACGTGAGAGGAAGCGGTTTCAGGCGCGGGAAGAATGATATGATCGCATTCTTCGCGGACGGGAATCGATTCCACATCCCCCCAGATGGGAATGACCTTTTCTCCCACTTTATTGAGGAGTATATTTTCTTCCGCGAATGCCTTGGCGGAGGGATTCCATTCCAATGCATATACACGTGAAAGGGGCGTGTGTTTGGCCAGGATGATGGGATACGGACCCACCCCCGCAAAGAAGACGCAGACGGATTGCCCCTTTCGAATGGAAGAAGCTACGCGCTGTCGCTCCGTCCCAAGGCGAGGATTGAAGAATACCTTTCCCGGATCCACGAGGAAGGAGCACCCCCATTCTTTGGAGAGGGCCACGGGATTCTTCACGCCCGCCAACCAACGCGTCTTCTCCACGCGGTATTTTCCGGAGTGAACGCCCACCTTCTCATATACGCGATGAATGGAAGAAACGGTGTCCAACAATGTGCGAGCGATGCGATTCTTTTTTTTCTGGAGGGAGGGAGGAATCTCGATGAGGGCCATGTCCCCCAGCGCATCAAAGGAATAAATCATTTCCCCCCGCTCGGAAGGAGACAGAAACGCATTGACCGCATCCCGGAAGGAAAGGGGTTTTTTGAGCATGAAAATGGAAAATGGGACAATCCCTTATAATTCTCTCCACGCTCAACAAAGGGAATGGAAGTGGACATCCCCGCATTCATCCAGGAACAATTCATCCGACCGATGATTGATCCGACGGTGCCGGGGTATAATCTCGTGAACACCCTCACGTATGGGGCCATCCTCCTGGGAATCGCATTCTACGTCATTTACCCCTTTCTCCGAAAGAAAGGATTCACCTTTGACTTCGCGTTCCTGCGCGCACTCCTTCCCTACATCCTTTTCGGAATATCCCTGCGCGTCCTGGAGGACCAAAACTTCATCGCACGCTCGACGAATCCATTGGAGATTGGATTTTATGTCTTCACTCCCGGCATCTGGATTCTCACATTCGCCCTCGTGGTCATTGGATTATCCCTCGGGAAGATGATGGGCAAACGGTTCCATCATCCGGATCTGCGCATAACCACCCTTTTTGGAATGGTGGCCGCGACCATCCCACTTGGACTCAATCTCCTCACTGCCCAGGAATGGGGAGGGGCCGCATTCATTTTGGGAATGGTGGGGGGATTATTCATCCTCACGCACATCGTAGCCAAACAACTCCACTGGGAATTCTTTTCCCACCCTCTCGCACGAACGGCGTACCTCGGACAATTATTGGATTCGGGAGCCACATTCGTGGCATTGGAATTCTTCTCGTGCGGGGAACAGCACGTGCTCCCCCGCCTATTATTCGGGGCGTTCGGAAATGTCTCCTTCTTCTTCGTGAAGATCCCCCTCATCCTGCTCGTATTGTATTTCTTGGACAAGGAATACCAAAAGGAAGACCCGCACCTCCATGGGTTCATCCTCCTATTCATTACCATCCTGGGATTATCCACGGGAGGAAGGAACCTCCTGACCGTGCTCGCGGGAACATGTTCCATTTGAGGACAAGGCATAATAACGCGTCTCGAATAGGAAGGAACCTATGCTCTATCTCATCGGCATCGGATTGAACCCCAAACAAATCACCCTGGAAGGCATCCATGCCGCGCAGGCGTGTGAAACCCTCTACCTCGAGACCTACACCAGCAAGTATGGGGAAGGGAATCACTCCCAATTGGAAACCATCCTCCACGCCCCCCTGATTCCTCGAAACCGGGAACAGGTGGAGGATGCCATGGAAGACCTCGTGAAGGAAGCCGCCCACCGACACGTTGGGATACTCGTGTATGGAAACCCATTATCGGCCACGACCCACGTATCCTTGCTCATGGAATGCGTCGCCCAAAAAATACCCTACCGTGTCATTCCGGGAATATCCATTTTCAATTATCGGGGAATGCGCGGCCTGGACGAATACCGATTCGGAAGGACGACCACATTCGTATTCCCCCAAGAAGGATTCGAGCCCCTTTCCACGTTCGACGTGATAGTGGAAAACAAGAAAACAGGACTCCACACGCACTGCCTGTTTGACCTCCACCCCCACACGCAACGATTCATGACCATACCGGAAGCCATCGCATTCATCGAGAGCGCATCCCATGCACGAGAAGTGGATATGCACGCATGGATAGGGGTAGGAATCGCGGGCGCAGGAAATGCCAACGAACAATGGCATGCGGGAAAACTACGGGAACTAAAGAAAATGGAATGGACCCACTACCCCCAATCCCTCATTGTATGCGGGGAATTGACCCCCTACGAAAGGGAAGCCTTACAAACCCTTACAGGGAACCGATGGGTATGACCAAAGAAGAAGGAAGGGACTGGAAGGTCGAACTCGAGACCCGGGTCAACCGATACCGGAACGTCACCCAATCCGCCCTCCAAAAAGTAGAGATCGCAGCCCCACCCAACACGAAAGAACACACTATCGCCATGGACTACCTCACCATGGCCAACAATTATTTCAACGACGCCCTCCACTTCCAGGAGCAAGGAGAACTAACCCTCGCCCTCGCCGCATTCTCCTACGCTCACGCCTGGATGGACGCGGGGGTAAGAGCGGGGATCCTGAACGGGAAAGAAGACGACCGCCTATTCACCTTGCCCTGACCGGCCCTAAAGCATTAAAAGAAACACACTCCAAGGATGGAGGATGAAGATATACTCCCACGCCCTGCTTGGAGATATTCCCCTGGAAAAAATTGGCATCGCCCTCCTCATTCTGGGGGGAATCGCCCTCCTGCTCTTTTTGGGATTGCCCAATGGTATCCATTCCCCTATATCCGCGACCCTGCAGCCCAACCCCATTTCCCTCGGAAAAGAAGAATCCGCACTCCTGCATGTGATACTCACGAACCCCACGAATATCCCCCAAGAGAATGTGAAAATAACCACCCAAACATTGGGAACCGACCAATTGAGCCTCTTCCCTGCCCATCACACCATTGCGGCGCTCGGTCCTCAAGAAACGAGGGAGGTGGATTTCCTCATCCTTCCCATGGACACGGAGGCACGACCCTTCGTTCCGGGAAACTACCGCATCGACATCCAAACCATTATTGAGGGAAAGACCTACGCCCTCAACGTATTCGTGACCGTGACGAAGTAAGAGAAAATGTGAAAAGATAAAGGCGAAAAAAATCAACGATCGTTCGGCAACTCCGCCAAAAGGATTCGACGGACATTGGCGAGAAACTTTTCCTCATCCTCTTTCCGAATGCTCGCGGCGGCCGCGGGAATATGTCCTCCCCCCGTGGCATCGGGAAGTCCGACAATAGCCTGTTCCATGAGATCGTTCATGGGAACCTTGAAATCCTGCCGACGCGCGGAAATGAGGACCCGCACATCTCCCAAATCCTGCATGAGCAAGAGATTCTTATCCGGGAATCGTTCCCGCGACAAGCGATTAATGAGGAGGGACTTGATTCCATGCTTGGGATGGACTTTGGCCACCACCAACTCAATCTCAGGTTCGATACTAATCTCGGTCTCCAATCGCTTCATCCAATACGCGACCTCATCCTCCAATATCCCGGACAAAGACTTGAATCCAGAATCCAACACCTTTTGAGGATGATCCGATTCCGCCAACAACTCCAGGAGCTCGGATAATTGATATGGGGAAAGGACCTGCGTCGCATAAATCATCCCGCTCAATACGCCAAACGGTCCACGAAAGGGATCGTCCTCCGGAATGGGGGAAAGGCCCCATTTTTCACGGATGGAATCCACAAACCCCTTCCAACGAGGGTAAGCAGAATCGGAAGTGATACCAATGCAGGGAACCCAATCGCTCGAAGACAGATCGCAGACCCCGCTCATCAAGGTATAGGCAAGAATCGCCGTAGGAAAAGAAGAAGGCTCGGTATCCCATACCAATTGGGGCTTCACTAAAACAAAACGATCCGACTGATAGGGAGTAATGACCTTATGATGATCAATCACCAACACGGGAGCCACGGACTCAAGGGCGTGCATGAAGGACAATCCCTTCTGATCCACAGACTTATCCACGGTAATAATCTTCGTGACCCGCTCCCGCACCAATTGGCCCGGAAGGGAATCGGAAATATAGTCATTGGACCTCTCGAAACCCGAAATAATATCCGGAGAACGACCCGTGAGGGATTCCACCCCGCGAATAACACACGCGGCGGCGGAGAGACCATCTCCATCCTCATCATACAACACCGCGACCCGATCCTCCGGCGTGAGTTCGCGAAGGAAAGCGAGGGCACGATCCCAGGGAAGGGAATCCACGACCCGCAAATCAGACACCCAGGAAGGAAAAGGAGGAAGAGGCATCCTACCACCAGGGATGGGCATTCTTTTAAGCGGAAACACCCCACGAGGGAAATGGAGCCCTTTTCCAACATGAATACAAGGGGAAAGACTGAAAATACCTCCACGCGAATGCACGAGTATTCTCTTTCTCGGTCCAAAAAAAAGGAGAACTGAAACGTGAAACCCGAGCCCCTCCCCCCCGAATGGTTCGCACAGAACAAAGTAGATGGGGTCCTCACGCGCACCTCCGAAACAATCGCGGATCCCCTCCTGACCAAATTCACAGGAATCGCGGAAACATCATTCGCCTTCCACTTTCTCCAAGAGGCCCAAAAAAATATCTTATTGTGCGGCACTTTAGAATCCGGGACGGTCAAACAGCACTATCAAGGGAAAATCCGCACCTACCGGACACGAAAAGAAATCATCGCACTCCTGCGGGGATTCATGGGAAAAAAAAGGATAGGGATCAACGAATCGTATCTCACCGCCCAGCAAGCCAAAACCCTCCGAAAGAATTTCCCCCGCGCCCGATTCACCGACGTGAGCGAGGCATTGTATGAGACGAGACGTATTAAGACAAAAGAAGAATTGGGAAAGATACGCGAAGCCGTGAAAGTCACGGAAGGAATCATGAAAAAAATCCCCGGAATGATGGATTCGCGCACCACGGAAATCGCACTCGGGGCAGAAATTGAATATCACTTCGCCAAAGAAGGATGCCCCCCCGCGTTCCCCACCATTGTGGCATTCGGAAAAAACTCCACCAACATCCACCACTTCAACACGCACACGAAAATAGGAAAAGGGGAAAATGTCCTCGTGGATTGCGGGGCCAAATTCCAAGGATATTGCGCCGACCTCTCCCGAACATTCACGTATGGACACGCCCCTGAAACAGTGCACACGATGTATGAAAAAGTACGAAAAGCCCAGGATGCCGCATTTGCAACCATTCGTCCGGGAAACCATGCTTATCATTCGATGGAAACCGCCGAGAAGGAATTGGGACACATCCTCCCCCACGCCCTGGGACACGGAATAGGATTGGAGACGCATGATACGGGGGTTATTCACACGCGCGAACGAAAATTCACCTACCTCCCCGGAATGGCCATCGCCATCGAACCCGGGTATTATGGAAAAAAATGGGGAATACGCCTCGAGGACGATG
>JBBSWQ010000106.1:0-7627 GCA_038046225.1 archaeon
TATTCATTCGATGGGATTTGGGCTTCGGCCTCGTTGCTCCATGTGCCGCGTGGAAAAGCCACTAACGTGGTTGAGGCCTGGACCCGGTTGTTGAAGCCTCGTTCTATCCTTTTTGTCTCGGTGAAAATGGGGAGTGGGGATGGGTATGTTCCCAATCCCAATGATACGGATCGTAAGAGGTATTTCACCTATTTTTCGGAAGAAGATTTCCTTTCTCTTTTCGCGTCCCGTTTTGATCTGGTGGAGGGATCGTATGGGGTGGATGGGGAATGGATCAAGGGGTTGTTCCGACTTAAGCCGGGACCCCCCAGGGCATTTCATAATTTTTGAGAAGCGGGAAAGGGTCCCCGACCCTGGGGCCGGGGGACCGTCATTCATTATTTATTGATTTGGTTTTGGTTCCGCGGCGGGTGATTCAGCGGGTGCTTCCGTTTTAGGTGCGGCCGTTTCTCCAGCGGGTGATCCCGTGTCCGTGGGCATGTCGGGGATGGTTTGCTTTCCCATCGCTTGTCCGCAGTGCTCTCCCGGCGTTTCGGATGTGAATCCGCAGACCATACATTTGTATACTTCACTCATTTTTTTTCCTCCCATTTTCATGGATGAGTGGGTTGGGGGATAAAATCGTTATAAAGCTGCGTGAATATTTCACCCTATCGAGCGACGATTGTGGAACTCTTCTTCCACGATTGTGGAATATTATTTTTTTCTTCTCCTTTCTTCTTCCGTTTATTTTATTTTTTTATTTTCTAAAAAAAAAGGTGGGGTCATCGAAAAACGGACCCCTTTCACTATTCATCTATTTTTTCCGTCACTTCGCGTATGACTTTGCGCACGGCCTCTCGGGTAGGGGGGCTCGTGGGATAATTTTCCAACCACACTGATTCCAGCACCACGACGGGGGCCATGGGGGCGTTGCAGTGGGTCCCCGAAAATTTGGACAGGAATCCACAGGCGTGGCAGATGAATGCGTTCCGATACATTCGGGCCTCCTGCTAGGACCCTTGTACACTAGGGTGCTTCTGGATTGTATAATACTATCCCCCACTCCTTTTTTTCGGATGGTGGTTTTTTTTTGGGTGGATTGGCTGTTGGATTCAGAGGTCGAATCCGATGAGGAGAGTGGCCTCGTCTCCCTCCACGCGGACTTTTTGGGCGAGATAGGTGTGCGTTTCAATTCCCGGGGAGGATGAAACCACGTTCTTTGCAGGTACCTCCGGAAACACCACGGGAGGGAAGATGATTTCTCCATCTTCTTTCTTCACGATGGTCTGCACCGGCTCCCTCCACCTCGAATCGTGCACGAGGCATACGCAATAGTCGCGTTTCACGGCCTCGCGCACCCCTTGGTTGTTTTCGTCCTCGTTCTCTTGGATGAATCGAATATCTTCCGGGGTCAGGACGTAGTGGCGGGTGATCCCTTGCAACTGGTCCAATTGGTAGAGAATGTGCTTGATGGATTTCTCTTCGGTCATAGGGATAGGTGTCCTTGCGAATCCTATTATATCCTTGCCCTGTTTTCCCTCCGTGAAGGGCTTTTGGCTTGTGGTAGCAGGGTGGGGGAATTGGTGGGGGGTTCATTCCATGTGCGCTAATTCTTTCTGTTTCGTTTCTAAGAGTCGGAATCCCCGGTCCCAGCTTCTTTTTTTCCGTGAATCGAATCCCATTTCATCGAGCATGGCTTCGGGTCCCTTGCTCCCTCCGTATGCGAGGAATCGTTCGTAGTCCTGCACGAAGTCTTTTCCCTCTTTTTGATAGCGGGCGTAGAAGTTGAGCACGAGGAGGTGGCCGAAGGCATAGGCGTAGGTGTAGAAGGGCACGTGGAAGAAGTGCGGGATTCCCAACCATTCATGGCGTGCGACGGGGGGAATGGTCATTTTCTTTCCGAATTGCTGTCGAAGATTTTCCATGTAGGTTTGGCTTATTTCTGGGATGGTTTTCCCCTCTTTCACCATCTCGAATGCTTTTTTCTCAAATAATGTGAAATAGGCTTGGCGTTGAATCCCGGCGCAGGCATCATCCAGCTGTTTGGATAGTATGCGTTTTCGCAGCGCGGGGTTGGTGTTTTGTTCAAGCAGGTGTTCGTCCAGGAGCATTTCTCCGAACGTGGAGGCGGTCTCCGCGAGCGGTAATCCTGCGTGCTGGGTGAATAGGGAGTGGTGCGATGAGAGGTGGTTATGGATTGCGTGTCCCAATTCGTGGGCGAGCGTGGAGACGCTTTCCGCTGTACCCGTCCAATTGAGGAGGACATAGCTTGTTTCTTCCGGCAATACGCCCGCGCAGAATGCCCCGCTCCTCTTTCCTTTCCGAAGGGGGGCGTCCATCCTGTTTTGGGCCATTACCTTGTGGGCTTCTTCTCTCATGCGGGGGGAGAATTTTCCATAGGCCTTCATTACGGTCTTGTATCCGGATTGGAATCCCCATCTTTCTTTGGTTGGGTGGATGGGTGCGTAGATATGTTCCCGTGCGAGGGGGTGTCCGAGTTCGTTGGCTTTCCATGCGAAGTGGGATTGGAATACTCCCGTGTTTTCCCTGCAGGATTCCAGGAATGTTTCGACCGTGGTATCGGATAAGTCGTTGGCCATGTTCCGTATGGATAGAGGGGATTTGTATTTTCGGAGGGAAATGTCTTCATTCCACCCGTCCATAGAAATGTTCCGGTAGATTTCTCCCAACGTCCCTTCATCCTTTTCGTATTGCCCCCACAACAATGCGTAGGCGCGCTCCCTCTCTTCGGGTTTTGGGCTCCGTATCCGGCTCCGGAGTTCTTCTTCGTTCAGTGTGTGTTTTTTGGTTCCCGTTTTCCATTCATACGTGTAGGCGTTCGTGATGATGTCATATAGTTTCACCAGCGCCCCATTCCCGGTGACCGATTTGAGGTTGGATAATTGTTCCTCTTTCTCGCTGAGCATGTGTCGTTTGTATTTCCTCATCTCCGTGAGGGCATAGGCATGCTCCGTGTTCCGTGGGAGCAGTGATTTTGCTTTTTTTTCTTCGAGTTCTTTCCACCATAGTCCAAAGAACAACCGGGCGTTGCTTTCCTTCGTGAGGAATTGTTCGATGTGGGATTCCCTCGCTTTGGCTTTTTCATCGTTCGTGTCCCGGCTGAATGCGAGCATGGCATGGGAGGATAATACCGTACTCTCTCGTGCGAACCATTCATTTTCGTCCATGATCTGCTCGATCATGCTCCGTGTGGGGTGTTCGATGTCCTTTCGATGGGCCTGAAATTTCTTTGTTTGCTTGCGAATATCTTCCATTCGGGAGTGGAGAGTCTTCTCGTTGGGAATCAATGCCTTTGCGTCCCATTCGGGGAGGCGTTCCATGGAGTGTGTCATCTGTTCATTGAGCCGGATGCGGATTAAATAGGATTCGGTGTCTCGTTCGAATGGCCTTGCTGTTCTCTCCAGAAGGCATAATACAGTCCTTTCTTCCGCACTAGTTGGACGTGGTTCCCCTCTTCCACAATGCGTCCTTTTTCAAGGACGTGGATCCTATCCGCGTGGGCGAGGGTGGATAACCGGTGGGCGATGAGGATGAATATGACCCCCGGCCTATTCTCTTTCAGTTCCCTCACCGTCTCGGTGATTGATTTTTCGGTGATTGAATCGAGTGCGCTCGTGGCCTCGTCGAAGATGAGGATGTCCGGGTCCCGGAGCAATGCGCGGGCTATCGCGAGGCGTTGCTTCTCTCCTCCCGAGAGTTTGATTCCTCCTTCCCCTATTCGGTTGTCGAGTCCCTTTTCACCTCGTTCGATGAGGTGGTGGGCGCGTGCGCTTTCGAGGGCTTCCTCCATTTGGCTGTCCGTTGCGCGTGGGTTTACAAACGCTAGGTTTTCCCGGATGGTTCCGGCGAACAATTGGGTTTCTTGCGCCACAATTCCTATTCGTTTGCGCAGGGCCTCGGTGTCGGTCTTTTTCATGTCGATTCCATTGAGGAGGATCTTTCCCTTCGTGGGAGCGTAGAGCCCGGTGAGCAGTTTGACGAGCGTTGATTTTCCGCTTCCGCTGGTTCCGGCGAATGCCACGGTCTCGCCTCCGCGGATTTCGATATCGATCCCTTCCAGGGAGGGGTGGGGGCTCGAGGGATAGTGGAAGGATACGTCATCATACCGGATGCTGGTAACCCGTTTGAGGGGGGTGGGATGGGCTGGTTTTTCCTGCGGCGGGAGGGATAATATTTCATCGAGCGCCTCCAGGGATGCATTGGCTTCCTGGTATCGTTGCGCCACCGTCCCTAATTCCGCGAGGGGGCCGAAGATGAAGAAGGAGTAGAATAGGAGCGAGAATAATGATCCGAGGCTCATTTCTCCATTGAACACGAGCCAGAGCATCAATCCCAATAACCCGGTCCGGAGGGCGTTGATTAGGGTCCCTTGCACGAATGCGAGCATTCGTACGAGTCGGACCTTCCGTAGTTCCAGTCCGAGTATTTTTTCATTTACTCGGTTGAGTCTCCCTATTTCCTGGGATTCCAATCCCATGCTCTTGACCAGTTCCACGTTCCGGATGGTTTCCGTCGTGCTTCCCGCGAGTTCGGCGGTCTCTGATACGATGGCCTTCTGCGCGGTCTTGATGCGGGAGCTCAGGGCATACGTGATGACCCCAATGAGGGGCATCATGAGGAGGTAGGCCCCTGCCACGGCCCAGTGGACCGTGAATGCATAAACAAGGACGAATGCGATTCCCACGATGGAGAAGAATAGGGTCCCGATCATGATCTCGATGAATCCCTGCATGTCCGTGCGGGCCTTCTGTAATTTTTGGAGGATTTCCCCGCTTCTCCGGTCCTCGAATACGGCATAGGGGAGAGAGAACGTGTGTTCCACGCTCCGGGCATACATTTCCGTTCCCACGCGTTGGGTGATTACGTTCACGAAGTATTCCTGGAATGTCTTGGCCGTGCGCGAGACGAAGGCCACGCCCATGCTTCCCAGCAGGAGAATGGATACCCCTTGCAGGAATTGGTCGGTCGTCAATTCCCCCACTTTCGTCGCGTAATCATCGATGATGAACCGGAAAATGAGGGGGTCCATCAGGGAAAATAATTGGTTGACGGCCGCGAGGAAGAGGGCCAATCCAATGGTCTTCCGGTGGTTGCGCAGGAATTTCATTCCCGGGATGAAGGACATACTATCTATCGGGTGCCCGATGGGTTTTTATGGGATGATGGGGCGCCTCGTGAACTACGCTCCGTATTAAGTCCAATGTTCCTTTTGCGTATGAACAGGAGGAATGAAAAATGACCGGATACGGTAGCAACATCGAGTCGCTGACTAAAAATAATACGTTTTTTCGGAAGGTGCTTTTCACCGCGAAACACATGCAATTAGTGGTCATGTCACTCACTCCAAAGGAAGAAATTGGAATGGAAACTCACCCCCACACGGATCAATTTATTCGGGTGGAATCCGGGGAAGGGAAGTGCAAGATTGGGGACTCGGAATACGCTCTCACGGATGGAGTATCCGTGATTATTCCCGCGGGGAATAAGCACAACGTGTGGAATACTTCTTCGTCTAAGGACTTGAAGATCTATACGATCTACTCTCCCCCCGAGCATGAGGATGGGGTCATCCATAAGACCAAAGAGGATGCCGTGAAAGATGAAGGTCATTGAATAGCGATAAAAGGGGGGATTGAGTTCCCCTCCTCATATGTCCTATTTTGTTTACCTGGTGGAGTGTGCGGATTGCACGCTATATTGCGGCTTCACCCCTGATTTAGTCAAGCGGGTCGCGTGGCATAATGCGGGGAAGGCCAGCAAGTACACGCGCTCTCGTCTCCCGGTGAAATTAGTGTATTCCGAATCCTATTTGTTGCGCACGGACGCATTGAAGCGTGAATATGCCATTAAGCGGATGTCTCGGGAAGAGAAATGGGAACTCGTGAAGAGTTCCAAGAAATGAGTTTTTTTTGGGTTGTTGCTTATTCGTCTTTTGGCGCGTGCTTCAACCCAAAGTGTTTGGTCACTTTGATGTTTTCATCCTGGGGGTATCGCTTTCCCTTGATGAAGGGTTTCTTTCCTTTCCAATTGGGATCCCTCGTGGGTCGTTCATCGCGGGAGCGGGTTCCGCTCTGGGCGAAGGATGTTCCTCCACTTGCGGGGCGTGAACCAAAGGGCTTGGAATCCCCAAATCGGCGATTCCCATACGACTTTCCTTCAATCTCGCTCTTGCGCGGGAAGAATCGTTTTCCTCCCTGCGTGGAGTATCCGTCTCCCCCGCGTGGGTGGGAGTGATTTCTCCCGCCCATAGGTCGAGCGTGTCCCGGTCCCTTTCCTTCGCTGTATTCAGGTTTTCCTTTCGTGTTCCCGAATAGCACGCTTTCGAATGCAGGGAGGGGCGTTTCCGTGATGGGGATGGATTTGTCTCTCAGGACGCCGCGGAAATAGTCATAGTCCTGGGGTGCGAGGAGGGAGATGATTTTTCCTTCTTCTCCTGCGCGTGCCGTCCTTCCCGATCGGTGGATGTATTCGCTGGCCGTGCGGGGGATGTCATAGTTGATGATGTGGGACACGTTCTTGATGTCCAGTCCCCTCGCTGCCACGTCACTGGCGACCAATACGTGGAAGTGTCCCCGGTGGAAATCATCCAGGGTGCGTTTTCGCTGGTTCTGGGATAATCCCCCATGGATGGATTGGGCGTGCACATTGTTCTGGTTCAGGTTGCGCTCCACCTTGTCCACCATTCTGCGTGTTCCCGCGAATATGATCGCGAGGGGGGGTTTTTCCTCTTTGAGGATGTGGAGGAGGAGTCCGAATTTTTGATCTCCTTTCTTGTCGAGGTCGTAATAGATTTGTTCGAGCTTTCCTTTGTCCACGTATGCCTCTGCCTTGACCACGTGGGGGTGTTTCATGAATTGTTGGGCGATCTGGTGCACTTCTCCTGATAATGTGGCCGAGAATAGGAGGGTTTGCCTTTCCGTGGGGATTTTCATCATGATCTTTTTCATGTCTCGGATGAATCCCATGTCGAGCATTCGGTCCGCTTCATCCAATACGAGCACGTTGATCGTGGATGCGTTGAATGTTCCTCTCCCCATGTGATCGAGTATTCGTCCCGGGGTTCCTACCACGATGTCCGTGCGTCGGAGGTTGGCGATTTGTCCGCCCATTCCTACTCCTCCATACACGGCCGTGATGCTGACTCGCTTGTGTCGGGCGAATTTTCTCATTTCTTGCATGACTTGTTCGCATAATTCGCGCGTGGGAACGAGGATGAGGACTTGGGGTCTCCCGCTCGTGCGGATATTTTCGATAATCGGCAATCCGAATGCGGCGGTCTTTCCGCTTCCGGTGTGGGATTGTCCTATCACGTCTTTGTTGGCGAGGATGAGGGGGATGCTCATTCGTTGGATGGGGGTCCATTCATCGTATCCTAATTCCTTCACCGCTTGTTGGATGGCGTTGGAGAATGCGAATAGATTTTTTTCGTCCTTTTCCTTTCCATCGTGTTCATTCTTCGTTGTAGGGGGTGGGGTCTCGTGCCCTTGGTGGGCGTGGGTCGGGGCATGTTCATGCGGGGTCATATCGTTTTTTCCTTTTTGTTTGGGGTTTAATGATGGTTTTCGAATCATAGCCCCGCGGCGATTCGAACGCCGGTCCTCGGATTCAAAGTCCGATATCCTTG
>JBBSWQ010000107.1:0-2717 GCA_038046225.1 archaeon
GTCGGCTGATATCCTGGGGGATGTAATTAAGGAACACGTGATGGAAGGAGCCTCATTGGACGAGTATCCCCGGAGGATGGAATCCATTTTCAAGGAATTGGAGCTGCATTACAAGATTCACCAATACCAATCCAGGCTCAGCGACGGGCAGGTAGACAGGCTCTTTCTCAAACTCAAGGATGCGGGAGTGGAACAATTCCTCTCCGAGGAAGGAGATATGGACGAGCCCACCCAATTCATCGGGAAACTCCTATCCAATCCTCGGATCATTTCATTTCTTCCCGAAGCCATCTCATTCGCTATGACCAAATAATCCGCGCAGCTATCCCGAGAATTTCGGATCCATCATGATAGAAAGCAGATCGTCCCGAATGGAATCATTTGCAAAAAAACCCAATTTGGGTATACGCGAAAATCCGCTGGGAGAATGAGAGAGAGTGAATGCGTCCAGGCGATTTCCCTTCCCGTCGTAGGGGAGTACCCCATAATTGCGCGCAAATGAAAAGGGGATGAGTGCATCGTGGACGTGAATGGGGTAATGCAGATACGCCCCGATCTTTCCCAATGCGACGTCAATAATCGCCAAGTGGGCATTGCCCGTGTCAACGTGAGTATAACCCAAATCGGCCAGCTTCTTCTTCCCTGCCGAATTCAGGCCGTGCAATCCCGCGAATGTCTTTGGGATCTTCTTGGACTTGACATGCGTACTGGCTTCATTCTTGAAGGAGGAATACAGGACCTTGCGCAAGGGATCGTAGACCACGCTCGAAAAGAATTCATGCTTCCCCTTCCGGGCGCGAGAGATCGCGTACCCGGTGCAATATGGTTTTTTGCCGGAGACGAATGAAGTGGTTCCATCAATCGGATCGCAGTGAACGGTGACCCCATTGTCGTAGTCCGTGCGGAAGAAGAACTTGAGATGGGACTCCTCCTCCCCATTGAACGCCACATCTGAAAAACCACCCCGCATCAACTCGGCAAGCAAGAGTTCCTGGATTCCGTGATCGAGCGCCGTGACGGGGAATTCTCTGAGTTTTTCATGGATTAGGATCGTTTTCGACGAGGAGGCGATCTTTCCATAATAGGGGAGAGAGACCTCCCCTGCGTACACAGCAAACTTTTTTAGCAACTCAAACAGTGCTTTTTCAGACATATGGATAGGGAAATCTTGTACTATTTAATGGACGACGAACAAAAGGATAAAAACCCCGGAAAGAGAAATGGGAAATGGATCCTGATACGAAACAAAACCAAGAAGCCAAGCGAGTCATCCAGGAATGGATGGACAAACAGGGGTATGATCGCTGCTGGTACTACCCGGAGCTCTTCACCAGGCTCGTGGAGATATATGAAATCAAACCCACGAAAAAAACATCCCTCCCTCCAATAGAGGAATTCGAAGAAGGGTGCACGAGATATCAATTCGAAGAATACGAATCCGAGAAATAATTTCATTTGATCCAAATGGTCTTGGCATTCACGAATTCTTTTATTCCCATTTCGCCCACACGTGGGGGTCCTTCCGTATGGAACGGGACACCTGCACGTGCAAATGAGACACCAAATCCTTACGCGCCAAGGGGCCTACGTCCGCGGAGGGGTTCATGGGACTCCCTGCCTTCAACCCGGACCTGGCCTTTCTCATCTCCAAAACCTGGC
Source organism: archaeon (assembly GCA_038046225.1). GTDB lineage: Archaea > Iainarchaeota > Iainarchaeia > Iainarchaeales > VGJJ01 > VGJJ01. The sequence goes on from JBBSWQ010000107.1 coordinate 1,660, forward strand.
AGGGAGTAAGAGTTAAATACTCCAGTTCTTTTTGCCTCGTGGAAGGGCTGCGAGGCCTCTGACGAATGAACCAGAATACGCGCTCCGGATTCAATGGAAGTAATGTCTTTTTCGTTTTTTTAGCATTGATTTTTCTCGCCCTTTTTGGGTTTGCCCCCCCTGTAAGTGCGACCTGTGTGGCTGGGAGCACGTGGGAATGTACGGATTCTTCTTCCTGTAGTTCGGCGGCTGGTTATTGGTGTACGGGGTATGGTGGACAGTCCGGCTGTTCTTCTTCCCCCTGCCCCACGTGCAGTTCTTCCCAGCAGTATAATTGTTACGACTCTTCTTCCTGTTCTGGTGCAGGCGGTTATTGGTGTTCGAGTGGTGGAGGGGGGTCGAGCTGGTGTTCCTCATCCGCGTGTGCCGTTTGCAGTTCACCCAACGACTCCTATTGTTATGATCAGTCCGCCTGTACTGGTGCTGGGGGGTGTTGGAATAACGGGTACTGCCAATATTGTTCAGGGGCCAGCAGCTGCTCTTCCTCTAATTATTATTCCTGCTCCAGCCAAAGTTCCTGTCAATCGGTGGGAGGAGAATGGTGTACAACCACGAATATGTGTTATTCTCCGGGCTCCTCTTCCTGCGGAAGTGGTTCGGGGGGAACGTGTTCCTCGAGTTCGTTATGGTCATGCGGGAGTGCCTCGTGCGCTCCCAATGGGGGCATTTGGTGCAATAACTATTGCAACACGCCTCAGCATTGTCCGACTACTTCCGCGTGCTCGGGGGTAGGGGGGTATTGGTGTAATACTTCAGCCGGACAATATTGTGCTGCCTCTTCTTCCTCGTGTTCATCTTCAGGATATTTTAATTGTGGAAATGGAACATGTGAAGGAGGAGAAACACAGGCATCCTGCCCATCGGATTGTGGGGGGAGCGGGACGTGCTCCAGTGCCAGCCCATCCATGTGTAAGGATTCTCCTTCGTGTACGGGCGCAGGGCTGATGTGGTGTGGGAGTTATTGTTCAACGACCTGCGGGGGAGGGGGTTCTGGCGGGTATTGCGGGGACTATGCGTGT
>JBBSWQ010000108.1:0-13171 GCA_038046225.1 archaeon
AGGGGAAAATTACTACCATTTCTCAGCTTAACCGCCGTAAACGCGAACTCGCGGATGGAGTGAATATTTCAGAACTCCCCACGAACCCAGATTTGTTGCCAGTTATTATGGAAAAATACGCCTTATCCGCTGAACAAAAAAAATTGTTCGCCATCAAGCCCATACGCAACATCTCCGGGGTCGCCGTATTGGCCGCGATGGTGAAGCCTCATATTTGCCCGCATGGAACATGCACCTACTGCCCCAAAGGACTCCACCACCCGGCCCCGCCCGCCTATACGGGAGATGAACCTGCGGCCCAGCGAGGGTATCGGAACGATTTCGACCCATTCAAACAGGTCACCTCCCGCATCGACCAATTGAAGAAAACAGGACAGAGCACCGAGAAATGCGAACTCATCATCATGGGAGGGACATTCCTCTCGATGCCCAAGGAATACCAAGAATGGTTCATGCGGGGATGCCTGGACGGGATCGCCGGAAACACCCATGAATCACTGGGAGAGAGCGTGAAGGCCTGTGAGACCAGCGAAAACAGGGTCATTGGAATCACCATGGAAACGAGACCGGACGTGGCGGGAATAGAAGACATCCGCCGCATGCTCGGATGGGGAACCACGCGCGTGGAGATGGGGGTGCAATCCATATACGATGAAGTATTGAAAGGACTCAACCGACAGCACACGATTCAAACCACCATCGACTCCACGAAACGACTCAAGGATTCCTGCCTCAAAGTAGGATACCACATGATGAGCAAGCTCCCGGGATCAACCCTCCAAAAAGACCTCGAGGCCCACCTCGAAGTATTCAAGAATCCGGATTTCAAACCCGACATGATCAAACTTTATCCCCTTGCAGTCGTGGAAAACACGGCATTATATCCCCAAATGATGCGAGGAGAATACACGCCGATAACGGAAGAAGAGGCTATCACATTCTATTCCAATGTCAAAGCCGCCGCCCCCGAATGGGTGCGGATCATGCGCGTGCAGCGCGACATCCCCTCCCAAAACATCGCGGCAGGGGTGAAGAAGACCAACCTCCGTCAGATGGTGAACGAACGCATGAAAGAGGAAGGGAAAACATGCCGATGCATCCGGTGCAGGGAAGTGGGATTCAAACGAATCAAGGAAGGACGCCTCCCCCAAAAAATAGAACTCGTGCGAAGGGAGTATGAGGCCTCCGGGGGAAAGGAAATATTCCTCTCGTATGAGGATGTGGAACAGGACATTCTTGTTGGATTCATCCGATTGCGCATCCCCGACCAACCCACCCTGCCTGAATTGGAGGGGTCGGCGTATATTCGCGAATTGCATGTATATGGGCAATCCATCCCCCTGGGGGAACAGCTCCCCACGAGCGGACAGCACAAGGGATGGGGAGGCAAACTCCTCGCGGAAGCCGAGAGGATTGCCAAAGAGGAATACGGAAAGGAACGGATGAACATCATCGCAGGAATAGGCGTGCGCGAATACTATTGGAAACGCGGATATTCCCCCAATGGTCCATTCGTGGGAAAGGGACTCTAAAACCATTAATAAGAGAGAAATCCATCCCCACTGAAAATGATCGAAATCATCGCAGGAATCATCATCCTCCTTCTGGGAGGATTATCCTATTTCCTCTACAAGCGAGTCGAAGAATTATCCGCGTACACCAATGAATTATCCTTCGCCAAAAAATCCCAATCCGTAAAATATGGAAAAATGAGCGAGAACTGGATCCCCCTCTCCACCCAATTCCCCTACGACAAGGAAAAATTCCGCTTCCTAGGGAACCCCATTGATGGAATTGCATTTTTGGACGAAAAGATTGTATTCTGCGAATTCAAGACCCGCACATCACGGTTGTCCCCCACGCAGGAACACATCAAGGAACTCGTGAAAAACAAGAAAGTGGATTGGTTGGAATACCGGATTCCCGACGAAAAAGAATGAGTAGTTGGGAAAGAAAAAAAGGACCACCCTCACTCGAAACGATACCGCAAAAGAGACGCGATGCCGCTCAATCCCTCCAATTGCTTCCCGGGATCGTGCACGACATCCAAGATAAACACCTGGATCCCGGACTGGTGGCAATACTCCTGGAGTGCAGAAGACTTTTCACGGCTCAACCGATCGAATTGGGAAGAAAGCAACACCACGTAGGCGGCCCCTGCCTTCACGGAACGCTCAACATGAGAAAAACCATACGCGCAGAGACCATCATCCTTACCTAAGTGCATCAGCACTTCTTGCATGAGCGCATTCTCTTTCACGAGGCGGGATTCTCCCAAGGCTTTGGCAATGGATTGACTGGAAAGCGCCTCCCGAATGCCCTTCTCCCCCGTGTTGGTGGTGGGGACCGAGAGGAATTGTTTGGGATTGGTTTTTGGATTCCGTTCGAGGAGATACTTCACCAAGGATTCCCGCGTGAAACCCGGGCCCGCGAGAATAATAGTGGGCAACGGAGAGGCGAAAATGATCTCGGAGAGCTTGGAAAAATACTTCTCCTCGGAACCCTCGGATTTGAACTGCTTCCCGGAGCGCTGGGCATTGATGAGGCCCACTTCTTTGAGACCGGAACCCGAGACCTGAATGAGATGGGCCTCCTCATCGTCCAACACGACCGAGAAATACAATGGCTTCTGGGATTCCTTCTCATATTGTTTCAACTTCTCTATCTCGTGCGAGAGCCATTCCTTCTTGGTGATGGAAATGGGAGTATAGAGACCGAAAACAAGGGAATGATGCGCATGCAGCTCCACGAACTCCGCCGGGGAGCCCTCTTCAATCGAACCCGATACGCGCAAGGAGGGAGTGGACTCGTCTACTTCCGTGCTATTCACCTTAATCAATAGGGTCATGGGCAACCGAAAAGCCTTCTGCCCCGCTTCTTTGGGCTTGATAGCCCGGTCCGTCTCTCCATACACGAGGTCCCCTTCCCGGATGAGGGAGGCCACGAAGGGAAAATCTTCCGAAGAATGACACTCCACCACGATCCGCTTTTCCACCGCACTCAGACGCAGAATTCTCATTTCTAAGGCATGGGTCGAGCGTTGTTTAAAATAGCCATCCGGCCCCAAATAACCGTATGCGCACCCTTTCCAAAGTCGGATGGTTCTGCCTGGCCGTCGCCGCCCTCCTATTACTGGGGGGATTCACCCATTACGGAGGATTCACGGATGCAGGATTGGCCCTCGGAAGGGTCATCGGAACCCTATTCTGGGGAGCCATCCTCTGGGGAGGAATCCTCCTCGCCACCATGGCCGTGCTATTCCTCCAGGCCTGAGGGAGTGGAGATGAAATCCCTATGAGCCTAAAACGAATCGCGGTCATCGACCCGAACAAATGCTACCCGGACAAGTGCGGCTGGCTGTGCCAGCGGAAATGCCCGGTGAACCGCTCCGGACAAGACTGCATCACGCAGGATAGTATCAAGGTCAAGGCCGTCATATCCGAGGAATTGTGCACGGGATGCGGGATATGCCCCCGCGTCTGCCCATTCGGGGCCATCACCATCATCAACCTAGACGTGGACTTCGGGGACCCCATCCACTCCTATGGGAAAAACGCCTTCCGATTGCACCGATTGCCTTTGCCCCAAAATGGGAAAGTGGTAGGGATCGTGGGGAGGAATGGGACGGGAAAAACCACCGCCATCTCCATCCTATCCGGACAACTGACGCCCAACCTGGGAGACTATGAGGGGGATGCGTCCTATGAAAAAGTATTGGAAAAATTCAGGGGAAAAGAACTCCACACCCTCTTCTCCAAAATAACCCAAAAAAAACAAACCCTTTCGGTGAAACCCCAAATGGTCGAGAAGATCCCATTGGTGCACACAGGAACCGTGCGCGAATTGCTCCATCCCTTGAACCCCGGGCGGTATGATTTAGTAATTGAGGAACTCGGATTGGGAAAAATCACAGGAAGGGACGTGAAACAATTGTCGGGAGGAGAACTCCAAAAGGTGGCGATTGCAGCCGCGGCAATGAAAGAGGCCTCGGCCTACTTCATCGACGAACCCTCCTCCTATTTAGATATCCGTGAACGATTGCGCGCGGCCCGATTCATCCGTAATCTGGTGACCGACGAAAAGAGCGTCATCGCCGTGGAGCACGATCTCGTACTATTGGACTACCTCTCGGACAGCATTCACCTCATGTTTGGGCAACCCGCCGTGTTCGGGGTCGTGTCCTCCGTCCATCCCACGCGGGAAGGGATCAATCTCTACCTGGAAGGATACGCCAAGGATGAAAACTACCGCTTCCGGGACCACCCCATCACATTCATGGAGAAGGGAGCACGGGACATCAAAAAACAACAATCTCTCCTCCATTGGCCGGAGTTCGACGTGAAGCAGGGGGAGTTCTCCCTGCACGTGAACGCGGGAAGCCTATCCACGCACCAGAGTATAGGAATATTGGGACCCAATGGAATAGGAAAAACCACCTTCGTAAAAGTATTGGCCGGCCTCCTCACTCCCGCGCAAGGAGGATTGCCCCAACGATTGCCGGTGGCCTACAAACCCCAATACCTGGAGGCAATCCCCCACACGACCGTGGATGAATTCCTCCGCGGAAAATTAGCCCCCGACATGCGCGAGGCCAAGCACCTGCTCATCGAGCCCCTGCACCTCCCCTCCTTGTATGAGAAACAATTGGACACCCTCTCCGGAGGGGAACTCCAGCGCGTGGCAATCGCGGCCGCGCTGGGAGGGGATGCGCCCTTAATCCTGCTCGATGAACCCTCCGCCATGCTGGACGTGGAACAACGACTCCAGGTTGCGAAGACCATCCGGAATGTTGTTGACAAGACGGAACGGAGCGTATTGACCGTGGACCACGACCTGATGTTCATGGACTATGTATCGGACCGATTGCTATTGTTCGAGGGCGAACCCGGAATAAAGGGAAGCGTGCGCGGACCCTTAGGCATGGAAGAAGGAATGAATGGATTGCTAAAACAATTGGAAATAACCGTGCGAAGAGACCAAAACACGAAAAGACCCCGCATCAACAAAGCGGGAAGCGTCAAGGATATGGAACAGAAACGGGCGAATGAATACTATTATACGAAAGCGTGAAAGAACAGAGGCCGAAAAAACAGATTACTTACTGAATCCGCGCAGCCCCGCGTGCTTGCGCTTCGCATATTCGTGTCCGCGAACGAGCTCAAAACGATTCATGTAGAGAATGGTCTTCAGGATCTCGAGGAAAGGCACCACGAAACCAAACATGAGGAGGACCGAGACATATCTTCCCGCATACACGAAGGAATCGATGAATGCCTCCACAAGAGGAAGCAATCCCACGAGAACGGTTCCGAGGACGAGGACCAGGAGGTATTCGAAAAAATGGTTGCGAATCACATACCAATTCGTCTGCACCGCCTCCCGGATGGGCTTCTCATCAATGACCAAGGATTGGGGGACAAAGACAAGGGAAATCGAAACCAAGAGCATGAGGGCATTGAGCCAGAGAATAGGGACATGGAACATATTCCCGAGAATCACGAGAAGAATAAACAACGAAGAAAGAAGGACAAAATACATGAACATGGTGAGAAAGAACTTCTGGACCATCTCACGCAAGTAATAACGCACCTTGATATGGGAAAGATCGTTCCGCACCGCAAGGATGAGCAGCGTCAAGAGAATGGAATACATGGCCAGGAAGACCAGGCCCGCCAATACTTCCGCGAGAACCACTTCCCACGAAAGGGGGAAAAAGGAATAATCGAAGAAAAGAGTCCCATTGAACAAAGCCATGTTCCCAAAACGAAGGAAAAAGAAGACGAAGACGAGGAGGATGGCGAAGGAGAGGGAAAGCTTGAGATTCTCCCGGTATTGACGATGCACCTGCTCCACGAGCGAAAATTCCCCACGAACCATACTCAAAAAGAAGGACGAAACAGGATTATAAGCCTGCAGGAAGACAACGAAAAAAAATCATCCTCGACATAATGAAGGATTTAGGAAAGATGGGGGAATTTTTCCTTCCAAAACGTATGAACGAAAACATACGAGACCCAACCCAAGAGGCCGGATATCACGAAAAGGAAGAAGGGAGATTGGATCAGCATGTCCAAGAAATTGGTTGCCACAAACGAGAACGCCGGACCGAAGGAGACCCACCCGGGATTGGCCTGTCCCCGCACGAGCGCGGAGAGGAAGGCATTGTTCCAATAGAAACCCAACAGAGCGACGAAAAAGGCCGCATAGGAAATCAATACGAACGAAAGGGGAAAGACCACGGACAAGACCATTCCATCCCGAAAATGACGCAAATACCACGAGAGCGATAACCACATGAAGACAAAACCAATAAGGGGGATGAAGAGGAACAGGGGATCCACAAAAAGATACCCGGACAAGGGCTTCCCGGAAAGGATGGCAGGACCATACCCATCCCACTTAGGAAGAAAATCCATCACCGCATAGAAAAGATAGAGGAAAACATACGAGATTAGAAGGAGAATAGCCCCCTTGAGACGACGCGAATGAATCATACCATGAAAGACGGGAGGAAAGGACATAAAAAAGAGCCGGGTCAGCCGCCGAAATACAATGCCTGCAGGCCGACACCGCCCAGGGTATCATTGAAAATCGACTGGATTTTCACATACCCACCCCCCGAATATCGCAAGCCCAAGTATAGATTGTCCACCTCAGAAGAGAGCAAGGCACCGAATACAGGAGACGAGTTCATATTGTAGAGGATATTGCACACGGGAGTGCCGGGTAGGACATCATTGAAATACCCGTTATATGTTACATCCGCTCCCGTGAGGATGGTGGGCGCACTCGGGGGACTAACCGAGATAAGACTGCAGAGAGAGTCCCCGAGACCTGGAGAACTATCCAGCGAAAGCAACTCGATGTTTCCTGAGAAACCAGCACCATACGATTGGCAATCAAGATCGCACGCCTCATCCGACGCACCATCCCCATTCAAACAAGCACCGGAAGCCACCAAGGCAAAGTCAGTCAGACTCACCACGACGGTGGGCTCCAAAGTAGGCAGAAATGCGGCGCCCTTCATGTCTGAAATATCAAACGTTTTCACGGCCCCCATCAACCCAAGAGAGCCACCATCCCCCAGCGTGTAGGGGGCATCATCGGACTCCAGCGGATTCGTGCAGGAAGCCTCACTGTATCCGCCCCCAATCAAAGGACAGAGAGCCTGACCAGTGAAGTGGCCTTTGGCCTGACAATACTGGTATACTGGATCGCCCCCGGAATCCTCCGCGGGACAGAACACGGGACTGCAGCCCGGAGTGAATTTGCATCCGAAATGATTGTATGCCGACGCCGGAGAGAGGCTGAGTTCGAGTTCCTTGCACTGATACGTAGAACCATGATGGAGGGGATAGGAAGTGTACCAGGAAAGAAGGGCCGCCCCATCATCGGTGCCGGGATTGATATCCAATCCATCCTCGACCTGGCTCACCATGAGACTCACTTGGATGCTGGAGAGAGCCGGACTCTTGTTCACCGCGGCCACGGCCGCCCCATACTTGACTGATTCCCCCGGGAGAAGGGTGATGCTCGCATCAAACACCCCGATACTGGAAAAATCAAACGTTTTCTCGCATTTGAGGGAATCGGGAGGGTCACTGGGATCACAAATGTTGGTGAGGGGCCATACCTCACATGGTTCAGCATCCACATTATCCACATTACAAGGGCCAACTAACCCACCCCCCAAAGATATCACCGGCAAAATGAAAGCGGCACTTGGAAACACATTCCCATTCTCTGGAAAATCATCGATGTCGCAGATTTCCCCATCATTGCAATACAAGCGAACCACTGCCCCGGTAATTTTGAGCGTGCGCCATTTCGATTCATTGGTGGCAAAAAAACCAGGAACATCAGGATTGCTCGGCGGGATTAATCCCTTCTGCCAATCCAAAAAAATATTGCACGCCGCATCCTTGCCCATGCATAAATCGATCTTCTTGTATTCCTCAATATTCGTGTCCAGGGATTGCTGACCCGTCGGACTCATGAGAAAGATGAGGAGGAACACGATGAGGGCAACCAGGACCCCACCCCCGATGAGGAGAAGATATTCCAATGCCCCCTGACCGGAATGGGAAGTAGGGACCATGACCGGAGGAAACATCGGGGGAATAAAAACGGGACGCATGAAAAAGCACAGGTAAAAAAGGGGAATGGGGCACCCATCCTACTATGACGGAACCCACGACCCTCCACCTTCCCTGGGTGGAAAAATACCGACCCAAGACCCTGAACGACGTGGTAGGGCAAGAAACCATCACCCGACGACTCCAAAGTTATGTCCAAACCAGGGATCTTCCCCACCTCATGTTCGCCGGGCACGCAGGGATAGGAAAAACATCCGCCGCGGTGGCATTGGCCAAGGAACTATTTGGAGAAGAATACACACGGAATTTTTTAGAGTTGAATGCCAGCGTGACCGGAGACACGCCCATTTTGATCAAAATAAATGGCGAAATCAAAAGGACCAATTTCAGCGAACTAGATAACTTATATTTCACGAACGACGAAAAATACTCAACCCCCACAAATCTAGAGACGCTAAGCATCGGCGAAAATCACGTTGTCGGGTTCCACCCCGTCACGCTCATATCCCGACACAAAGTTTCAGAAGTCGCAACAATCGAATTCGAAGGAGGAAAGATAAAAACTAGTCTCAATCACTCGGTCATCATCCTTGACGATTATGGAAACCTGTCGAGCAAGGAGTGCAGGGAGCTGAAAACAGGGGATGTCCTCCTATCATTTGCCGATGAGATTGAAACACAACAGAAACAATTAGATTTTACAAAATTTCCATTGCAAACAGCCAACCTGTTGAGAAGCGGTCTCATCAAAAATCCAAAAATAGGAGTACAACTAACTCAAATGGCGCTCGACGAGGATATATCTTGGCTTTTTGGATTATATTTGGCAGAAGGATGCACGGCCATGAGAAAAGGAGTCACGAGCGGAAACGTCATCATCACTGTCGCTTACCCGCAGGAAATGAATATTGTTCAAGAGGCAGGAAGGATTGTCAACGAAAAGTTCGGGCTCAAGACAAGACTGGTAAAAGGAAAATCCGGCTTTGACCGAACAAAAGAATCTTCCATGCAGGTCCAGATCCTAAACACCCAACTGGCAAAATTCCTCCGCGAATCATTCTATGAAAAAGACGTGCGAAAGTATGCGCGGACAAAGAGGGTCCCGACTTTCATGTATGACGCGCCGACACCCCAAAAAATCGCCTTCCTCAAAGGATATATGGGAGATGCAACCGGGAAGTGGGGGGAATATGTACGATATTCTTCCCGTTCGGCCGAAAATCTGATTGACATCGCATGGCTCGCCCGAACATGCGGCCTCCACACCAGCATTTTCAAGGATGAAATCAGAATCGTCTGGAAAGTCCACGGTCCAACTGATACCGGAGTGCTGCCGGCCGAACCATTCTATAAGGCATTCAAAAGAGAAGGAATCGAATGCACCCATTTTTTCCGCCACTCCCTCTATTCGAAGAAATCACCCCGCATAGGGAGAAAAAAACTACTCGAATTCTTTGAGAAGTTACCATTCGAAAAAAGGGTCAAGCTGGCCAAACTTGAGCAAATAGTGAACTCGGGAATTGTTGCCACAAAAATAAAGAAAATAAAAGTCGAGCCGTACGACAAGTGGGTATATGACTTTTCAGTGCCAAGAAGCGAGAAGTTTTTCGGAGGAACCGCACCCATCCTCCTGCATAATAGCGATGAGCGAGGGATTGATGTAGTGAGGGGAACCATCAAGGAATTCTCGCGCACCCTTGCATTCAATGCGGACTTCAAGGTCATCTTCCTGGACGAATGCGACGCCCTCACACAGGATGCCCAGCAGGCACTCCGACGGACGATGGAACGTTACTCCAAGACATGCCGATTTATTTTGAGCTGTGTTACTCCTGACACCAAAATCAGCACTTTGGAAGAAACCGAAACAACGATTGGAAATTACTTCAAAAACTTTGAAACAGGAAAAATGAAACATGTTCTCAACATCAATGAAAAAGAGGGGAAGACAAAAACGGATCTCGTATTGTGCTCAATCAAACAAAACCCAAAAGTGAACGGGAAAAAAGTGTTCGAACTTCGAACAAATACCGGAAGAACACTCAAAGTGACGGATGACCACCCACTGTCTACTAAGGATGGGTGGAAGAAGGTGAAAGACATTCGGATGGGGGAAAAAATAGTGGTTTTCCCATCATTGGAGACAACGCCCTACCCCGATGACCCGCGACCCCTCTTTGACGTGGTAGCATTCGAACGATTTTTAGAATCGCTGGAAATCCACCCACGTCAATACATTGGCGCGGCAACACGATTTGAGCAGCTTACAGCAAAAGAAAAAGAAAAAATACTAAAAAGCATTTGCGAGCTTCAGAAACTCATTCTAACCAAAAAAGGAGTTACTCCTCAAGAGATGAAACTCTGGAAGTTTGTCGATGCAGAAAAAAATAGTTCACGAGCAGCCTTGCAACAGAAAATGGAGCTATCCCGAATACACATGGTTCAACTTCTGCGAGCATTGGAATCTAAAGGATACATCATTCGAACGATTAAAGGGAAAACGCATTCATTTAGAGTATCGACACCAATCCCGCACAGCATTCGGAACTATCGAGACATTCAAAATGAGATTAAGAGCCAATTTGGAATAAACATCTCATATGGGGAAGTTCGAAAATTGTCCGCCCGCGAGATTGTGTTTCGAGGAAAAACTGCTGGAACGCTGAAAGAACTAACCGAAGAAGGATTGCTTACTCTTCAATGTGACAATGAAAAAACATTCGCATTGATTCGCGTCCTTAGCTTCGTATACGGAGATGGACACATCACTCACGACCATCAGCGAATTTGGTTCAGCGGAAATGAAGCCGCACTTGACGAAGTACGAAAAGACTTGAAAAAACTAGGGTATGTGCCTTCATCGACCCAAACAAAACCAATCAAAGGAAACATTGCCAACCGCGAATTTGATGGAGATACCACATTCATGTATCTTGACTCACGCCCCCTAGGATATTTACTATCATTTCTTGGCGCAGTGGTTGGAGATAAGATTATCACTCCCTACCACTTGCCTGCAGTTGTAAAAACAGGAAATCGACTAATAAAACGCGAATTCCTTCGCGGGTTATTCGGATGCGAAGGGTATTCTCCTCGAATATCAAACAAGAGTCCAGAAGCGGTCACGTTGCGAATGCACAAGGACTTCCTCCTGCGCACCAATATGCAAGCATTCTTTGCTGATCTTCAACTCCTATTGAAAGAGTTCGAGATTGACTCGTATCTCGGAATACAATCGCTCGCATATAAACGAAAAGATGGACATCAGTCCGAAATTCATGAACTTATCATTACACCAAATGGCGAAAATACGCACCGGTTCTTCAGCCGTATTGGCTATGCATTTGAAACAATTAAAATGAACAAAGCGCGATGGACAGCTGAATATCTCCGGCACAAAAACGAGTATTTACTCCAACAAAAGCAAAAAGCAGTAGAAATAGTCGCTCTCTTGAATGAGAAAACGACTCAAACCAAACGGAGCATCGCTCACCAGATTGGATGCAGCGTTGACTTTGTCAGCAACCAGGTGAAAGGTAAAGCAGTACACCTGCCTCGTGACTTTCCAACCTATGAGAATTGGAAAGAAGAATATGGATTCAAGGAAGGACTCGTTTACAATGAGATAGTATCCATGCATGAAATTGAGGCACCAACCGTCCTAGACATCACCTGCCACCAAGATCATAATTTCATTGCAAACGGAATCATGGCCCACAATTGCAACTATTCCTCACGCATCATCGAACCTATTCAATCCCGCTGCGTGGTATTCCGTTTCCGTCCCCTCCACAAGAAGGATTTGGAGAAACAGATTCAGCACATCGCGCAGGAAGAAAAACTCAACGTGGAGGCCAAAGCCATCGATGCATTGGAATATGTTGCGGAAGGGGACCTGCGCAAGGCCATCAATGTCCTGCAGGCATCATCCGCGCTTGAAAAAAAGATAACGGAAGACGTGGTGTATTCCGTCGCCAACCGGGCCAAGCCTAAGGAAATTAAGGAGATGGTTGCATTGGCCATGGAGGGAAAATTCCTCCCCGCGAGGGAAAAACTCGACGTCCTGATGCTCGAGAACGGACTCTCGGGAGAGGATGTCATCAAGCAGATTCACAAGGAAGTATTGGACTGGGACGAGAAAGAGATGGACTCGAAAACCAAAATCCGATTGGTGGATCGAATTGGAGAATACGACTTCCGCCTCGTGGAAGGGGCCAATGAACGAATCCAAATAGAAGCACTATTGGCCCAAATCGGATTGGTGGCGAGCGAGAAGAAATGACACCCCCCCTTCGGCCTAAAGGCCGAGGTATTAAACCACTAGACTGGAATAATAATCAACTATTATAACCGTCGAGTATATATGGTTTATTGTCTAGTATAATAGGTATGAATGAGGAAGCTGTACTGAAACGTCTGTATTCCCTAAATGAATGGTGGACAAATGGAAAGGTCCCTCCCACCAAGCTGGAAGGGTTCAGACGGAGAGACCTATTCTATATTTCCAAAAAAATAACTGACTCGACCAGTATATTGGCCATTATCGGTCCACGCCAAGTGGGAAAAACAACACTCGTGTACCAGGCCATTCATGACCTGTTTCGTTCAGAGGTTCCGCGGGAACAGGTTTTATTCATCAATGGGGATGACAACATCCTTAATACGGAAACAGAAAACACGATGGAAGATTGCATTTCAATCTATGAAAAAAACATTCTGGGAGGACCCATTAAGAACAGCGAGAAAAAAATCTACTTTTTTATCGACGAGATACATTACATTAAGGACTGGACTACCCGCCTGAAAAATTTGTTCGACCAAAAATATAACATGAAAATGGTCATCCTGGGATCATCCTCCAGCGACATACTGTCCGGATCGGCCGAAGCATTGACAGGGCGTATGGATATCCAGCGTGTCATGCCGCTCAAATTTATTGAGATTCTCCGCCATAAAATGCCAGACCACGCGCCACTTTTTGAAGAATCATGCCGGACCCTCCGAAATGCATTGAAGAAAAGCATCGAAAAAGGGGATGCAACTGAAATCCAGAAAGCGGCAAAGGAAATCAGCCG
>JBBSWQ010000109.1:0-3042 GCA_038046225.1 archaeon
GGGAGCGGGCTCCTTTGCAATCACCTTGACGAATCCGGATGCAAAAGCATCAAACGCCCTTTCCGGATTCAGTATCTTCCTCCCAACCCTGTCGAGCGTGGTTCCGAACAACATTACGGAAAACACGGCGGTCACCTTGGCATTATCGGGCACTGATTTCGTTACCGGTGCCACGGTCAAGATTGGCACGGCCACGTTCACTCCCTCCGCAGTAACCCCGACAAGCATCACGCTTCCCCTGACTGCATCTCAAGTCACTTCCTTGGGATTGGGATCCAAGACCCTTGTTGTGGTGAATCCGGCCGGCGGAACATCGAATGGATTGAGTCTATCCGTCAACCCCGCCTCGGTGAGCGCGCCCACCGGTCTCACGGCCACCGTCGCAGGAACCACGATCCAACTGGCATGGGTGGATGCGGCGACGAACGAAGTGAACTACATCGTGGAACGCAGCACGGACAACATCACATTTACTCCGCTCACGAGCACGCTTCCCGAAGGCACCCAATCGTATTCGGATACCGGTCTCGCGCCCGGAACATACTATTACCGGGTCGCCGCCAAGAGTGCTTCCGTCCAATCGGATTATTCGAATGTCGCGAGCGGCGTGATTGGGGAGGATCCCTCCGAGGCCTCGCCGGTGGATGATATCATCTCTTTCACCTCCTCCACGGGGGGACAGCTCACGTTTCCCACCAACAGTTCATTGGACGTTTCGTTCACTGCCACCTCCCTCGTGAGCGGTTCGGGAGGATACAATAAAGTCAAGACGCTCGCCGTGGTAGCCCTATGCCGACTAGACGATCCCGACCCGGCCGATTCGGCGATTTGTGCCGGTCTCGATTATTCGAGCATGGTGGATGCCCTCTTCGTGACGGAGGTTCCCGCGGTCACGTCGCTCTTCCTTGGAAAATCCTCCTATAATTTCAATTCCCTGTATCCCAATCCCTTCGGCAACTCCGGGAAAATAGAGATAGGCACATTCGTCTTGGAATCCGGCTCCTCGTTCGTGCATAGCGTGGTGCCCTCCTCTGCGGGATTGGTTCCCGGACAGTATCGCTTGTTGGGAGTCGCACTCGCCTCCAAGTTCGACTACGATCCACTAGGGGATGGAGTCGAGGTCAAGGTGGAAGCGGACGTCTCGAATAATTTTTCGTCTCTTGTGTTGGTGGTGACGGATGGCTCTTCCACCCCTCCTGAAGGGGACTCGGATCCATCTAGTGGCGGGGGAAGCCCCTCCAGCGGTGGCGGCGGTGGCGGCGGCTCTGGAGGCGGCGGTGGCGGTGGCGGCGGAAGCGTGCTGAATGACCAGACGACTGAGGGACCTTTACTGTGCGTCCCATCGGTGGAATTATGCAATGGTTTCGATGACGATTGCGATGGGGTATCGGACGAGGGTTGCTTCGCCTCGGAAAGCGATGCCTGCACGAATGGGGTGCAGGATGCGGGAGAATTGGGTGTGGACTGTGGGGGCACTTGCTCCACTTTTTGCGCCCAATCCGTTCCAGAATCCGCGGGATTGTTCTTCTTCGCCGCGCTGAATCCTATCATCCTATTATTCCAGGCCCTGCTCCGCCTGTTAGGGTTCTAATCCGACCGAACAACACTCTGGGTATCCTCACCGGCCGGGGGGCCTCCGAAGGTTTATAATTCACTCGAGTGAGGAGAGTGAAGGGACCCTCACATGATGGACACGTTTGATTTCGAAGCCGATTTTCCCCAATGGAAAAAAAGGATCCACGAAACAGTCACTGCCGATACCCCGGACGGGAAAATCATCTCCTGGCTCGCCGACACCACGTATGGGGTGGACGGGATGGTCGGGGCGTGCCTGGAAAAAATCATCGATTTTTCAACCCTCAATGAGTTACTCCGACAGGCCCCCTTATCCCACAATCCATCGGCCTTTGGTCAGTCGCTGGCATTCCTCACCACGCGCAAGTTCACGCAGGCCGTGAATGAAGCGTCGGCCATGGAGGGGATGCAGAAAAAAGAACGAACCGAAATGGCCCAATTCATCCGCCTATACTGCGTCCGCCGATTATTGGGGCACAGCGGGGTATACCTGAATTATTCCGGGCATTTCGGAGAAGTAAAATCCATCACGGAAGGAAAGATTCAGCTCATTGCCCAATACCCGGGATGGCAGGCCGTCAAGAAATTGACCGTGACGGAGCAAACGCTCCCGCGCACGTTCATGGAATTCCTGGGATCGTTCTCCGTGAGCATGGAGAACAAGCTCGAGTCCTATCTCCGAAAGACCGTTGACCTAGGACGCGTGGATGAGGCCCTCCGAATGGGCCCGCCCGGGAAAACGGCGAGCGACCTGGAAAAGATATCGGCATTCTATGCCGGGTCGGAACTCAACGGGGTCATCCACACCCTATCCAAATCCGCGAAGGGCATTGAACCCCTCCGTATGGAAGCTATTCTCCGCGCCTACGCCGCTCGGAAACTCCTCGAACCCACGAAACAATACGCACTGTATTCCCAGGTGGAGATACCCGGACTCAAACGCCTGCTGAAAAAGAAGCGGTGAGAGGGCAAACTATAAAGGCACCGAGACCCTGTCTTGATTGAGGGTACTCATCATGACTGAAGGTCGTTCTCCCAACCGACGACGCGCTCGTCGTTTGGCTATTCTACGGGAAACTGCTCCGAAAAAGAAAAGACCGCATAATCGAAGAAAAGAGATCACTGGAAAAAATATTGCGACTCATTCGAGTGTTAAAAAATGGGAAACTCTTCTAGAAAATGCCCAGCACGAACTTTTTGTCTATGTTAAACAAAACAATCCCGCTGACCCTGCGATTAATCACACTATTCATACGATGATTCGGCGCCGGCTGGTAATCGAAAGGCGATTGACATCCATCTACATGCGGAGGGCAATATTGTTGATACGAACTGCAATCGACGTATCAAAACCAACTCCAAAAATAGAGAAAGATATTTGGCGGAGGCAAAATATCCTGCTGTCCACTTTCGAAAAAAAAGACGCCGCGCTCAATACTATTCTTCATGACGCTACCCTATTCAATG
>JBBSWQ010000110.1:0-11473 GCA_038046225.1 archaeon
CTCACGCGGGGGGGAGTTATTGGTAAGCAGCAGGTGCAGGTTCCTTATGAGAAGATACAAGATTTGGAAATGAACATGGATGTGGTGGACCGTCTTTTCGGATTGTGGACGGTTTCGGTGGATACGGCCGCGGAAAACCTTTCGGGCGCACACATTCCCGGTCTCTCGCATTCGGATGCGGAGGAATTGCGTCAGCTTATTCTTTCTCGTATGCCTAAAAAAAGAGGGAAATAATGCCCCTAAATGAGTTTCGCCCTCCAACGAAATGGGTTGTTTTGGATGGGTTGGTTTTGCTCATTACCCTATCTGGATACTATTTGTACTTTGTTTTTTTCTCAGACTTCTTTTCAATGGAAAACGAGCAATCTGTCGAGTTTGTCGCGGTCGGACTCATCATTTCGTTCTATTTATTTGGGATGATTAGGGGTTTCATTCAGTATCTTACCATTCGTGTCGCGCTTACAGGGAATGGAATATTGATTACTCAAGGGATATGGGGTCGGTCCGAGAGACTATTGTTGTACTCGGGGATTCAGAATATGGAAGCCAGTGCTTCCTTTCTCTTTCGCCTGTTGGGCTTGCAGTACCTTGTTATTCCAACCATGACGATGAAGTCGCGCGCCGCGCTTGGTTTTCCATTTGATGCGCGAGATGCTGCTCTTATCATGGAGGCTATTTCGAAGCGGACCTCTATGCAGAGTCTGGTCCCCTCGTTGACGGTCTCAAAATCCCAGCGCCTTGAGAATCCATTTCCTATTCAGGCGTTGAGAGCCGCCCTTTCGGCATTAGTGGGGGTCATTTCTATTCTCCTATTGATTTTTGTTTACCTTCTCATTGCGGTGTTAGGCTCGCCGGCAAGTGCTGGGACGTGGTGGTTTTTGGTTTTTGTTCTGGTCTTTTTTCTCCTGGTCGGCATCCTGACGGTTTGGATTACAAAATGGGAGTTTAGCACTATTGAGTATGCATACCAACCTGATGCTTTATTTTCTCGTCGGGGCCTTTTTCAGCGCGACTCTTTTTTCATTCCTTATTCGACCATACGCGATGTTGTGATTATCCGTCCTTTTTCGCAGAAATTATTCGGAATAGCCGAACTCAATCCGGAAACAGGGCGGAATGATATGTTTACCCAAAAGGAGAAGCGGAAGAATCTATTCATAATTCCGGGACTGCTGCTAGAAGATGCCTTTCGTGCTCGTGAAAAATTGGTTCAAAAACTTGGTTGGAATTTCGCGCTTGAAAAGAATGCCCTAACATCTACCTTTCCATTGGAGGAAAGAAAAGTTACCAAGAAGGCAACCCCCTGGGTGATTGGGGGGATTATTGGGTTGTTATGGGTGATGGTGAGCATTCCTAGTGGTTATCCCTTATTCACCCCCTTGTTGGCAGGCATACTATTAGTGGTGGGGGCAAAGTACTTTCATGAGCAGCGATACTACCAGGTGTATTTTTACAACGCAGGGCCTGAACTCCTAGTGATACGGAAAGGAGTCTTCAACGAGAATGAGATTGCTATCCCCTATTCTAGGATAGAAAATGTGTATTTGGATCAGGATCCCTTGGATCAGTGTTTCGGACTGTGGGACCTGCACTTTGCTACTACCTCCGGGCGTTCCTACATGGAAGCACATATCGATGGATTGAGTGAGGCGAACGCCAATGCTCTCCATGCGTGGTTCATGTCCAAAATGAAGCGAATGGAAAAAGAGTAAAAAGCCCGCGGAGGGAGTTGAACCCTCGACCCCCAGTTTACGAAACTGGTGCTCTAGACCACTGAGCTACGCGGGCATAGGAAAACCGTCTTATTCTACGAGTCGGAACCCCATATTGCCGTTGGTTCCGATTGTGGACTATTTCGGCTCGGGAATGCTTTAAAACGACGCGGTGGCCTGGATGGCGGGCAGGTCTATAAGGAGCGGGAATGCTTCCTCCTTCCATGACCCGTCCCCGTGGATCGCGTGTGGGGAGACTACTGCGTCGGTGGGGCCGATGGATGGTGGGGGCGCCAGCGAAAGGGAATCGAAGAGAAAATGGGAATCGGGATGAGGGGTGGGCCCTACCGGAGTCGCCCTCCCGTGGGAGGCGTGAGTTGGAAGAAATTCGTATGCTTGCTTCGCGGAGAGAATGGGCGGCTTTTCGTGCGCGTGGATTGATTCTTCCATGGGCTCAACACTCTGAGGCAGATAAATCCTCTATTATCCGGCTCCTCGTTGATGTTCACCGTCCATTTGATAACAAACCGCGGGATTCATTGCAGACGCGCGCGTATATTCGGAAGGCCTTGATTGATTCGTTTTCTGATTTGGGAGAGGAGTGGGCGAACGCCCTGAGGCGTGCACGATCGGCGCGGGATCGCTATGAGTCCGGCAGATTGGAGAAGAAGCGGGTGCGCATCCGCAGTCTTATGGATGCCATTGAGGCGGCCCAAAACTATATTGAATTGGACCCAGGTTCGATTTGACTGAATTGGGTCTTTTTTTATCCGTCTTCCAATTCCTCAAATTTCCGTTGTCCGGTGGAGAATTTCCAGAATATTTCGTCCAAATCATCCACTTCCACGCGTTTTTGTTTCATGGTGGTGCGTTCCCGGAGGGTGATGCTCCTATCCTTGAGGGATTGGTAATCTACCGTGATGGCGTAGGGGACCCCCAATTCGTCCATGCGTGCGTATCGTTTTCCAATGCTCCCGGCCTCATCATAGAACACGTTCAGGTTCTGCTCCCGCAGGTGGGCGGCCAATTCGTGGGCGTGTTCGGATAATCCGTCTTTTTTCATGAGTGGGAATACCGACACATCGTACGGGGCGATTGCGGATGGGAGGTCCAGGTAGGTCCGTTCTTCGGCGCCCCTTTTTTCGGTGCGGTAATTGGCATCCAGCATCGCATAGAATGTCCGGTCCACCCCCGCGGATATTTCGAATACGTGCGGGATGAATTTTTCAGGAGTTCCTTCTTCCTTGATGGATAGGTCCTGCTTGCTCTCTTTTCCATGTGTTTTCAGATCGTGATCCGTACGATTGTTGCAGGCGGCGAGTTCAATCCAGGCCGTATCCACCTGCACCTCGAAGTCCCATGTTTCCGCGGCGTAGAATGCGCGGGCCTCTTTTTCGAGTTCCCGGAAGCGCATCTTTTCCAATGGAATGTTGAGCGAGCTGAAAAATTGCTGGGTGCGCGCGAGATAATAGGCTGCAATTCTCCCTGAAACGATTTTCTCTTCCACGGCCTTCTCGCATGAAATAGGGTGAACTTGTTTGTCTTTCAATAGGTAGAGGTTGAGCGCGTAGTCCTTGACCTCGTCCCATCTCTCCACGTCATTCATCTTGGCGGGATTGAAGAATACTTCCACATCCATCTGGTCGAATTCCCTCGTGCGCAATAATCCTTGCCGGGGAGCAATCTCATTTCGGAAAGCCTTTCCGGTTTGGGCGATTCCAATGGGCAATCGCATGCGTCCTGTTTTCCATAGGCGGGGGAATGAGAGGAAGATGCTCTGGCACGCTTCCGGTCGGAGATAGGCATGAACCCCCTTCACGGCTCCAATATCCACTTTCATCATCATATTGAATTGGGTGGTTTTTCCCTTGAATGGTTCCTTGTCCTTGGGACATACGAGTTTGAGTTCCGTGATTTTTGCATCGAAGAATTCTGTGGGGGCCCCTTCCGGAATCTCGTGGCCTATTTTTTCTTCGATGAGCTTATCGACGCGATAGGGCGTGTGGCATTTTTCGCAGATGATTAATGGGTCATTGAAGTTTTCCAAGTGCCCGGATGCCTTGAACACACTTTCAGGAAGGGTGATGCTTCCGTCGATTTCCAGGTTGCCTTCGTTTTCCACGAGCATGCGTCTCCAGTGCCCAATCATTCGCTGTTTGATCTTGTGTCCATCCGGTCCGTAATCGAAAAATCCCGCGGGACTGTTGGGGTGGATCTCCGCGGACGGATAATACAATCCCCTCCTTCCTGCAAGGTTAGTGGTTTCATTCACTGGCATGGGGATTGGGAGGGGAGGGGGTTCTTTTAAAGCCTATGAGGCCCCAATCCCTCTGGTATGGTCCTCCAAAAGCCCTTTTCGGGGGGCAATAAGATACGGGAATTGCGCTCCCGTCTCGTTAAGCAGAACCGTTCCGCCGTATCCCAGGGCCTCTCCGGCCCCGACACTCATGTCGTGCGGGCGGTCCAGACGATGAAGAATGTGGAGTCCTTGTTCAATCTCCTCTATGAACAAACCATCGAGTGGTATTCGCTTCATTTTCCCGAGCTGAAACAAGCGGTCCGCGACCCTTCGGTGCAGTTGTCCATGGTCATCCGCATGGGTTCCCGGAAGGATTTTTCAGCAGAAGGATTGCAGCATTTTTTTTCGGATGAGACGAGCGTTTCTCGTGTAGTGGGGATGGTCGAGCGTAGTTCCGGTGGGGATATTTCCCCTTCCTCCTTGAAGGCCATCCAGGGCGTGGCGCGGGTGGCGTTGCAGTTGAAGGAGGAGCAGCGTTCCCTCCAGGATTTCGTGTCGCGTGAGATCATCGAATTGGCGCCCAATCTCTCTTCGCTGGGCACCCCATTAATCGCGGCCCAATTATTAGGGAAGGCGGGCAGTTTGAAGCGCCTCGCCGAGATGCCTGCGTCCACCATCCAAGTATTGGGTTCCGAGGAGGCCTTGTTTTCGCACATCAAGAATAGGACGCGTCCCCCCAAGCATGGGTTCATCTTCAATCATCCCTATATCAAGACGCTACCCAAGCACGCGCGCGGGAGGATGGCCCGAACCTTGAGCGGAAAGTTGGCGATTTGTATCCGCATGGATGTGTTTGGAAAGGACCGCATCGCGGACGCGTACAAACCCGCGCTGGAAGCCCTTTCCAAGAAGCTCGCCAAGGCGCCGTTTAAGAAGGCCGGCAAAAAACCCGATTTCAGAGGGAAATTCCCCCATTGATTTTCTCGGCGGAAAATTCTACATAGGTATAAAAGCGCGTTCTATACATTCCTGCCAAGTTGGGGAGGGAGTGAATGATTGGAAAAGACAAAATACAAATTATTGGAATAATAGTCGTAGTCGGAGTCCTTGCTTTTTGGGCTGGAGCCCAAACAACCAATCCATCCTTTTCTCCTTTGACGTCAGACTCGTTTGACCAAAAACTCGCTCCAAACTTCGTTTCCGATAAGAGTATCGGATATACCGATTTATCCCATAATTCGATTCCTACCAAGATGAGTTTGCAGGGAAAAGTGACTGATTTCAATAGCACCCTCATCGACGATGCGAATCTTGGGGTAAAAATAAGCGATTCGAATTCC
This sequence comes from archaeon, assembly GCA_038046225.1. GTDB lineage: Archaea > Iainarchaeota > Iainarchaeia > Iainarchaeales > VGJJ01 > VGJJ01. The sequence continues at coordinate 5,292 of JBBSWQ010000110.1, forward strand.
TGCTCTTCAAATGTATTCTTCGATTATACTTATCCCCAGGCGATTCAAGATGGATTTTTCAACGTCCTCTTGGGACAGAATGAACTATTGAAGCTCAATTTTAATCAGGATTATTTCATGTGCTTGTATGTGAATGACGAGGAATTATCCGGTCCCCAGCCGTTTCGTGGGGGGCAGGGTGAAGTGCATTCGGATGCGTTGTTTGATGGGAACGTTACAACGCCGCTAGACGCCAATTATTTGCATTTGAATAATGATTTGACGGTCGATGGGGCGATCAATATGGGTTGTGCTTCGATTGAATTCAATGATGTGAATAATTCCTTGGATATCACGGTGAGTTGCTGATGGATAATCGAATCCCCTTGTTATTGCTCGCCGCTGGATTGGTATTGGTTGGGTTCATGGCCTATGCGCAAGATGCGTCAGATCCTGTCCAAGAATCGATTGATGATGGAATGGCGTTCCTACAGTCTCAGGACGGATTGGATGTTTCCGAATCACTTATTTTGGTGGGGATATTGGACCATGAGTATTCGGAATTGGGAATCCGCAACTGGGTCCTCGAAAAAGAACCATTATTGGACAAAAAGCATACGTTTTGGCATGCGTGGTTGAGGGGAGAAGAAGTGGATTTGGATGAGTTGAGTGAGTTTGAACAGGAATTACCATTTAACTTGGATTTAGCGCGTGCGCTCCAATGTGAAACTGTTTCATCCGAAAAAATCCAAGAATTGACGGATTGGAAAGATGATTCGGAAGAAGAATTTGGTTCTTATAATAACGAGCAGGCGTTTCTCCTTTCTTATTTCTATTCCCGCTGCGATGAAAACGAAACCGTCAAAGAAGAGTTGGACACTTTACTTTCCACCAAGCTGGTGGATATTCAGGATGAAAGCTTTTCCAATTCCTTGACGGAGACCCTATTGCATTATTGTTTGATGGGGCTAGCCGGACTACCACTCACGGAAACAGATGTGGAAGTGATTTTATCGTTTCAGCAAGATGATGGGGGATGGACGAGTCTTGCGGATCTCTCTCGCACCAATACATTTCCCTACCCAACTTCCCTCGCGGTCTGTGCCTTACTCAAATTCCAAGATAATCAAGGGATAGGCAGTGAAAATGAAGTGGTTGTTGAACCAGAGGAACCCGTTCAAGCCGCGGAATCTCTTCCGATAGAAGTTCCCGTTGAAAATGAAGAAGGGGTTGACGCCCGATGAAAAAATGGTTATTGGTATTTGCTGGGTTGTTTTTCTTCGTCGCAAGCGTTCACGCAGGGACGTGCGATGTGCCGGATATTCAGATATTTATCAATGGTGCCACCCCATTAACTCCTACTGATTTTGTTGTGGATAAAGGATCCAGTTTTGATATGATTTGTAATTATAGCTTCGATCCCCCGCCCGGCACGGATTGTCCACAAGTAGTGGGACCCAATAATGATGGGAACTATTACGGGATTATGATGTACACGTCCCTCAATACGGGTGATTTCAACAAATTAGGATTGATCCCATCGCTTAGCCCTCCTTGGATGGACATGAATTGCAGCGGAGCATGGTGCGGATCCAACGGGATGCCGAATGAGGATCGGAACGGAACAAAGACAATCACAGCCATCGGGGATGCCACTTACCAAGTCGCCTGTGGTTTTCGGCAGGGAAAGAATCCGAAACCGGATCAGATTTCCCAAAAGATAAAGATTCACGTGTATCCCGATGGGTGTAAACCATCAACAAATGGAGATTTTGATTCCAATCAAACGTGCGTATACCACGATAATGAGCTGATGATTGCTCATAATTACAACATTAAAGATGCGGGAAAACACTATCTAATTGATACCAATGTGCGCTTTTATCATGACCTAAATAGCTCCCATACGATTACTGTTCAAAATACGCTGGACTTCAATGGAAATGGAAAATGGATAATCGGACTAAATGGGATCGAGCCAAAATCATTTTCGATAATTCCATTGCTGCTCATATTTTTTTTGCTTCCTTTTAACTATTTTTCAAGAAAAACCAATAATTTTGTGGAGGAGAAAGTATGAGGATAATAGTTCCATTATTTTTCCTTTTATTACTCTTGCCTTCCTTTTCATCTGCGATAGATCCGTTTATTATTACCGATTATGGCCCTTACACGTCGCATATTACATCCTGGGATATATTCACTCTAGATGTGAATTATTTAGTTGGAAACACTTGCACTATTATTGATAATGCAACTCAAAACCAGTACTCTACTGTCTATGTAGGTAACGGGATTTACAGAAACTCGAACATGGCTTTTGGCGTCGATGATAATTCTGTTAGTATTATCAAGCAGTTTTCAGTCAATTGTTCTGGTAATATTAAAACGTCCGACTCTTGGAAAATAAAGATTGATAAACACGAATTGATTACTTCGAATGGGTCATTTGATGTTAATTGTACAGTGGCGTTTTGTAATTATTTCACCCCTCCTTCTGTCAAGCCGATTGGTTTAGATATGGATGCGGTCATGACGGGGGGTGGAGAAGTAAAAATATGGAAAGATACCTCTTCTGTTAGGAAAGCATCAACTGGAAAATATTATGCTCAAGTACATATCGGGGAGGATGAAGGGGGAACATCAGAAGTTAGACCTAGAAGGTTGTTGAATGGGGGGACTGTTTATTTTGACGTCAATTCTTTCACTTTAAGTGGAACAGGATCAGGGACATTCAAAGTAAATTATTATTACCCAAACGGAGATTTGGCTCAAACACTAGTGAGTAAAACATCAGGTGTAACAGGAAAAGACAAAAATGTTTCAATTCCAAATTTCCCAGGATATATTGGTATTGGTATTACATCGCCTTCGTTCAAAGACAGTGGCCCAGAAGTGTCAATTGACGATATTCGTTACTATCGGCCCGATACATGCGAATCTGTTGTAAAAACTGGTGAATCCTCCGATAAAATTGATGTGGTCTTCGTCGGAAGTGGTTTTCCAAATTTGAACAAGTTTTCGGAGATTGTAAATGAAATGGTCGATTTTGATGGAGACGGAAATGGTCTTATGGCTTTTACTCCTTTCCGAGAGTATCGTAATAAATTCAATTTTTGGCGAGTCGACACTTTGCAGACTTTTGACGGCGGAGTTGTTCAGTACTTTGGATTGTGGAATCATGACACCAGATATGAAAAACAGGCAGTAGATTTAGCCATTAATGAATGCGGTTCCATAAATGAAGATCCACCCATTGTAGTAACCCTCCTCGTGTCACCAAAGGTAACAAGTCATGCGTATTTGGATCTTTTTACGGATAATGGTCTTGGAAATTTGTATCTTACAATCGGGCAAGAATATTTGGATAATTCTTGGCCATTAACCGCGCCTAAACCACCAAAGTTTCCAAGTTTGTCAATTGAATATGGTGAATATGGAACAGAAAAGTGGCAGGTTCAGCGGACATTAGTTCATGAATTTGGTCACAGCTTTGGTGGGCTGGCTGATGAGTATGATACGAGTGCACTAATTACTCCGCCAAGTTTTGGCACGCCGAATTGTGACGATAACTATTCTGGGAATGCCTGTTTTAAGTGGAGTGATATATGCACCAACTGTTGTATTCAGTCCTGCGGTTATCCTGGTTGGTATCGCCCTTATGAGAACAGCATCATGCGATACCAAGCGAGCGAGTTTCCAGTTCTTCCTACTTATGGTGAAGTTAATGAATTTGAGCTTGAACAAGACATCAATGAAATGACTGGCTTTTTGGCGCTTCAGGGAAGTCCAAATTCGGATAGTTATTTTGTCGAGCTTAATTTTAGCGACCCCAATCTTTCTCTTCTCGATATTAGTGTAATTGACCAGCAAACAAATCCGTCGCTTTCACCGCCAGAAAATGGGTATCGTATCGTTATTGAGTCATTGGGAGATGACATATTGTACGATCATAATTTTACCCTACCATCCACCGCCACTTATACGCCTGATTTTAATTGGTTTGATGAGAATGGTAACCAAATTTTCATTCCGAGTGATCAGCCTATTGTTACATTAACAGACTTCAATTTTAGCATTGCCGTGCCATTTTTTATTAATGCTAAAAATCTAAAGATTTATGATGAAAATCAGAATTTACAAATTCTTGCCGATGTTAAAACCAACTTTTCTTATAATTTAGGATATGGGACCGACGTTGCTATGGATCAAAATTATTCTGTCTCTTATGTGCTTATCCCCCAGTCTGTTTCCCACGATTTGCAAAGCACGAATTACATAGGTCACTTGGGCCCAATCCTTGGGTCTGATTAAATATTGTAAGAAAAAGCTGAACAAGAATAAACTAAATTGTCTCCGCGTTGATAAATGGTTTTCGGATTAACGATTATTTCAGAATTGTTTGTAAAATTTGTCAAAGGACAATTCGAATTCACAATAATTCGTTCCACTTTTTCATTTTCGTTGCCATTATCAGGAAATGAAAATAGTTCTGGGTTTTGAGGTTCAGTCGTAAATACACAATGCCCATCTAAGAAAATAATCGTGTTATCTCCGATACCAATTCCGGAAACTTCTTTACATGTATATAATGTTGGACCTTGGTTATTTGGACTCGTAGATGCATAATACAAAATTGCAACAACACCAACAACAATGATTGCTATCAACACTTTTTGCCAAGCCATGAATTCGTTTCCAATAACTCCTTTATAATACTCCTGGTTATCTGCCCAAATAACTGAAAATGACAGAATCCGTGGGCATTTACTTGAATTTTGATTAGTAACACTTCAATTGTATTTCGATGCACTACACTATAGTGGTAATAGGAAAATAGGCTGACTATCTCTTCCTTCAAGGATATGGTTGTTTGGTATTCGTGTTTGGCTTCTCCGAATCCCTCAAAGTAAGAAGCCTGAGTGGTGTAGTATACTACTGGATTTTTTCTTGGAGATGTTTTTAATCCCTGGGTTATAGTTATCGTCATGAATCCCCGCTTGCGCAAGGATGGGAAGAATTACTTTACTCTTTCCTTGGTGAAAAATCCCCGCGTGTATGGGGAGCGCATCGTCACGGATGCCCAAGGGGAATGGAGGGAGTGGAATCCTTTCCGTTCCAAGCTCGCGGCCGCTCTTGGAGCGGGATTGTCGGATCTTCCCATTGGGGAAGGGTCGAGCGTCTTGTATTTGGGTTCCGCGGAAGGCACCACGGTATCGCATGTCTCCGATTTAGTTGGGGAAAATGGAATCGTGGTGGGGGTGGATATTTCTCCCAAGGCTATGACTTCGTTCGCCAAACTGGTCGAGGTGCGGGAGAATATTGTCCCTATTCTCGGGGATGCGAATGTTCCGGAGGAATACGGGAAAGAATTGGGTGATTTTTCGGCCGATGTGATGGTGCAGGATGTGGCCCAGCGGAATCAAGCTGATATTTTCGTGAAGAACATGACGCTTTTTGGGCGAAAGGGTTCGGATGGATTGCTCGTCATCAAGGCGCGTTCGGTCGATTTTACCATGGATCCCCGGAAGGTGCTGGAGGGGGAATTGAAAATCATTAAAAAGCACTATACGATTGTTCAAGTGGTGGAATTGGGGAAATTCGAGAAGGACCACTTCCTCATCCACTGCCGGTATTGAAGAGGTGTGCAAATGATTGGGGTGAAGTCCGAAGAGTGGCATCGGGAACTGACGCGGAAATCCATCCATATTGGATTGGGGTTGTTCCTCTCCATCGTGCTTTCCCTCACCTCCATTCCTGTGTTCCAATCCTTCCTCACCGCCATCCTATTGGCCGGGATTCTTCTAGCGCTCATCGCTCATGCGCGCTGGTTTCCCGTGCTGGAGGATGTTCTCACGGAAGTGCATCGTCCCAAGGAATTGTTTCCCGGCGAATCCGCTTTTGTTTTCATTTTAGGAGTATTAATTCCCACGTTCTTTTTTTCCAATCCTTTCGTAATTATTCTGGGGATTTTGGGCTTGACCTTTCAGGACGGCTTTTCCACGCTCATTGGTAAGCGGTATGGTCGGACCCGCATTCTTCCGACGAAGACATTGGAGGGTTCCCTCGGGGGTTTTCTCGCGGCCTCGCTCGTATTCCTTGCCTTCCTCCCGTGGGACCAGGCCCTGCTCCTTTCGGGCTTCGTGACGGTCGTTGAATTAATCCCCCTAAATGATTCGTTTTCCATTCCGGCGTTTACGGCC
>JBBSWQ010000111.1:0-14243 GCA_038046225.1 archaeon
ACACCCCTGGCCCCCCCCCGTTTTTCCCCCCCCCTAAATGGAGTCGGAATGCGCACTATACGGATTTCCTCATTAATAAATCTATAGCGACGATTGACGGAAGAAAAATGACAATCAACGCAGAGCGACTCATTATGTGGAAAATTGGGAGATTGAAATGATTTTTTCCCCAATTATGTTTCACGGAATTTTTCAAAAAGACCCATCAGTTTCCACTCACGACGAACTGCCCCTTCCCCTTCAACACACTCGAACCGGGCCAATATACCCCAAAATCAAACGATTCCTGGGCGACGAACTCCACCGTCTTGGATTGGCCGGGGAGAATGTGTCCCGCGTAGAAGATGTATTGATCCACCGGCAATCCTTTTTGGGCGGGACCGTAGACTTCCTCCCCATTGAAGGAGACATCCGAAGTATCCACGGTAATCATGAGCGTGACCAAGTCCCCTTTCATTACATCAAACGTGCTCGTTCCCACGACCCCATCCTCATTCACAACAATAGAAAACTCCTTCACGTTAGGGGTGGAAGCGGCAACCACGGGAGGATTGGGGGGAGTGGATGGGGCATCCTTCACGATGGAATCCACATACGCACCGGTGCAGGTAGAGGGGCCGATGAGATACGAATCAAAGAACGGGGATTCGTGACCCATCCCGGCCGGGCTTTGCTCAATCGAGCATTGGGCGGACTGGCCAAAAAATTGGCTCGAATCATCCGCCACACTCACACGCACCAAACACGCTCCCGTAAGGGTGTCGAGTCCCTGCGACTCGAACTGCAAGGAATACCCATCCGAGGTTTCCCAAAAAACACCCACGGCCCGTGCGCATGATTCAAAGGCCTCCTCAAAACACTCCGCATTCTCATCCGAGGTATCCTCGTCGCAAAATACAACCACCGACCCGGGGGAAGGGAGAATAGGATCGGGGACGAAGGGGAGGACATCATCCTCCAAAAGGACATCCCCTGAATTGGAAGAGGGAAGAGGAGGAGGCGAAACACACCCGGCAAGAAAGAGGAAGAGCAATCCCCCCACCACCCAAGATGAAGAACCCATGCGTTATTCCTCCACTTTCTCCATATAAACCCTCGTCACGGCCCCCCGGGTAGGGAAATGCGCGCACGTGCTGAGCTGGATCAAAACGTATACCGCTCTTCCGCAAAGGGATCCGCGGAATTGCTGTATCCTCTCACTTCCCAATACCCGGGTTCGTCCTTCTCGACGAAACGCAATCGCCGCACCCACTTGGCGGATTTATAGAAATATTTATGGGGAACGAGTACACGCACAGGCCCCCCGTGCTTGGCTTCGATGGGTTTCCCATCATAGGAATCGGCGACCATCACATTTTCCTTCACCATCTCACGCAGGGGGAGGCTCGTGGTGTGACCCTCTTCGCATTCCATGATCACGAACTTCGCTCGCGGAGTAGGCTCGACCATCCGGCAGACATCCGTGAATAATACGCCCCTCCATTTCGTATCCAACTTGGACCAGGTGGTGACGCAATGAATATCCACCGATACCTCGGAGTGGGGCCACTTCCCCAATTCTGCGAACGAGAGTTTTTGGGGGTGCAGGACTTCCCCCCCAATTTCAAGAGAATAATTATTCTCATTCAAGGAATCAATGACCCTCCCGCTCTGCAACACGGGAAACGCCTTCGTCTCGAACTGACCCGGAGGAATACGACCACTCATGGAAGGACAAATGAAATGTGCGAAATAAATAGGTTCTCCCATTTCCGCGGAAACGACCCGAGGCATTATTAAAGAAAAGGAGGGGGAACTTCCTGTATGGAATGGAAATGGTTCAATCGCCTGATGGGAAAAAAATCCCCACGGCCACGAACGAAAGGCGAAGAGAACGCCTCCCTCCACACGATGGGACCGGAAGAATTAGTGGATCCCGTCCAGAGCGGAATGGAATCCCACGATGAAGAAAGGGACTATTCCCCCATCCAAGGTTTTGATCACCCCACCCCCTCCCACCCGGCCCGGAGGAAAGGCGAACCCATGGACGAATTGGAGCCCGTGCTCGAGATAGGGGAAACCACCGCAGACCGGACGGACATCATCCGGCACATCGAAGCGGCATTATTCATGAGCAGCAAAGGAATGAACGTGGAGGATCTGGCTAAGATTGCCAATGCCCCATTGTTAAAAGTCCGGGCCTGCATCCCGGAAGCCATTGAATCGTTCAACGAACGCAATCACGCCATTGAGATCATCGAGGATGCGGGAGGGTTCCGGATGAAGGTGAGGCCACCGTATGATGAAAAAGTATCCCACCTCGCCGGGGCCAGCGAATTATCCCCCGCGGAATTGAAGACACTGGCCTTCATCGCCTACAAACAACCCCTCCTTCAATCCCAATTGGTGCAGGTGCGGAGCAACACCGCGTATGAGCACCTCCAAGTATTGGTAGAGAAGGGATTTGTTGCCCGTGAACCCAAGGGACGGAGCTATATCCTCCGCACGACCAAAAAATTCTCGGAATACTTCGGGACGCACGCATTGAAACTCAAACCCATGCCCCCCAAAGAAGAAACCGGCAACGAAAACTCGTAATCCCCTACATGCCCCGCGACATCGTCCAATCATTCTACGAAAAATACCCCTACCCCCACGTCCAACGATTTGGAAAGGAGAGAATGGAAGCCTATGCCAAACCCCTCCTTGCGGCGGCAGGTATGCACATGAGGGACATGCGGGGGAAAAAAATACTGGATGTGGGATGCGGGACGGGGGAGATTGCATGCAGCATGGCGATGCACGCACTCGATGTGAAAGGGATTGATTTTTCCACGAATTCAATCGCTCACGCCCAAAAAATCGCCCGACCATTCGGATTGAAAAATATCCATTTTGAAAAAGCGGACCTATTTGAATTTTCTCCCAATCAAAAATACGACATTGTCACGTGTTTCGGGGTATTGCACCATACCCCGAATTTCCCCAACGGATTTCGACGCATCGCGGAATGGGTGGCTCCTGGAGGAATACTCCTGATTGGATTCTACCACCCCTGGGGAGGATGGGAGCAGCGCCTGCAGAAAACCATCGCCCGATGGATGGGAGGGGAATCCCCTGAAAAAAGATTGGAATGGGTGGAAAAAAGACAGGGAATGCGGATGAACCATCACTCCCAATCATTCTGGGCCGACCGAATCGCCCATCCAAGGGAAAATTATTTCCGCGTAAGTGAGATTCAACCATTGTTCACGAAAAACGGATTCCAAATCATCGGCATCCAATCCCACAAACCCGAATGGAAAGTGGAACGACCTGAAAATCCATGGGATATCCTCCGATTCGAGATCGAATTATTTCTCCGGAGAAAACGATTCGTAATTATGGCAGGAACCAAAAAGGAATCCTCATAACCGCGTCTGATACCGCGAATCCATCAACCGGATATTGGTGGCCCACTTCTGACGCGCACAGGAGGGAAGGGCATTATGGAGTTCAAGATATCGCTTGAGAAAACCAATGGTTCGCTCATCATGCGAATACCCCGAACCAATGTCCCCGAACATGGAGAAGGCCCCCTGCAATTCCTTGATGACCGCATCCCGCTGGACCTTAGCGAGGATGGAGGCCGCACTCACGATGGGATAATTCACATCCGCCTTGTGCTCGGCCACAATCTTGGGGGAATAGGATAAATAATTCTGGATCCGCCGACCGAAATGATCCGCCACGGGATCCGGGGAATCCACAAAAACAACTTTGGGTTTCTCCGACAAACCATTGAGGAGGGAACCAATCTTCATGGCCTCGATCTCATTCAACGAAACACGATCCATGAGCGCATCCATTTCGGGGGCATTGATATGCACGGTCCCATGAGCGGACAACACGCCCTGGAGAAGAGGATACAGCCGCTCCCGTTCCTCCACGGGAACCTCCTTCGAATCCCTCGCTCCCAAATCACGCAGGGAAGATTCACTATCCGAATCAATGACCGCCACGGCCAAGACCATGGGGCCAATCGCCGGGCCCCGGCCCGCCTCGTCCACCCCTGCGATGAGCATACAGATTAAACATCGCTCTTGGCTATAAATAGCGCCGACTTAACTCACGCTAGCGCCTTCTGAATTTGACGACAGAGCAAGTATAATTCTTCAATATGACGGGCGCCCAAATAGTCCGTGCGAAGCATGACATATTCCTGTGTCAAATGAATCTCCATCATAGCAACGAGCAGGTCAATTCGATAAATATTGGTTTCGGTAAAAACACCCGGAAATTGATACAGGACGAGGTAAATTTTAGTGATTAATTCCCTCAACTCATCTGGTTGGCTACTATAAACGGAGTAATTATCATCAATTTCTTTTACCCCTGTCTGAATGCGAGCAATTTTTTCTCCTTGGATAGTAGCATAGTATTCTTGATATATTTTTGTCAGCACAGCATTGAGAATTAATTTATGATAGCCCTGCAATGGTCTAATACGAAAAAGGAAGCAAAATGCATTTTGTGGGACAATCTCGCCGACATTTGCACCATTTTTTGAATTGAAACTCATCGCATACGGATCGAGGAGTGCATACCGGTTCGAAAAAATGTAGAAATCATTCGATACTTTTATGAGATTTTTTATATCATCAAATGGAATCGGACCTGAATCATTGAAGAAAATGCGAGGCACACCTGACAAATCCGCATTCTTAATTAGGGTCAACCCGTGGTTCTGAACAAATTTTTTGATTTTACTCCCAGTGAGAAGAAGAGGAACAAGAATAGCAAAAAAGAAAACACACAGTATGGTGAGCATAAAAAGTATCAGATAGTATTCAATCGGAAAATGATTAATCCAAAAATAGACACCCACTGCCACCCCGACCAACGCAATATAAGTTGGAATGGGATCGCGTTTGACTTTTTTCATTTTTCGCTGCTGCAAATGAGTATAAACAATCCAAAATAACACTATCGCGCCCGCCGCGGCAATCCATTTTACTTGGTAACCTAAATTAAAAATGGGAAATTCCATCCAAAAATAAATTAGTATTGAAAGCACAACAAGGATAATACTCCATTTCCCCGGGTGCGCTCGCATATTAGGAAATTTTGATCCTGCTGAATCTACAAATCGGGTTGGTGCATTCGGATATCCAGGAGGAGTTGGAAAAGAGGATGATATAATCCCAGGATCGCCACTAAACCCCATTAAAACAGTCTCTTTTTTGGACAAATAGGGATTGGCAATAAAAAAAGCCAGAATGATTCCACAAATCAAGAGAAAAATTCCAAAAACCAGTACAGCCAAGCCCAAGCCAACAAATCCCGTAGTGAGAGAAGATTCGGCAGGATTAGAGGGGTTATAGTGAACAATAATTTTGGATCCAGCCGGAAATTTGGCAAGGCCCTCATTGAGGCGTGCAAGAACTTTACTATGTTCAACAAACTCAATTCCTCCCCCCGAAGGCCATCCTTTTCCAGTAAACAAACTGCCGTCCAATTGATACGCATAGTGGAGAAGTCCATTGTAGGATTTTCCACTTTCTGATGGAGTCGAAACAATCTCAGACGAAGTAACTGTTCCCTCAATGGTCGGCCAATTAGAGTGGGTGAAATCGGCCAATACTGCAATAAGACCCAAACCAGTAGCGATAAAGCCCGCCATCAGGAGAATGAACACCACCGGCGAACGGGCAGTTAGGAGGATGGAAACCATTGACAGGCAGGGACCTTTTTAGCTTTAAAATCCTCTTTAAAGAGGGGATAAAACTAGTTTAAGCGATTTCAGGGATGTCTTTAAAAGCCTGTTTCCGGGATTTTTCATCCATGATGCACGGGATTTTGAAGAATTATAGGCGCGGACGGAACACGCAGCACCCCACCCAATACGTGGTTGAGGTGGATGGCATCGACACGCGAGTCAAAGCCTACCCCCTCGCGGGAAAAAAAGTCTCATGGAAGAGCCCGGCCAACAAAGTGATTTCAGGAAAGATTATGGGCGCCCATGGAAATACGGGAGCGGTCCGCGTGAAGTTTGATAAAGGACTCCCGGGACAAGCCATTGGGGCCCGCGTATCCGTGAGCGCGTAGCAAACAGGCCGCGTATTTCAATCGAACATTCCCCTCATGAACCAACCCCGCGTCCTCATCGGATGCCCGACCGCCGTGATTAAGGCGAACGCACTCATCGCCTATGTCAAGGGATTGGAGGCCCTCACCTATCCCAACGTGGACATTGTAATTGAGGACAATTCCCCCACCCCGGAATACGCCCAACATATCCTCGCATTGGGAAAGCGATGGGAAGAAACACACCCTGGACACACGTTTAGGGTGATTCACTCCGGACACACCTCCCCCCGCGTGAGAGAACGGATCGTGCAGGGAAGAAACAAATTGAGGGAAGTGGCATTGAAGGAAAAATACGATTATTTCTTCTCCCTCGAACAAGACATCATCCCCCCGCCGGATGTCATCGAAAAACTACTCGGATACAAGAAAGAAGTAGTGGGCGGAGTGTATTACAACAAGGTCAACCTCGGCGGGAAAATGCTCAAGAGCCCATTATTGATGGTGTATCCCAATGAAGAAAGCAAAAAATCCCGCACGGCTGAATGGGTGGGATTCACGTTCCTCTTCCCCTCCCGCCTCGTGGAGGTGGCGAGCATCGGATTGGGGTGCGTGCTCATCTCCCGCGCCGCATTGGAAAAAGTCAAATTCCGCATCGCCGCAGGGGATCCGGCGTTCGATGATATGCATTTTTCCATCGACATGGCCAAGGAAAACATTCCCCTGTATGCGGACACGGGATTATTGTGCGGGCACGCCTACAACGAGGCGTTCAAGGGAATACCTGACGATCAATTTTAAAAAAAATAATAACTCAATCAAACGAATAAATTAACCCGAATTGGTTTCGCCGCTCATCATCGCATCTCTCCACTACTCTGCCTAGTAGTTGGTCTATTGTAATTTATCTCGTGCTCAAATAGCACTCGAACACGACCACGGGAAAGGAAATACTCAGCCGTTCCAGGATGCGGGGGTGCATTTCCCCTAGGAAGCCATTGAAACTCCCCACTTTCACGTGCGCCGTGCGCCCCTCAATAAAACCAGGAAGCGTGACAGGAGAATACGCGATAGGTCTTCCCATGAAACGCGCCAACGCGTCCACGTTCCCTTTCATCTCATCATACGTTGCCGCGGCATGACCGAGGAGGAGGCAAAGTTTGTAATGCGTAACCGTGCCCGTCTCCTCACCGGCATGAATGTCCACGACCTGATCCAATTCAAATAAACGGAAGGGCTGGGGGGCGCTCCGATTGGCCAGCAATGCACGCAGGGTTTCGGGATAGAGCATGTTGCGCACCATCGTGAGACCCTGCTCCTTGACCACGCCCAACGTCACGTGAGGGGAATGCTCCCGATCGAAAGCAGTGAAATGATGCTCATGGGAAGTGAGGTGCCACGTCATGACTTCCTGGAAACCCAATCCTACCACGCCATCGCGCACATCCTCATTCAGACGGGACTGGGGCAATACCCCCCCAATCGTGTTTACCCGCACAGGTTGGGGTTGGAGATTATCGAACCCATAGGCACGCGCCACATCATCCACGACATCCACTTCATGCAAGAGGTCGACGCGGAAGGAAGGCGTCTCGACGACCAATTGTCGAGGATTTGACTTCACCGTGTCATACATCATCCGGGAAAGAAGATCCGAGACTTGCGTGGAAGTGAAGGATGTTCCAAGAGTAGAATTGACGGTATCCAATTCAACCGTGAAGGACTGCACGCCCAATTCAGGGGTGGTGCGGGGATCCTTTACCGTGGGAAGGTGGATGGTGACGGAATAAACATCCCCTTTCATGTCATGGAAGACCTGCGCAAGGATGTCCAAGATTATGCTCACCGTATTCCATGCGTGGCCGGACACTTCCACGAACAATTCACGATCCCCCACGGATACTTGACCCGTGTCCTGGGAATTGATGATGGGAGAGAGGGAGAGGACCTTTCCCTTCGCATCGCGAAAGACCGGATAGAGGGGCAATTCTGCAAGCAAATGGGCGTATTTCTTTCCCGTGGGGTGCGTTGCCAGGATGTCCGCGGCCGCGAGAGGAGAATCCATGCCCAGGGGAGTAAATCGGATTGAGGAAGGGGACTCGCCCTTGAAATGAATGGGCCACGCGATCTTTTTCAATGGATAAATCCCAATCGCCGCTTTCTTCCGATCCCGCGCAAACGTGGCATGAATCTTTTCCTGGACCCAAATCAATTCCTTCAAACGCGAATCATTGAGGGAGAGGCCCTTAATCACCATGGCCGCGGCGCAGGGACGAATGGGATGGACGGAGGGGTCGATGAACAATTCATACGATGACGATTTCACGGGAACCCGCGGCACACCAGGGGAATTGCCGAGATACGCATTCAGCACGCGTGCGATTCCCGCGGAAGAGACCATATCGGGCCGGTCCGCGGTAATGTCCACTTTCAACGATTCGGGAGTGGGATCATCCACATCAAAACCCATCCGGGAAAGGGCCTCGGATAATACAGGCATCGTGAGGGGTTTTTTCATGTATCCGTTGAGCGCGGAAAGAGAGGTATCAACGCTGACCATGCGCACCACCTCCTTTGGAAGGGGAGGGAATCCCATGGGACACCCCGGAATAATTCCGGATGAAATCCAATGGGACGTCGGGGCCAAGAATCTCCTTGAGGGTATTCTTCGCATAGAGGAACAGGGCCAAGCGTTCGAGACCAAATCCCCAGGAAATCACCGGAACATCGATACCCAAGGGCTTGAGCGTCTCCGGACGGAACATCCCCGAATTGATAATCTCGACCCAGCGCTCCAGGATGGGATGATACGCCAAGGCCTCCATGGATGGCTCGGTATAGGGATTATAGGTGGGCTTGAACCGTATTTCCGTCAGACCCAGCCGGGCATAAAACTCCTTGATTGTCCCCATGAGGTGGCGCAGGGTGAGGCCCTCGCCCATGACCAGCCCATCCACCTGATAAAACTCGGCCAGGTGCGTGGCATCAATCGCCTCATTCCTGAACACGCGACCAATGGAGAAGGACTTGAAAGGAACCGGGGGCTTCCGCGCCAGCGTTCGGAAGGTAGTGGCACTCCCATGCGTGCGGAGCAATAACTGCATGGCGATTTTGGGATCCCACTCGTATCCAAAACCCTTGGAACCCGTCTTCCCCCCATGTTCATGCGTGGCCTTCACGCGCTTCACTAAATCCGAATCGGATACTACGGCTCTACCCGACACGTAAAACGTATCCTGAATCTCTCTGGCAGGGTGGTCTTGTGGAATGAACATCACGTCCATGTTCCAGAACGCACTCTCCACTAAAGGGGATTCATCCTCCTGAAAACCCAACTCCACCATGATGCGAGACACGTCCCGAATGACCTGACGCAGGGGGTGGATTCTCCCCCCATACTTGGGTTCCACGCCCGCGGAAACATCATACGGTTTGAACGAAGCATCCCTCCATTCCCCGCTCGCGAGAATCTTCGGAGAAAGGGGACCCAATACTTTTCCAGCTTTTTTCTCCGGCTTCTCGGACTTCAACCAAACTAAACCCTTCTCGGTTATCCGCACCAACTCGGTAGTGGATTGTTTTTGCACAATCAGTCCCCGTGCGGATAGCTCAGAAATAATAGGAGAAGGAGAGGGAGGAACCTCATCCCGAGCGATTGCCTGGAGCATGATCCACAATGGGGAGTGGGCGAACGATTTCGTTCCCAGCCCGGTAAGATGAACAACCGTTTCCCCATTCTCGTTCTTGACCTCAATCCAACTCGAGCGCTTGGCCAAACCAAAGGCCGCCGCGAATTCCTGCGGGGACCCGTCGAAGGAGGATTGCAATGCGTTCATCCCCAAGGACTTCGACGCAAGAGCGGCACACAATCGCTGCTCGGGAAGGCTTCCCTTGGATAGAACCTCATTTCCCGTCTTAGATAGCATCCAAGCGGAAATCTTCTCCCGCTTCACGGAAACAAGACCCTGTTCCTCGAGACCCGAAAGGATGCGACGAATAGCATCCGCGGACAAACCTGTGGGCTCCACGAGCGCGTGCAAGGAGAATTCACCCCCCTCGCGGAGAGCGGACAAGACCGCGTGTTCAGGATCCGGCATAGGGAAAAACCCTACCCATGATACCCGAATGAACGTTTTAAACACCCCCTGCGGGAAAACGAGGAAAACGATAGGAGGAATGGAGCGAGGGATCGGAAACGATTATAGGGGCCACCCTCCCAATCCCACGATGAATTCCAATTATTCCATCATCCTCGGAATGATCGGAGGATTCACCCTCCTCGTGATAGGTATATTCCTATTCACCCAATCCGGAGGGGAACCCATTATTCAGGGGGAAAATCCCCCAGGGGGAGAAGGGGATGGAGCCATGGCCCTGCTTGTGGAAGGAGCCGCATGCGAACAAGACACGGACTGCGTATATGCATTGAACGCGTATCCCTCCCCCCAATGCGTCTCGACCAACTGCCCACCGCCCGAAGCAATCGAACAACCCGAGCCGGGTGACCCTATTTACGAATGGGTGGACGGATACGACCCTGCCTGCGTGAATGCGAATGCATTGAACAATCAGAATAGGGAAGGAGAACCCCTCCTACTCGAGGACAGGGAAACACGCTGCGCGTGCCAACCCATCCCAACCGGCGATGGGGTTATCACCTCGCTCACCGGAAGCAAAATCTGCACGGTGCAATAAAAGACGAATCGCATCCGGTTGAGGAATCATTCCAACCCCAGCAAGGCCACCATGACTCCAATTCCTAGGAGGAAGCTTGCCAATTGGAGCACGGACTTCTTCCATTCCACTTCCTTATGCAACTCCGGAATCAAATCGCTCCCCGCGATGTAAATGAATGCCCCCGCAGCAAAGGGCACGAGCCAAATGGAAACCGGGGTAATCCACACCCCAATGACAAAAACCAATACCGCCCCGGCAATCGCCGATCCTGCCGTGACCAGATTGAGAACCAACGCTTCCTTGCTGGAGAAACCCCCGTGCACCAGGACGCCAAAATCCCCAATCTCTTGCGGGATTTCATGAAACACCACCGCAAGGGTCGTGGCAATCCCTACCGGCACGCTCACGAGATAGGCCGCCCCAATAACAAGGCCATCAATGAAATTATGCACGCCATCCCCAATGAGATTGACCCATACAAACGGCTGTTTCTCCTTGTGAACATGCGTATGCGCATGATGGATATGAGGACCGACTTCCCCTCCCGCATGGTGATGCTTCCAATGGATAATCTTCTCCACGACAAACATGACGATGATCCCGGCCAACACCGCAAAAGAAACCTCGACCGTGAACCCCAGCTCCTCCACGGCCTCCGGGAGAAGATGAATCAATGCATCCCCAAAGAGCGCACCCGCCGCAAAAGCCACCATGAAAACCAATACGCGACGCAACCACTTCTGATTGAGGGCCAGCGTGAAGACCCCTACAAGAGAGACCAAACTCACGAAAACGACCGAAGCAAAGGCATAGAGGAACAAATCAATCATGGAGGCACCCAGAAAGAAAACGAAGCTAATAGTTTTTAATCCAATTGTTATTAACATCATACGGATAATCGACCCAAATTATTAAACCCCGAAACCCATGACCCAAATCATCAGCATGTCCATGGACGAAAAAACCCTCCACGAATTAGACACCCTGCAGGACGACCTCGGGTTGTCCGGACGGAGCGAGACCATCCGACAATGCATCCGATTGTTCGCCACCGAACAGAAGCAATCCCGCACGATGAAGGGAGACGTGGACGGGGTCGTATTGGTCATGCACCCGGATGAACACACGGAAAACGTCTCTACTGTCCGGCACGCGCACCAGGGGATCATCAAGACGCAAATCCACCACCACTTGGAGAACCATTCCTGCCTGGAACTATTCATCAACAAGGGGCCTGCGGAAACCGTTAAACGCCTCATGGGGGGGATTCAGAAGGACAAGAAAATCACCCTCGCGAAACTCATTGTGGTGTGACCCGCTCCCCAATACCGGTTTAAAAGGATTAACAGGCGACTTTCCTTCGGAACGACTACTGGACGAAATAAATGTCGAGTGGTCGTGCCAATAGAGTAGAAGCGGAGTTGGCAGAGCAGTCCGGGCTTTTACCAAAAGCCCGGGGAAAAACTGCAACGCAAACTTCAAAGAAGCGGAGTTGGCAGAGTGGTCTATAGCGGCAGCCTGCTAAGCTGTTCTGGGAAACCAGGCGAGGGTTCGAATCCCTCACTCCGCGCTTAACTCTAAAAGTGAATCTCAACTAGCGCGTCGAACTCAGGGTTCATACGCGTTCGCGATTTTTAGTGTAGTAGTCATCGGTTATCACTGAAAAGGGCGGGCTGCTTAAAATCAGTGATAATTCTTTCTCATTAAAGAAAAATACTCCAGTAGCTATCTATTAATTCATTGGCTATGAACTGCAAGAGTTCTTCGTAATGCGGTGGAGTGGATTTGAACAATTCTCCTTTATCGGCTTCTTGCAATGCATCGATATACGATGACCGGTTTTTCCGGCGAATAATTCCGGGTGGATAATCGTTTTTCAATAGGATATAATTAAACAGTATTCGCCCTGTTCGGCCATTCCCATCCATAAAGGGATGAATTTTTTCAAACTTGTGATGAAATAACGTGGCTAAAACAAATGGGTGAAGTTTATTCTTATTCTCGAAATACCATTTTAGCAATAGTTCCATATCGGTTCTCACATATGGAGCTGGGGTGGACTTGAAGTTAGTTTTTGTTACACGCACATCGTGCAGCCTATACCCAGTGCGTGAATCAATGTTTTCCAACAACTGAGAATGGATCTGCTGGATAAATTCATGACTTAATTCTTCGTTAGAATCCCGTATCTTTATGAACACTTTTTCTGAGTTCTGTAAATCATAAATTTCACGCAAACTTTTGTTTTTGGGCGTGAGACCCTCTTCGAGTAAGTTCCGTGCTTCCGCAAGCGTAATAGTATTTCCTTCAATCGCGGCAGTATTGAAGGAAAACTCAACGATGAAGTTCTTCCAAGCTTCTTGTTTCGTTAGCGGATCCAATTTTTCGAAATCGGTTGTAAAGTGAAGCTTCGCGGCTTCAATCTCTTGCTGCTTTTCCTTCAAATAGGAATCATGCTTAAGCTTCAATCCTTTTACTTTTTCGAGAAAACGATTGGACTCCAGAAAATGATGAATCGTACGATAGGACTTACGAATAGCCGTACGGTGTTTGGGTAATCGCTCCAGCGCCTCTTTTACCTCGTCCGGAGTAGTTCCTAAATAGGCAACATCCTTGACTACCAACTTGCCCCCTGTACGCTCGGAGATACGCAAGTAATAGTATGACTTATCTCCCACCTTCTTCTGATAGATATAAACCATACAATAGCATGAAATAAGGAAAATATAAACCTACCCTTTACTTACTGTTAAAAGCAATGTAAAGGGTAGATTGAACGTTAACCACATTCGCGAAAGAATAACGTTATTGTATTGGAAATCGCCTCACTCATTTAGCTTACTTATTCGGACTTCATTCTTGAAAGAGATTTTTCCAAATCGAGTATTTGGACGATTTTCACGAAAGGCTATTCTTAAACCCTATAACGAAGATGGAAAACGCGGACTTCTTGTATTATTTGAAAATGACCAGGCAGTTGCAAATGTGTGATTTATATTGGATTGACTCCCGCATTATGAATGAGGTATGATATTCGAGTTATTTTGAAAGGGAACATCAAAACGTTCCAAGATCGATTAGTTAAAAATACCGCCCAAAAATTTAACGAAACGACCTATTATCATTCTAAGAATCCTCCCCACCTAACGCTGAAATATAGTTTTGAAACACCTAACATAAAAAGAATTGAAGAGACAATGCGGAAAATTACTCACAATTCCAAAAACGGAACGTTCTCCCTAACTGGTTTTGGAAGCTTTGCATACCCAAAAGAAAATTATTTTGTTTTATACAGCAAATTCGCTTTAAGTCGATCCTGCCACACTCTACAACATAAAGTGATCAAAGTCTTGAAGGATGAGGGAATTGAAATACAGAAAAGGGACCAAAAATGGGTTCCGCACGCAACTATTTGTTTTACTTCTTCGAAAGAGAATTTCAACAAGATTCGAAATTATTTACAGAAAATGACTTCCTCCCAGGCCTAAAGGCCTGGGTATCCCACTAGGAAAACGCTTTGA
>JBBSWQ010000112.1:0-3778 GCA_038046225.1 archaeon
AAGACCATTCTGATTGGGGGGATCATTGGCGCTCTCATTGGGGGGGCCGTATACGGGATTATCCTCCTCCTCTGGGGGGCATCTCCTACCGCCTCCATCATTGGCCTCGCGATGGGGGCAACCATCCTGATCTCGAGCATCACGTCCATCACCATCACCCTGCTCTTTCACTCCCTGCACCAGGACCCCGCCATGGGAAGCGGTCCCCTCGCGACCATCCTATCAGACATCACCTCCATCCTCGTGTATTTCCTCATTGTATCTCTCTTATTGTAGAGAAAAAGGATTCCCGCAATTCCCCCGATAGCCCATGCTTATATTCCCCAACAACGTTTTGCATTAATCTCCTGGTTCGTTAATCAATGGGGGGTTGAATCATGGATATGAAAGAAATGTTCAAGCAAGGACCATCAAACGTCGAGCGATGGACCCAGGGACTCCACACCGGAGTCAAACGATGGAAGGGTGTCGAGCAACGACGACAAGGGTTGGGGGACGTATTCTCCTGCCAGGGAAAAGATTTCGCGGAGATGGATTATTCCCTGCGCGAAATAAGAATGCGAATCAAACTTGGAAAGACCCAGCAGCAACGCGCCATCCAACTGGGGAGCGCCACCCTATCCATGGATAAGAACGCGGGAAAAGAGGGATGGGTCCACGTGACGGTGGATGCCGACGAACGCATGCAGGACGCCATCACACTCGCACGGCAAGCGTACATGGAAACGCAGCGGTGAAAGACAAGGCTCACAACCCACCGATAATTCCAGATAGGAAATCACACCGAAAGCAAAGGAGGAAGTGACACTCTCACTTCTTCCCCAAGAATTTGGCATGCTGTTTGCTCCACACCGCGTTCGGGGTCTTCTTCAACCATTCCGTGTATTCCCGGACGAAGGATAGTCGGTCACGCCTGTTGCGGGCAATTTCCTGGTGTATCTCTTCGCGGTCACTATCCGTGAGCATCAATCGCTTGGATGGATTTCCCATAACACGTTCACTCTCTCGGGAGGCACCCCTAATTCTTGGATGTGCAGCCGCAATAACGAATGGTCCAATTTATCCTTAAAAAGACCATACAGGTGGAGGGCGTCCTCCAGGTCCTTGTCTCCCCTCAATAACAACTTATAAGCGATCTGCATTTCGATTTGCGAAGTGACTATTTTTCGATTGTTCAAAAAAACGACCAGCTTGTTTTCCATCGAATAATGGGAACTCTTGCTCGTTGGAAATTTCACTTCAAAGTTGGGCTCCCACGTCCCTTTTACAGCAAACCGGATGGCAGTATTGTTTTCGAGATATTCGTTCAAAGCATCCGTGGGATTATCCGTATTCAGGCATTCGAATCCCGCTTTTTCCAATTCAAACCACCATTCACTCATTTTATCCATCCCTATTTTTTCCACAAACAAATCCACGTCTTCCGTGCCACGCGAACGACCAAATAGTATGGCAATATACCCCGAAATAATCACGTACGAGATATCTAACCGATGTAGAATATCCACGAATTTCAACACTAATTCATCCAAATCGGACAACTCGCGATTGAAGACGATTTTTTCAGGGGAATAGTCCAGCTCCATATGACACTAGTGGAATCCAAGTGGTTTTATCCCTATTGGAAGAGAACCGCCGCGAAAGAAGAAACGGTAAGGAAAACAATCTTCCCTTTCCGGCGGTTCACCCTCAAAATCCTTTTATTCACCCAAAAAATCTTTTCCTGCATGATTCAACACACGCGCCAAAAATGCCCCACGTGCAATTCCTCGCGAATCGTCTATCCAATCCAACAGAAGGTAATCATGCATTGCGGTGCATGCGGTTTTGAACAGTGGCGGGGGATTCCGATCCAACCATGAGCGTATCTTCATTCGTTCCCTATTTGCTATCGGTCGGGCATTTCATACTCGACATAGGATTTATCGCTCAAAAAGAGGCTTTCCACCCACGTGCTGGTCATGGGACCGATTCCCCGAAAGTTTTCACGGAACAATTCGCGCAACTCGGGAGCGAGCATGGGGGATTTCTTGTACGCACGCTTGGCGTTGGCAATCCACTTCAACACACTACCATGTTCCTTTTGTATTTCCGCGCATTTTTGGGCATTCACAATTACGGCTCCCATTTTCCACTTGTTTTTGATCATCCCCTCCGCTTTCAAAAACACGCCCAATTCTTCGGGGTCCAACTTGGATAACTTTTTGATATCAAAATGCTCAAACGCCTTTTCGATGAGGGGCCATTTCTTCTCCACCAAGCGGTAATTGAAACGGACGATGAAAACAATGAAGGAAATCAGGTTGAGAAAATCGTCATCCGTTTTGGGCTTGTACGCACGCTTCTTCATGATTCTCATTCCTTCTTTGGGAGTTCCACCCTTTTTCTCTTTTCAGGGGCATCAACAAAATTATCGGCTGTTGAAACCCCTTCTCCGATTCGTTTCTCCAATTCCGTGCGTGCAATACCCGCCACCGAGCCCCCTTCGTTTGCCGCTATCTTGTTTTCCACGAATCCTTGGGCATTTTTATTTTGAGCAATCTTGGTGGTGGAAGCTTCTCCCAGCATGGTGAAAATCAATTCCAAATCCGTCATGTGATCCCGCAAGTTCTGGGTTTTCAGGTGCTTGAATTCCTTGTATTCCGCCGGAGTCATTCCAAAAGTGGCTTTTGAAATTTCGGCAGTGAGAATAGAAAACTCCAGATTCTCATCCACGCCACGCTTCTTCCACTCATTCGTCAGCTCATCTCGAACCGCTATTCCTCGAACCCGCTTCTCAATCCAGGCATCCGAATACCCTTTGGCGCGGTAGATTTCACGCATCCGTTGCTGAGCCAACTCTGGATTCTCAATCTCCTGCACCCGTTCATACCCTACTTGCGCCAACCACCGCTTGAAAGGCTCGGCTTTCGGGGAAGGAATAGATTGAGCCATTCGAAAGGCTCCTGCAGTGTTTACACAATTCATCCCTTGAGACCCCCCACCCGTCTCAATGAGAAGGGTATGTACAAAATGTACCCACCCTTCAGCTAATGGTTCATCCCGCTGCTTCATTTTCTGAATATATTGCTTGGGATCGCGAGAATCAGTCAATCCTGCCACAATATCTTCCAATACAAACCACCATTCGCCATTATGTTGAACCCTGCGAATTTTCTTATCTTGGAAAACAACCAAGGCCGTCTTTTCATCCATATGAGGTCCCCACAACATCCACTCTCTGCGCCCATTTAAAGAATGGCAGAGCAGACCGCCGAGATTAATAATCTGATAGATGTGGGTTGAAAATGCCCGCCCAATCCATCGACCCCTGGGGAGACAACCTGATTGAGGATTATGCCGCGATTGCCCGGCATTTTGGATTGGAAAAATTCGACGCGAAATTGTTTCCCGAACCCAACATGCTCATGCGGCGCGGGCTCGTGTTTGCAGGAAGGGACTTGAAGCGCGTGTCGGACTCCATCAAGCAAAAAAAACCCTATTACGTGTTGACGGGCGTCGTCCCATCGGCCGAAAAAATACACCTGGGAACAAAATCGGTTATCGAGAACGTGAAATACTTCCAAGAGCATGGGGCTGAAACCTATGTGCTGGTCGCCGACCTCGAGGCTGCAGCCGCACGCGGGGTTTCCGTCCAGGAAGCGCAGGAACGCGCACGCGAATTTTACATCCCCGCCTACCTGGCATTGGGATTGGACATCAAAAAAACAAAATTCTATTACCAATCCGAGAACCGCACCGTGACCAAATTGGCCTTCGAGGCGGCCCAAAAAATAAC
>JBBSWQ010000113.1:0-1776 GCA_038046225.1 archaeon
TTCATCTTTTTTTCCTCCCAATAAGTTTTCCTAATTCACACCCTTTGGAGGTTGCTTATAATGTTTTTGTCCGAAAAATCCAGACAAATCGGACAAAACATTTATTAGTCGCGTCAAGACAGAGCGTTAAGTTGAGGTGAATTGAATGCAAACGCTTCAACAAAACAAAAAATACGCGCCAAGCATCCCTTACTTGATATTCCTTCGAGACGCTATCAAAGAAGGATACAAGCCAACTCCAGAAGAGAAGGCACTCCTAAAGAAATACATCCTAAAAGCAACGCGAGAACATCCAAGAGCAGGATTTGCTGTAACCCAAAAGATGGAGGGCGAGTAGCATGGTTCCTAATGAAGTTATTCGGATCCTGCTATTAGCACGTGTAGCAGGGCTAGAATTAGATTCTCTTGAAATGAAAATTTTGGAGCAAGGTGGGGTTCATGCCTGAATCACTATCTGCATTTCAGGAAGGAAAAACACTTCTCTATTGGAAATCTCCTCATTCATTTAGCCTCCTTATTCGAACCTCTTTCTTACGAGAAGTGTTTCCAAAAGAAGTATTTGGCCGGTTTTCGAGAAAGGCAATTCTAAAACCATACGCAGAAGATGGGAAAAAAGGAATAATTGTACTCTTTTCAGAAAAAGAAACAGCCCAAATCTAAATAAAATATTCTACTTTGGCGAAATAACGGGCGCAGTTTTATTAAGAAGAATAGCGAGTCTCCGATTGATATAAAGGCATCGATTCAAACGCTAAAAAGCACGCGATTGAACTCCAAAAGTGAATCCCTCACTCCGCGTTTATCATTAAGTGAACGAAGGGTATTGCGATCGCATACCCTTACTTCGGTGCAGCCGGACGAAAACGGCTGTTCCTGTATCCCTCACTCCGCGCTTCAACTGAGTTGGTAACACATTATTCGGCTCACCGAGATAGAACCCAAGACATTTTGTTTATTTTATTCATTTTTATCGTCTATTTATTGTTCGTCTTTATGGTATAGGTCAAGAAATAGTATAGTATCCTCGTTTTTCAAATAGGAATAGGACAATCGAAATGGTGGAATATATGTTTCGCGTGTCCCTTTTCGCGTGTAGCGCATGGGCTTTCCGTTCTCAGGGTTTTCAATAATTTTTTGGATTTGCTTCTTCACGCGCCGCTTTAGGTTTTCATCGCTAATCTTACGAAACGTCTTCTCAAACGAAGGGTCGTATTCGACTTTCACCATGTTTCCAATTCCTTAAGAAATTCGTCCTTGTCCTTCTTGACAAATTTTCCTGCATCGTATTTTTTCCAGGCTTTTGACACGCGCTTAGCGGCCTTAATATCATCCGTAATATTTTGTTGAAAATCCGTTGATCTTTCAAGAATAATCTGTTTTCCCGATCGAATCACGATGATGTTCTCATTCTGTCCAAATCCTTCACGTACTTCTGCAGGAATTACGACTTGTCCTCTGGAACTCATTCGGGTTACTGCAATCTCAGCCAAACTAATCACCAGTAAGTAATTACTTACTAAAGTATTTAAGGGTGTGCTCTGGAAGAAGGGGTGGGGGTCATTGCCCCCAATGAATTACTTACTCGTCCACGACCACGGATTCAGTTCCCGGGCTCGCTTCCGAGGGAGGGGCGCTAATCCCTTCTCCAATGACATCAGTGATGGAGTAATAAATTCCCCCCAATCCCGTGTATCCTCGCAAGACATTGAGGAAGGATTGGATTCCTTTCACTTCCATTCCCGCTTCCAACGTCACCGTCTTGCTCGTGGTGCCATC
>JBBSWQ010000113.1:1876-7922 GCA_038046225.1 archaeon
GGAGCGCTTGACCTGGTAGGAATAATCATAGTAGTATCCCGACTTGAGATCAATCTCCTTGTCGATGTGCGTAATCCTACCCAATTCTTCGAATCCACTCTCGAGGTCCACTTTGTAGACGAATGCTCCCTGGAAGGTGGGAACCCCATACTCGGGCCATGTCTGCCATTCAGGCTGGTCGATCTGGTTCTGCTGACTCTCGTCCAATTCATACAAATAAATGGGCAGGACAAGGAGTTGCTTTTCCGAATCATACAGGAAGGCCTTGTGGTCTTGCAACGCATACGAGTCGGTGCCCCTCGCTCCCACGACAATGGAGTGCACCTGTTTGGGATTTTCCACATCCTCCACATCAAACACGGCCAGTTTCATTCCCAAATAATAGGCGGTGTCATTCTTGGATACTTCCGCATCCTTCCCTATTCCGAGGATGTGCGTATCGTCCAAGGGGTGGAGGTAATTGGAGTACCCGGGGATCTTGAGCTTCCCCAATACTTGGGGGAATTCATGGCTGGATAAATCCAATACGAACAATGGATCCACCTGCTTGAATGTCACGAGGTAGGCGCGCTCCCCCATGAATCGGGCAGAATAAATCTGTTCACCCGGGGCTAGATCCTCCAGGGATCCCACGACATCCATATCCTCATCCAATACATACACGTGATTGGCTCCTTCCTTTTCGGGCTTCCCATCCGAATTCCATACGGATCCCCATACCGCATCCGTAGTGGTGGCAATGCGAAAATGGTCATCCCATTCGTCCATGGAGAATTGGTTGAGCAACCGCCCGAGGACTTTTCCTTGTCCCTCAAACGAGATGCGTCCGTCCTTCAATGCAAATTTAGAGATGACCGTCTTGACCTGGGATTGGACATACGGCATGGGCGCGATGGACGTGTCCACGCTTCCTTCCATGATGCGGGGCCAGTCCGCGGGATCGTAATACTGCGTGTGCGCGAGATAGAGATGGTCCTCGGATGCATACACGGTTTCCGCGCTTCCCACCATGGTCTCTTTGGTGAGTTTCAATGAATCCACATCCACCGATGCCACCGTGATGAAGCTCTGGGCATAGACCGGGGGGATGTATCCTATTTCGGTGGGAGTCGCAAGGATGCGGGATTCCCCGTCCTCATAATAGGGGGGTATGATGGATTCCTCGTCCTCTCCTTTCTCCCCATTCAAGAGGCGGTATTCCGGGTATGTGGTCAAGACGAAATAGACGTTTTCTCCCATCATCCGGCTGCTTACATGCGTGCCGCGGAACGCATATTCCTTCACTTGCACGGGCTCTTCGATGATGGATAAATCATATACTCTCACGATGGAGAGGGGTGATCCCCAATACGGGGGCATGAATCCCATTCCTCCTGCCATTTTGGTGTAGGGAGACGGATAATACCCTCCTCCCGTATACTCGGTCCCAAAAACAATGAGTTTGTTCCCATTGATGAACATGTCGCGGGGATACATATCATCCAATGAGATGGTGGCGACCACCTGGGCATCCTCCGCAGGGTAGGCGCGGACAATCTTGACGTGGGTCTTGTAGAATGCGTAGATGTATTCCCCATCCGTCTTCACGATATCCGCCTCATCCACTCCTTCCACTTGAACATTGGTTCCTGTATACGATGGAGATGGCCTCGTGGATTTGGAATCAGAACCCCCCTCGGCCATGGTAGGAGCGCCTACGTTCACGGCGTCATTCTGCGAGGCGCCGCGGAGGTATCCCCCGGGTCCCAATGACTCGGCGGCCTTGAATTGGGCAATAATATCCGATTCGCTCGTGAAGCGGGGCAATGGTTTCCCGATGAGCAAGTCTAAATCGGGGGATGGGACCATGGTCCCTGGGGGAATGGGGGTATTTCCCAATCCTGCACCCGGACCCCACCACAATACGGCCACGGCCCCCAAAATGAGAATAGCGCCAATGAGTGTAATGGGTCCTGCCGGAATGGTTGATTTTGTCTTCATAGATATGTCCCTCCGTTTCATGAATGAACTCTGGGCGGACCGACCTTATATACGGAATTCAATGCGTAGCCGGTTTCCTTTCCATTTTTCGGGAAGGGTGCGTGTGCGTAAAAAGCAATAGTCCCAACCCCGTTCCCAGGGCCATTCCCCCCATCCAGGGATACGGATTGGGGAGGGTGAAAACCGAGTGCGTGGCCCAGATGGAGACCAATCCCCCGAATCCTGCGATGGTGAGGAAAATTCCCCAATCATGTCCGCGGGAAGAACCATTCATTCTTTTTCTCTGCGATGGCATGCATAGGGGTCGCTCCCCGGATTAATATGCCTATTGCTCATTCATCGACCCACTGGACATCCTGAAGGGTGTTTACGTCCGCCCCCCAAAATGAGAGGGGAAGCGCATACCCCACTCGCACGGCATCGGCATTCGCATCAAAATAGAACCGGACGGAATACTCCACGCTAAACGAGGAGGCCCCATTATGATCGAGGAGGATGGATCCATTCACATCTCCTACATTTCCCGCGTTCAATTGGAGGGAGGTGGATCCATTTCCATACGTCCACCCATACGCATAAAGGTCCCCTTCCGCGAGATACCCTGAAACCGTGGACGTGTGGCTGGAATTCTGGTCCACATACCGGAGGCGGAGAAATGTGTTCCCATCTTCTGCCAACGTGAAGGGGCTGGTTCCCGTGTAGGATGATTCCACTATCACATTGAGATCAATCCGCAGGGGGACGCGGGAAGGGATTGTGGGATAGAAATGAACGCGTTCCCCATCGAGGGAGGAATCCCACGCATAGCCATGGCTCAATGTCCCGGAAAGATTCCCATCATCGATCATCTGATTCAGATCAAGGAATGCGCGCACATTCTGGTCAATGGCCCATTGGGAAAGGGATGATTGGTACGCGAGCAGATTATCCTCCCACGGCAGGAGGGGGGGCAGTTCCCCTTGAATGGTGAGGAATAGATTGGTGGTGTTCCGATCCAGTACCACTCCTTGACCCATCAAGGGAAGGAGATCCAGCCCCGCATCCTCGGCAAGTCGCGCAGGGAGGAATGAATCCCACTGCCGGGATTGATCCAACTGCTTCCCCACCAGCGAATCGGAATAGAGCTGGGCATACGATACCAAGAAGACAGCCATCAGGAAGAGCGAGATGCTCAAGACAAAACCGCGGGAGGAAGAATTCATGATTCAGGACCCCCGGTTGATCCACACGGAAACAATCGCCACATGCAGGTTGGCATCCGGAGGGGAGGGGACGATAAATCCGCGCATGGAGGATACGCTTTCCCCCCAGGAGGATGAACACCCCGTCTTGGTCACGAGGAAGAGAAACTGATTCGTGTCCACGTCCTCACGGACCCCCACGGAACCGCAGAGGTGGAACGGCAGACCGTCCAAGAATGTGCGGATACCGCTCGTGTCGTCGGCAATCACCGCATCGGATAAGAGGCCGGAGACTTCCAGGGATTTCCCGCTCTGGTAGGAAAGCACCCCCAGCATATGCTGGAGACGGGCCTCTCCTCCATCCTGTTTCAAACTATCGAAGGAGAGGGAAAGGAGGGCGAATAGAATCACGATGGCGAGGAGGGCATCCACCGAGACAATAAATCCTTTATTCATTGCGTATGCACCTGCAATTGGACCATGACGATTTCCCCCTCATATAGGGAAGGGAGGGTGATTGAACTCACCGTATTGGCATCCACGGGAGGGAGGCCTGTTTCCTCAATGAGGGAATGATTGAGATCCCACATCGACAAATAAAAATTTCGATCTGGTATCCCAAAATGAGAAAGGAGGGAGGGATAATCCTCTCCATTCCAATCCTGGAGGGCCGACCACTTGGAGGGAGAAATAAATCCACCCCCATCCGAGAGGCCGATGAGTGAGACCGCATTCCAATCCCCTGCATCTTCCCAATAGGAAGGGATTCCCGGCGAGGAAAGGAGGGAATAGAGAATGCGCTGGGTGCGGGACGAATCGGCCTGCTGTTCCCGCGCATCTTCCCCCGTGAGCTGGAATTGCTGGATGAGGGCGGCTGTGAGGGCCACGACGAGGGTGAATACCACCAATGCGAGCAAGGAGTCCGTGGAAAAAATCTGCCCCTTTCGATTCATACGCGCTCCACTCCTTCAGGGGTGCGGTGGAAGACATACGTGTTCCCACTCTCCATCGATTCCATGTTCATGTCCCCCATGAGAAGGGGGTATACTATCGTGTTTTGGGACGCGCGGACCTCCACGACTCCATTGATGACCCGAATGGAAGCAGTTTCTCCTCCCGGAAAAGGGGGAATGAATATGCGGGCCCGGGTACCAATGGGGAGGAGGATGAGAGAATCAATCTCGCTCCCTATGTGCACGGCGGCGCGCTCCGCATCCAGGAAGTCCTCTTTCTGTTCCACCACCCGGGTGTGCGTGGAATACGTCTGCACCGCGTACGCGAGAATAATGAACAACAATGCGAGGAGGAGGAGCAACTCCACTGTGGCTTGCCCCCGAGAGGATGGGGCTGAAATCCTTCGTTTCATGGATAGACCGCCTGGACCATATCATGGGACACATTGAAGTCGGCCACGTTCTGGGTCCACGTCACATACAAATTATTCGGCCGGCTCATGGAGACGGAGGCGCCATCATAGCGATACGGCGAATTAATGAGCGAAGAAGACAAAAGATCCGCCCCCGAGGATAATGCTTGGCTCGTCGTGGCCGAAAACGTAGGGGTAGTGGACGGGTTCCCATTGACGGACGCATACGGATACCATATCCGAATGGACGTGAGGGTGGTGCTCCGTATTCCAAGAGAGATAATCCAGGAGTCATCCTCATTGTCATCGGGAGTAATACGCATCACGATATTCCGATCCAATCCCGCGTTAAAACGAAAATTATTCACCAAAAACTGATTGATATCCCCCGGCTCCCCATCCTCCGGATCACTGGACAACGAATGGGAGAATTGGGAGATGTTGAAGTCCCCCTGCGAGAACTGATACCTATTCCATGGTCTCCCACTCGCAATATTGGATAGTCCCCCATTCTGGTCCCGGTCATCCGTGAAAACGGCCGTGAAAAAATACGTCTCTCCCACATTCAAATCCGTGATAGTGAGGCTTCCTGATGTGCCGCCGGGGGAAATTTCCTGCGAAAAAGGGATAAGTGTCCCGGCTGCATATACCGAGGGATCATCCGCATCGGGCTGAGAAAACATCTTGAATTCGGCCCCCGCGGCGGTGCCTGAAAAATTATTGTCTCCCGGAAACGTGAACGTGAGACGAATGGACTCGGGATCGGCCCCGGGCCACGCGACCAAATCGGCAATAGGGGAAGGAGGAATCGTATCGATGGCGCACCCATTTCCATACGTGGAACTCGTGTACGTGGTGCCATCGGAGAATGTGACTACCGATTGGAAGGCCTCCCCCTCATCCGAGATATCGCTCTCAAACACGAGGGAGTTATCCGAAAAAGATGATCCCCCTGGAATATTGAAATCCGTCACATCCACGGACTCCCCATCTCCCACACTGCCGAGGAAGATATTATTTCCATCCACCTCAACCTGGGAAAGATCCCCCAGCGCGGTATCACAATCCCACCAATCCTGAATGGCAATCTGGGTGATTTGAAGAGGTTCCTCTCTCCCATTCCGGAGAACAAAACCCGAAACGGTATCGGTAACTGTGGAGGCGAGGGACCAATCCCACTCGAACGAATCTGATTGGCCCAACACCGTAATGGAAAGGGGGAGGATATCCACATTCCCTCCTGTGGAATCGGAAACGAGGAGGGATCCTCCTTCAATGCCCAGGTTAACGTCCCCGGGGGCGGTGACCATCACATCCATGTTCGTGCAGGAATTGCCCCCGATGGTAGAAATAGTAGCCATGTCCTCGACCCAATCCCCCGCATCGCCCGTGGATGGAGTGAAGGTAATCCCCGTGAGGGGACTATCCCCCGTATTGCACAATTGGATCGATGTAGTATTGGTATCCCCAATGGGAACCCCCAGCGTGATGGAAGAAGGGAGGATGCTCAAGAAGCCCG
>JBBSWQ010000114.1:0-5913 GCA_038046225.1 archaeon
ATCTGACCCCCATCCACCAAATCGAACACCCGGGCACCCCCTGAAAGACGCGAATTCTCCACCCAACCCCCCACTTCCACCCGCACGGGAAGGGAGAGCGAAAAAATCTCTCCCACACTTGAAGGGTGCACCACCGAAGAGGCCGAATAATACTCCATCCCCACCCCCAAGAAAAGAAAAAAAAGAATCCAATAGGAAGGAGGAGAAAGAACACCCATACGAAAGACGGGAAACCAAGAGGAAGGGATTAAAACCTAGGGAAAAAAATCAGCACGAGGACGAGCAGAAAGGAGGCGTTTCTCCCGCCAGACCCCACTCCAAGGAGACCATCGAAAAATGACCGGCTGGATCAATACGGGAACAGACGGCATCGCACTCAACGCTGGAAACGGCATCCATCTCCCCCGCCATGGTGACACGGACCAGCAAATCGTCCCCCGGAGAAACTTCCGTGACAATAGAAGAGATACGAACGAGGGAAGAATTCCGCTCCACGAAGGGAAGAATGGCCAGCTTGGCTTGAATCCCCGCATCGGTGCGGGACTGATTCTCCAAATACGGGAGGCCAATCATCATGGCCAGGAGAATGCTGAAAGAAATCACGAGAAGAACCTCCAAACTCGTCTGACCCCGAGAAGAACGCATACGGGCCTCACCCACCCGGACGGATATCAATCACGTAGGGGAGAGAAGGAGGAAGGGCCGAGGGAGTGTACACCGCTTGGAACGTGAACGATTGTGTAAAACCCACCCCACCCGTCTCGATGACAAACGAATCGACCGAGGATCCGCCGCACGTGATATCCACGGATGAAGGAATGGGAACACTCTTTTCACAAATCATCGCATAGGGAGAAGATTCTTCCTGCAGGACGCAGGAAGGAGGAACACTCCCATCGGTATTGAAGACGGATAGTGCAAGAGGGAGCGAAATATTCACATCATCCAAGGAAGGGTCGCATAGGAAGGAAGTATCGCGCGGGAGAAAAATCCCCACGACCTGCTTCCCTTTCGCATTCGTCCCCGAAAGGAGACGAAGAGTATATTCCACCTGCTTCACCCCACTCGATACCGAACCGGCACGACCCACATCCGTGAGAGAGGATTGGAACGACTGGCTCAAGGGAAGGATAATCCCGGCAATAATCACGAACATGAAGACCATCACGAAGATGAATTCGATACTCGCTTGACCCCGGGAACGCATACTAGGCCCCACCCACCCAACCGAGGAAAAGATCCCCGACCAGATTGAGAAAAACATACGACAAGAGCACCGCCGGAGCAAAAGGAGAAGAGGCCTTGACCCGAATCTCATCCGAAAGACGACCGGCCTTCACCTCCGCCTGGAGACGAGCAATATCATCGGGATACACCCCCGCCGCACGACGAGGATCCGCCAAGACCTCACCGACCGGATGAAGGAAACGAAAAATCATACGAATATCCCGCTGAAAACCCGCCTTAATAATCGTATGGAACGAGACCGGAGGCTCACGAACAATCGACCCATCCACCATCACGATGCGCTCCCCCACGATATCCCCATCCTCCAACGCGGAAATACGCTTTACTTTGGTGAGAACATGCTTCTGCGCAAAACCATACCAGGAACGCAGGATAGTGACAAGAATCATGACCACGAGCAGGGGGAAGAAACCCGATAAACCCGCCGGAGCCAGGAAAAGGACGACTATTCCCGCAAGAACGCCCCCATATCCGACCCAAGAGGGAAAGAACGAAACCAGGAGGAGGGGAATGAGAAGGAGGAAGAGGGGAAGACCCAATCCCTCCAGGACCGCCGAAAAAAAGACAATGAGCAAGGAGTATTTGAGGGCATCCTGGACGGACTTCAATGAAAGGGAAAGAAACTCCCGGCGATTCGAGGGACGAGCAAGAGCCTTCAAGGAGAGGAGGGCCGTGTAGGGAATGAGCATGACCACCGAAAAAAGGAAGAGATTAAGCATGAACACCGGAAGGGAGGAGACGACAATCCACTCCTTACCCCCCGCGAAAAAAGACAACCCCAGAAGAGAACCCAACGCGTGAAGATTGAAAGGATTCAAGGCCGGCAGGCCCGTGAACAATTTCACATCCCCTCCCGCCCACGCACCCATGCGCCAAAACACGTAAGCCCCCCCATACGTAAGGAGAAGGAGGGAAACACTCCAAAAGAGGGGAAGGAATGAACCCGAAAGATAAGAAGAATATCCCGCTAGGAGAATGCCCGAGATCCCCAAGGAATAGGGAACCCAATCCGGAATGATGCGGGACTTGAGATCGGTATAGGACGCGATGACGAGCCCGATTAATGAAAGAGAAAAAGCCAGGGGGAACATGGGAGATTACTCTCCCAAAAAGCTCAAAATCGTTTCCTGGCGAAACTGTTCGATGTTCCTCTCCGCGACCTGCGCGATGGAAACCACTTGGAACGCGAGCAGCGCGGCGGCGGTTGCGAGCACGACTCCAAACGCTACCGTGAGGAGATACTCCAACGCCACCTGTGCACGACGTTCCATAGCGAATTCCATCACGGCAACGCGTTCACATTGATATGCTTGGTAAACTCGTTCAGGTTGGTATTAATGATTCCCTTCGTTGTCGTCGAAGAACCAATAATGATCAACAGCACGATGGTCGCAATAAGCACGGCTCCACCAATCAACAATAGGTATTCCAATGCTCCTTGTCCTCGGTTATCCATATGTTCCCTCCTGGTCAAATCGTCCTGGTTAAGCTATTTACAACAGTATTCGTCGTCCCCTGGATCGCGGGCTGTTGGCTCGTGAATAGAGCCTTGAGGACGAGACCGGCAATGGTGGCTATCACAATCGCAATCCCCGCCGCCAACAGCAATGCCAGGTCGGCCTGACCGCGATTATCCAATCCACTCATCATAGTCTCACCATCA
This sequence comes from archaeon, assembly GCA_038046225.1. Taxonomy (GTDB): domain Archaea; phylum Iainarchaeota; class Iainarchaeia; order Iainarchaeales; family VGJJ01; genus VGJJ01. Next base: position 2,912 of record JBBSWQ010000114.1, read on the forward strand.
ACCCGACCGCGAATTGCGAGACGTAGAAGACCGTGTAAGCGATTAGTAGCAACAAAGGGATGTATAAAAGGCTTTTGGATGCCTTCCCGTCTCGCATGATCCCGATGAGGAGGGAAGCCGATACGGCGATGACGAGGATGTATCCCTTGACCCCAAACACGATGAGATCACGCGCATTCTGGGTCTGAGCCAGGGCCGCCGCAGACTTGGCACCCGTCTGGGCCGAGGCATTGATGAGGAAGTCAATGATGGTCGCGACCATCCCAAAAATGAACGGGGCCACCACAATTCCCGCGGCCAGCATGAAAATAACCTGGAGCACGGTCTTCGTCTTACGCTCCTGGGCGATTCGATTCATCTCCCGCACGTCCGCGGCAATATCATCCAAGATGTCCGCCAGCGCGGCCCCGGCGCGCACGGTGTCCACGATGATAGTAATCACGCGCCGCACGAGACGGGACTCGACGTTCCGTGAAAGAGTCATGAGAGAGTTCTCAAAATTCTCGCCCTCCTCCAATTTGCGCAGCACCTTCTTCATCTCCTCCGTCAAGGGACCGTATTGGGATGCGGCAACCTCGCGCAGGGCATACTCATAGGTGGAGCCCGTCTTCAGGGTATCCGCAATCTGCTTCAACGCATCCGGGAGATTGGCTTCGATGGAATCGATGCGGGCCTTCCCCTTCATGTAGGGAAAACCAATCATGATATCCGTCACGATGAGGAAACCAAGCACACCGAGCAAGGGCTCATTGACCTTGAGCACGGCCACCCCGAAGAAGACGAACAATCCAACCGCCAACCCCGCGAGGAAGGATCCCGCAAGCCAGAGTAAGGGAGGGACATCGAGCCCAGCCTGCTGCATATAATATTCGTACCGCTCTAACGGGGTCTTTTTTTCGAAGTGAGTATCCATCGTATCTCTCCATCACACCTTGGGCTGGGACACGTACAGGTAGTAGGCCAGCATTCCCATGAGCATGGGCATTAAGACAAAATAAAAGGCGAGGACGAGCGGAGGCGTGATCGGAATAGTCACCCCAAGCGGGAGACCCGAATTAGCAATCGCCGCCATGACCCCCACAAAGACCGGCATGACAATTCCCATGAAGATGAAGATGACCCCAAAGAAATTGAGGCGCTCCGAATAGTCCCGCACCCGCATCCGGAGGTCGAAACTGACATCCCCGGCAATCGTGCCCATGATCTCAGAAAGATTTCCCCCCGTGCGGAGCGCACGGATGATGTGGCGGAGCGCATTAGACAACGGACGCGATTGGGTGCGCGCCGCAAAATGACGCAACGCGTCCTTGGTGTCGGTCCCCTCCTCAATCTCCGCAATGGTGCGGGAAAACTCCTCGCTCAACACCCCATAATCCGCTTTGGCAATCGTCTGAATGGTCTTGTACAAACCAATCCCGGCCCGCAATTCGGTTGCCATATGACGCAAGGCGAAAGGGAGCTCGGTCGAACACTGATCACCGCGACGCTGCGCATTGGATGCAGGAATGAGAAAACCCACCAGAACGGCCGCGAGAGCAAAAAACAATCCCCCAACGAGAGGAAGGATGTAGCTCAACGTCACCACTAAGGGAGTGAGAACCGTCCCTCGGGACTGGGCGATGAGACGCAGGGCCAGGAAGGCCAGTTCGCCGAACGAGAACGTGAGAAGGAAGACCACCACCGAGGCCACTGAGAGGAGCGCGACCCATTGTTTGGAGGAATAGGGCATGTTGGCCGAATAAAGATAATAATTCAGCGTACGCATCTGGGGAAACTTCTCGATGACACCGCCCAACTTCTCGAAGGGACCGTGCATGGAATAATACAACCGCCCCAGGACCCGGACAAAGGCATTCTTTCCCCCGCGCAGGGACTCAACGTCCGTGACATTCATGCCCTTCTGGGAATTGCCTGAGATAATGTCCTTCAACTCGCCCAATTGGCCCTCCGCCTCCGCAAACTGCATCCCCTCAGAACGATACTTGGTTTTCATCCGATCCACGATGCGCTCGATCTCCTTGTCGGAAAGATCCTTCACCGCATCCGTGGAAACAGGCGCGGTGCGGGAGGAATCGCCCTTCTTCTCCTCGATGCGGGAACGGATGCTGTTGAATGATTCCGTCATCTATTCGCCCCCCGTGAATTCCTGGGCCAATTGAGAAACGGCCTTCATCTCGCGCACATCCCGATCAATCAATCCCTGAATAAAACGCTCCCGCTTGCGCAGCTCGGCCTCCAATTCAGGGATTGATTTCCCCGACAAGGAAGAAAGACGATCCAGATACTTAATCGGAGCCGTGCTCCGGACGAACTCATCCTTGATGGGATCCCACGTGAAAATAGGAAGAGTGTGGGCCTTCCCCTCGATGACACCCGTCACCTCCGCAATCTCCGTGACGCGACGGAAGCTCCCGCGCTGGGAGGAATGGAAAAGATTCTCCACAATTACGAAATTCAGTCCCGACAACATGACTTCCGGCACACTCATGGGGGGACTCGTGACCCGGATCAACGTTTCGGCGGCCGTGTTGGCGTGGATGGTCCCCATGGAGTTGCCCACGACCATCCCTTCCGCCACAAAATTATGGGGCTTCGTCCCTGATTCAAGGGATTCATTCACGGTCATATCATACACAAAACCCGAATAGGGAAATGAGTGGACAGCCACGACCCGATCCCAAAAAATATCGGCATCGGCCAGCTGGCGAATCGTGGAGGCATCGATGCCCAGAGAATTAAATGCGGCGGCCAATTTCCGCACAGCCGTGCGACTAGGAAGGCGGTCTTTCCGCTTGATGAAATTCAATAGCCCCTGGCTCACTTTTGCGCGGCGGGCCACTTCACGATTGCTGAATCCTTTCCCTTTCGCCAATGCAAGCAAGCGGGAAATCTCATCATTGCAGGGCAAAATGTCCACAATGGTATTGGGAGTGATATCCTTCCGAGCGATGGAGACCAATTTTTCGACTTTGGCCGTGTGCAGGATAGGATAAATGGCTGCA
>JBBSWQ010000115.1:0-7752 GCA_038046225.1 archaeon
CCCGGGCTTCCCCCTAAAGGGATGGCGCGCGTTGGAAAAGGACTGGTCCGCATCTCTTTCGTGGTTATTGGAATCGTGGTAGTGGGGGGATTGATTTCGGGATACCTCCATTTTTATGGTTTGGGTGTTGGGAATCCAGAGGATCCCAATTCCTTGTATTTGTTGAGCCCGGACCATACGCTCGAGAATGTGTTGGATGCCGACCGGAAACCGGTGGATTGGTTCGAGCCCGGTGGGACGCGGGAGGCCCAGTTGCTTTCGCAGGGGGTTTCCCCCGAAACGGCGAATGAGATTATCATCACCGAGAAGGCGCGCTTTTTTGCGCAGGCCGAGAACGATGTGTCTCCCTACAATCTCATTTTTGGTTTCCTCATCACGGTGAGCGTGGCCATCGCGGCCTTTGTCCGATTGTCCCTGGAGGCAAAGCGCACGATACAATTGAAATACATGCAGATGGAGTCCGAGTTCAAGGACTCCCTGTATGTCCTCGCCTCCCGCCTGGGTGAGAACAAACCCATTGAGGATGCCCTACGTCACACGCAGACCTTTTTGCCCAACAATACGGTTTCGCAGGAAGTCTTTGGGAAGACGGTGGACAATATTCATGTATTGGGGATGCCCCTTGAGAGCGCATTGTTCGATCCGGCCTATGGTTCCCTGCGTCACAATCCCTCGCAGATCATCCGTTCCTCCATGAAGATTGCTATTGATTCGGTGCGATTGGGGGTGGGGGTCGCGGCGCGGACGCTCATCTCTTTGTCTCGTCAGTTGGGTAATTCCGAGCGCGTGGCGAAGATGCTCACCGTGCTCATTCAGGAGATTACAGGGACGATGAAAACGGTCTCGGTGTACATTGCCCCGATTGTGTTGGGAATCACCACTTCCCTCCAGCGCGTCGTCATCGTGACCCTCGTGAGCGTGTCCGCGTCCGGGCAGAGCAGTCAGGCCCCGGATCCCAATTTGGGAGCGGGCATCCCGGGAGTGGGGGATTTTGGCTCCACGGACGTGAGTTCGTTCATCAAGCCTGAAATTGTGGCGACCATTGCAACGCCGGGGGAATTCTTGCTGATTGTGGCTATTTATGTGATTGAGCTCGTGATCATCATGAATTATTTCGTCACCCTCATTGAGGAGAACAATGCCATTACGGCGAAACAGAATGCGGCCGCCAATCTTCCGATCGCGATGATATTGTTTGTGATTACCGTCATCGTCTCCAACACCATGGTGGCCGGGAGCTTTGGGTGAGGGGGTCATAGTATATTCATGAAATCGATAATGAAAGGAATGGGTCGGAAGGGACAGGCGTTCGAAGCCTATCGCGTGCTCATCGCCATGGTCATCGCGCTCGCGGTATTATTGATTATCGTCTCCACCATCACGTATTTCGACAAGCTCCGCGAACGGGTGTCGTTGGAAACATTGTATAGCTCGTGGAAGAGCGCGGTGGATTCGCCCAATGGCAAGGTTATCCTGGCGAGGGACTTATTCGTTCCCCAGGGAACCCGTTTCAGCCGGACCCAGTTCGCCCGGCAGGTCGCCCTCGACCCTGCTTGCCTCCAATTGGATGGGGAAAAGGCCGCGGGCTTTACTCTGGAAGATTCGGACGTGGACAATCCGTATGTGAGCGTCCAGGCCTCCGTGGTGGGGAACGTGTATATGTCGTGCCAGTCCGTGAATTGGATTATTCCCCCTGGGCCCGAGGATTGCTACGCGTATTGCCTCCTCTCCTTCGGAAAGCTGGTCGCAGGGCCTATATAGGGAGGAGGATGGCTCGCTTCCATCCCCGGATTACCTTTTTATAGGTCGTCTTTCCTCCTTGAGCATAGGTGATGCGTTTGATGAATTCGAGGGGACAGGCATTTTCCACTTTTCAGTTGCTCATTTCGGCTGTGGTGGCGTTGGCCATCCTGGTGATTCTGCTCAATATTCTTAATGTCATCCAGTTCCCGTTCGATCCGTCCGTCTCGAAGGAGGCGGGCAATATGGTTAAGACCCAGGCGACCAATCCCGGGTCAATCCAGACCTCTAGCTCTCGCATCATTGTCAAGACGGGCGATAGTTTGAACACCAAATCGTTGGCATCCCAAAGTGGAATATTATCCCCTAACCAGTTATGTCTCTCGAAGGGAGACTTTGAATCCGATTCCATGTTCCAGTTCACCGACACCGCAGAAACCGTGTTAGTTTATTCAGGGAACCAAATTGGGGTGAAACTTTCAGTGGTGTGCGACACCGGAACCGAGTTAGCCGGAGACCTTCAATCATATGGTATTACATCCGATTGGATGAGCTCGTCCAATTGTGAGAATGTAAAGACCCTGAGCCAGACCGCGTGTGTAGTGGCCCTCCGCTACGCCTGACGGATTACCTTTTTATAGGACCCTACCCTTCGGGATAGAAGGTGATGCGAGGATGAATAATCGAGGACAAGCTTTTTCGACCTTCCAATTGTTGATTGCGGCCGTGGTGGCGTTGGCCATTCTCGTGCTGTTGTTGAATATTATCGGTAGCTTGCCCAATTTGGGCGGACAGAAGCCCAACAAGATTGCCTCGGATTTGGTGGCGAGCCAGGTGAATGCGCCTTCGGAATTGCGCACATCGAATCCGGTGACGTTCACGAAAGAAGACTCTCTTAATGCTAAGGCCATTGCCTCCGCTTCGGGTGTAGTGACGGAGGGGCAGATATGCATCTCCGAGGGTGATTTCATTGACCAGGAATCCGATTTCGAGGCCATCGGGAATGGTATTCTCCGGTATAATGGTTCCTCCAACCTTCGCGTGCGGATTTCCGTTTTATGCGATACGGGCAATCAGATTATTTCCGATTTGGAAGCCAATGGGATTGATAATGATTGGACAGGCAATTGCTCCATCGACATTCCCCAGACCGCGTGCATTATTGCATTGCGCTATGCGTGAGGGGCCTGAGTCCCTCCCTAATCATTATTAAGCCGGGAAGCGGGATGGGGATACTATGGTTTCACTTTGGAATGAGACGCGGGCCCAGGGGGAATTTAATTCCCTCTATATGATTCTCGTGCTCATCATCGCGGCTCTTTTGTTGGTTACGGTAGTCAAGCCCATGTTTAGACAATCTCAATCCCTTGGAAGCAAGACCCCGATTGTGAAATGATTCCTACCTTTTGGAATCAGCCGCGATGGATTGTTTCGCTTTCATGATGGAAGTAATCAAATGGGCCGTTTCTTTAGTCGCATCCAGTATCTCCAATTCGACCACTTCTCCGTTTTTTGAATAGTGCGTGATTACATTGCCCTTTTGCTCCCCGTGATCGGGCTTCTCATCCGTGAGTCGTATGAGCAGGATATCGGCATCGGCATCGTATTCATATTTCATAGCGGGCACTTCCAGACAGATATACCGTTATCACTCTTTTTATCCCTCCGTTTACAGGCGTGAAGGACATACTCATTTCCATCTCCCGACGACGGATTGAAATGATTAAGAATCTAGCGCAAAAAAATAGGAATGCCTTATTTAGCCATCGCTGGACAATAGGTGAATGTCATCCCTCCTTCAAGTGGAATTGGAACGGAACCTCTCCGATATCCTCACGAACCAGTTCGGGATGACCCCGGATACCGGTGTCATGGTCATCCACGACACACAATCCCCTCTTTCCAGCCTCATCACGCAGGCATATCGGAAGGTGTTATCCGGGCGAACGAATGCCTATTTCGTGGACTATGATTCCCTTCCCCCTGCAGATATCATCGCGCAGATTCATTCCTCCATGCATCCGGGAGACATCGCGGTGCTGGTCCAATCCACCTCGTTCCGGGTGAGCGCGTATCGGTGGCGATTGGACTTGTTCGACCGGAAGTTGAAGGTCATCGAGCACATGCGATTATCCTATATGAGCGAGGAGGAGATTCCCACCTATATACGGAGTTTGAAAGATGAGTCGGCGTGGTTGCGTCCCATGGCGGAGAAGCTGAGGGACCTCTTGACGCGCACCACGCACATCAAAATAGAGTGTGTAGGGGGAAGCATCCTCACGTATCATTCCGCGATGGAAAAGCCCGTGGTGAATGATGGGGATTATTCCAAGACCCTCCACGCGGGAGGCGGGTATCCCATTGGAGAATTATTCTCCGAGCCCGTTGATCTTTCAACCGCCGAAGGGGAAGTAGAGGTGTATGCCTACCCCGGGGAGGATCATAAGATGCGCTTCGCCCAAAAACCATTTCTCATCCGAATCAAAAATGGTTGTGTAGAAGGCGGGGATTTTCCTCCCGAATTTCAACCCCTCATTGAAATGATGCGGAACGAAAACCCGGATGGAAAAATTCCCGTGCGCGAATTCGGGTTGGGATTGAATCGAAATATTACCCCGGAGCATCGACTCACGGAGGCCACGGCCTTCGAACGCATCGCGGGCCTGCATCTCTCCCTGGGATGGAAGCATGGGGCGTATTTGAAGAAGTTCAAGCATGAAAAGGAATTGGTCCAGCGCTACCACGTGGATATCTACCCCTCCACCCGGCGCATCTGGTTGAATGCCACGCTCATCTTTGAGGATGGGCAATTCGTTGTCTGAAAGGCTGTTGGCCGGTTCACGGAACCGGCTTCGCCCCTCGTTGCCGCTGGGCGAAAACAGTGAATTATTTGAGCAGATCCGCGGCTCCGGCACCGATGTTGGAGAACAATCCCACGAAGGCCACCAATCGGATCGTTTCCCCTACCCCGGTAACGGGGCCCCCAATCACGCCCATCATGGAGAGCATGAGAAACGCCGTAGAATAGGAGACGAGGACCTGCGAGAAGAGGCGCGTAGGAATAATCCCCAGGATGCGTTCCGATTCCACCGATTGGTATTTCGTGTAATAGATTAGAAGGATGTTGAAGATCAACGTCACCAGGATCATGGCCCCAACTCGGGCCCAATCGAGCGATGAGGACAAGTCCCACACTTCGCTCGTGACGGCCAGGGGGGCGGAGAGAACCATGGCCCCCACTATCTGTTGGGCCAAATCGTCCCAGGCGAACTTATCCGGGATGATTCTCGCTTTCAATAACGAAAACGGATGCGGCTTCCGGGGAGGACCCCACCCTTCTGGGGAGGAAAATCCTTTTCCAGTGGGGACGTCGCGTCCCGTGCTTCTTCCTTTTCGGACCAATAATCCCACGAATAATCCCCCTGTTTATTTTATGCTTTTTTTTCGTCTCCGATGCTCACACGGAAGAAGTATAAAAATGAACGGGGAATGAAAGAAAGGAGAAAAAGAAAAGGAGGGGAAAAAAATCCCCTCTGAAAGAACTAGTGATAGCACATTCCGCAGCAGCAGGAACGGGCCTTCCACATCTTCCCATACCATACCAAGGATATCCCGATGACATACCATAATGCGACCATCCAGTCGAATGTCTGTCCGGTCATGCTGAATTGTTTCCAGAATCCTCCCACGAGGAACCAGAGGCCCAATGCCATCAATACGACCGCGATGATGGCGGAGGTCCAGTCCATTCCACCCATCATATCATCCTCATGCATACTGTCCATTTTCATTGTTTTTTTCGCCATTGCACATCTCCTCCTAACCATGGCGGTTATAGACGGAGGCAGAAACTGGTTCTTTATATACGCGTGGGGTTCCCTCTCTCCTTTTTCGCTGGTTTTTTTCTCCCAAAAGCCTTTTCATTCTGGACGGAAGGCCCCGAGATAGTGGAGGGTGAAGAGCACGAGCAGGATGCTTGCGGCATTCAGCCAGATGGTGTATTCCCCGATGATGGTGAGCGTGCTCAGGGGGAGAAATAATGCCCCCAGGGATGCGCAGGCCGGACACTGGGCCACGAGGAAAATGCCCAATGTTCCCGCTCCCGAGAGGCCGCCCCCTTTCGCTCGCTGGGAGAGGGAACATACCTTGGGGGATTTCCAAAGGTGAATTTGATACGCCATGCTCGCCCCAAAGAGGAGGAGGAATACCACGAGGAGAAACGCATGGAGTATGGGAATAGTGGCCACCCACACGCCGACCAGGGAGAGGTTTCCCAATACTTGGGAATAGACATAGATTCCCCCCATCAATAGAGAGGATATCACCGCGACCAGAAAATAATAAGGACGGAATAGGATATGGAAGAGTCGCATAGTTGATTCAGGCAACGACCCGGATTTAAGGATTCTCCCCAATGAAGCGGGCCGCGCTCCCCCATTTGATGGGAAAAAATCCTATTTCTTTAAAGGGGCTCACTCGTCCTTTTTCATTCATGGACCTCATCGTCAAACGCCTATCCATTTCCCTCGGGAAGCGGGATCTCTTCCATGATGAGAGCTTCGGCATCGCCTACGGGAGCAAGGTCGGAATCATCGGGAGAAATGGAGTGGGGAAGAGCACCCTCCTCAAGGCCATCATCGGAAAAGCGGATTTCAATGGAGAAATCCAATGCGATGCACGCATCGGGTATTTCGCCCAGCACATTGATGTGGATGAGGAACTCACCTTCTTGGAGGAATTGGAGAAGGGACTCAATGCTTCCGCCCACGGGGAACGACTCGCTGAAATAGAGGCCCGGATGGGGGATCCAAAAGTATATAATGATGTGAAGATGCTCACCGCCCTCACGGAGGAATATACCCTCCTCCAGACCAAGATTCACCAGGAGACCCAATCCGCGAACGCGGTGAATGTCAAGGATGTATTGAAACAGCTCAAGGTTCCCGAATCCTTGTTTTCCATCCCGGTGAAAGAATTGAGCACGGGACAGAAGGCCATCCTCTCCCTGGCCAAAATCTTCTGCGCGGACTGCGACATCCTCCTGCTGGACGAGCCTACCAATCACTTGGATTTTGATCGGTTGGACATTCTTGAACGACACCTTCAGGCATTCAAGGGCACCGTCTTGGTGGTAACGCATGATCGTTTCCTCCTGAATCGGATTGCGGACACCATTCTCAAGCTGGAGAATGGAAAAGTAATCAAGTATAATGGAGACTATGACACCTACCTCCGCGCCCGCACCGAACAATTTTCGGCCCAATCGAAGGCGTATGATAATGAACAGAATTATCGGCGCATCCAATTGGAAAAGATCAATAAGATCGGCACGGCCCCTAAGAACGTACGGCAGAGCGAATACCGGAGGAAGATGCTGGATGAACGCGAAGAGGTAGAAGTCCCTTCCCTGGATAAGAGTGATTTCGAGGTGCATTTCGAATCGAAGCCTATGAAGGCCCCGTATGTGGTGGAGACGCACGGCCTCTCGGTGGGATACGATACGACCCTCATCAAGAACATCAACCTTGCCGTGGGAGCGCACCAACGGTTTGTGATTATTGGGGAGAATGGGTGCGGAAAAACAACCCTCCTCAAGACCATCGCGGGAAGGATTCCCCCCCTGGATGGATCCATTGATTTCGCCAGCGAATGCGTGATGGGATATGCGGACCAGGACCTGAAGGGATTGGACGAGGAGAAGACGCTCTATGAGGAGATTTATGCCATTTTGCAGGATAAGGCGTTGACGCGGGCCAACCTCTCCATGATTGGCTTCCGGAAACCCGAGGAGGTCGATAAGAGGATCGCGACTATTTCCATGGGAGAGAAGTCCCGGCTCAACCTGTTGAAGGTCTTATTGAAGAAGCCCAATTTTTTATTGCTGGACGAGCCCACCAACCACTTGGATATCGATGCGCGGGAAATCATTGAAAACGCGTTCCTGAACTACGATGGCACCATCCTCGCCGTTTCCCACGACCGGTATTTCATCCAGAAAGTGGCCAACCGCAT
>JBBSWQ010000116.1:0-1617 GCA_038046225.1 archaeon
GGAAGCAAGCATAACCGGATGAAAGTCAGCCAGGGTATTTGAAGCCCACCCCCTCCCCCAAAACCGGCCCACCACAACACCTATTTTACGGCAAACGGCGAAGAAAAATAGTAGGTTTTTTTGCCCCCAATCCATTTCAAAGGGCACCATTTTCCAAAAAAGGGGTTGTTTTACCCTCATTTCGTGAAAAAGATGCACACAACGGAGGAAAAGGAATATAAAGTCCAAAGTAAAGAACTCGAAGTCTTGAAAGGGGAAATGGTTTGGTTTTGCCTACCCAAACCTAAATGAATCCCTATTGAGAGAAAAAAACGCTTTAGCAGGAATGAATGGGGTGAAGAAAAAATGAGTCTAGTGAGCTTAACTTTCGGCAATAGCCGAAATAAAATGACGGTGCCTTCGGCAGTACACGTAATCAGCCGACCCGAGGACCACATCAAGGTGACGCCCGGTTCAGAGCCAAAATTCGAAATCCAGAAGATATCCACCTTCATGGGATTCGACGGCGTGTATATCATTGGAAAGGTCACGAGCGGAATGATCGCCCCCGCGATGATGGGAATAAGCCCCAATGGGAAGCGATTCACGGTGACGGAAATCGAGAGCAAGTATCCCAATTGCGCGGTGGCCAAGCAAGGAATGACCGTAGGATTGTCCGTGGAAGGGATTCAGAAAGAAGACGTGGGTGATGTGAAAGAACTCCGATTTCGAAATAATTGAACGTATCCCCCCATTCCACTCATTTTCATCCCATTCCCCACAAGGGGGGACCAAGATACCCCCCAAAAATAATCCCCTCATCCTTTTTTCCCGCGACTACCCTTATATCCTCTAAAATAAACCAATCCCCCTAGTATGTCCGTGAAACCCGTGCGAAAACGAATGGAATGGCAAACCCATCCGCCATCAAAGGAAATACACGACCCAGAGAGGGCCGCCCATTACGTAACCGAGCGCTTCCCCGTGGTGGGGGAAAAATCCACGGTGGGAGATGTCATCGCCTATCTCCGCGAAAACAGCCGGGACTTCCAAGTGGTGGACTACATTTATGTGGTGGGAGAACAGAAACGCCTCGTGGGAACATTATCCGTGCGCACGCTCTTCACGCATCCCGATTCGACGCATGTGAATAAAGTAATGAAACGAGAAATCGTGTCCGTGGACCCGGATACCCGCATCGATGCCGTGGCCAAACTTGCCCTCCAACACCACCTGCGCGCGATACCCGTCACACGCAAAAAAAGATTGGAAGGGGTCCTCCTGACGCATGAATTACTGCACCTCATCAACCGGAGCCTCCACGAAAAAATGCTCCAATTCTCAGGAATACACGCCGCGCACCTGGATTATGATAATTGGATGGAGGTCCCCATCCTCGAAAGCATCCGGCACCGAATCCCATGGTTGTTCATGGGACTCCTGGGTGTAATCGTGGCCGCCGGCGTCATCCAACACTACGAATTATTACTCAAGGAAAACCTCATCCTCACATTCTTCATCCCCGCCATCCTCTACATGAGCAACGCGTTAGGAATCCAGAACCAGACCCTCCTCATTCGGGACTTGGCCACCCAGGGAAAAAACCTTCCCATTGGAAAATACGTGGGCAAGACCATT
>JBBSWQ010000117.1:0-14912 GCA_038046225.1 archaeon
CAGGAGTCACGCGGGGAAAACCCGAAAACCGCTTCCACTCGAACTCAGCGGGAAAATTAATCTTTTTGAACAAGCTCCAGGAAGATCCATTATTCGCGCTCACATAGAGCGCTGGGTAACTTTTCCCATCAAAGGAAGAGGCGCCCAAGAGGTAGAGCATGCATTCCCGCCATCCACCAAAAAAGAATGATATCCAACTGGGAGGGATTGGCGCACTTCCTCCACACCCGAATCATTCAAGCGAACGTAAAAAACACCATTAAAAGTGGAGCCGGAAGAGCCGAAATACAGGATATGCGTGTCCGTGCCCCCGGAAACCGGATCCTCCGTCATGAGGAGATTGGTCACATACCCCTGCTCGGGAATACTTTTGGGCGGACCGGTGTAATACGAAATGGGCGAGGCTGTGCCCACATACGCGTCCGCGGAAAAGGGAGTCGAAACAAGGACACTCGAACCCCCCATCCAGGAATGACCCTCATCCAGGGAACGGAGACACAACACTTTCTCATTCACGTTACCCGGATGGCGCTGCGTGCTGTACAATAGGCCCAAGGAACCATCCGAGGCGACGCGGAGAGAATGATACTGCGTATCAATGTCGACGCCGGGGGAATACACCACATTCTCCACGATCGACTCGGAAAACGTATCCCCACTGAGGACCACCCCATCCTCATCCAACACAATGACCCCCAAATCCGCACCCGCATTCCGGCGGGAAACATACACCAATCCCTTCGCCGAATCGATGTCCGCCGACCACTTGGTGGAGAGGTCTCCAATACACGCATCGCGGGCCAACGCATACCCATGAGGAGGATTCACCACATCCCAACGAAGAAAACGACCCCCGACACACCCATCGAGACTCTCATCTAGGAAGATAGCAAAGATCCGGCGATCACTCCCCGACAACACTACAGGAGGCTGGGACGTGGGGGGACCGGCATATTTCACGTTCCAGACGAGACCACTCGTGGAAGAAAAAAGAAGATAGGCCAACCCATTCACCCGCAGACCAAGCGCCATGACCCCATTCTCCGCCACGGCCAAGCGTTGATTGAAGGATCCCATAGAATCAGTGAGGGGATTCTTCTTCCCGATAAAATCCTCCAGGTTCACAAAAAAAGTTTCCCCCACTAAAGGAGAGGAAATGGAAGCACTGCCCGGAGTTGGAACCGGAACGCAATCCTCGGCACACACAAAATCCTCCCCCGGAGAACACACCCCATCCCCACACACAGAAGAAACGACGGAGGGCTGGCACACATTCTTGGTGACCGACAACCCGGTAGGAAGGGTCACCGGAATGGATTCGCAGGAAAAACCAACCGGACACGTATCCACCCCGTGAAGAATGGCGCACGAACACTGGCACTCCACACTCGAGGAAAACTCGAGACCATGACAGGAAAGGGAATAAGACCCCACCTTCCCGCACGCAGGGGAGGGGAGGGTAGAGGAACCCATGTCACAACTCTCGCCGGGATCCACAAAACCATTGCCGCACACGAAGGGAAGGACCTCCCCAGAAACAAGACGACTGGGCGGGGAAGAAAGACTTAGGGAGGGAGCAAACCCCGTGGAGAAAGAACCCACATCCGATAGAAAAGCGACGAAGGAAAGAAAGACCACGGAAACGACCAATATGCCCAAGATGGATAACCAATGACGAAAACTATCCACGGAAGACATGGAGGCAGAAAACAGCTCCCAGAATAAAAACCCTATTCGAGGAAGGAAAAAAGAATTGGTGGAATGGCCCCCAAACCCTTAAAACAGGACCAAACCATGAGTAGAAGGATGGACGAAAAAGCAGTGGAATTAGGAACCGTGGTATCCACCCCCGAAAGCCCCACCCCGACCCAAGTGGATTTCGTGGTGATGAATGGGAAGGTGCATCGAGGACAATTCGTGGAAATACCCTTCTCGGAAGGAACCCTCATTGGGATGATTGCCAATGTGCGGAAGACCAATAAGTATTTCGAACGCGCCGATGCCGTCAAAGAATTCGAGGCCCAAGGGGTCAAACTATTTGAACAATTCCCCGTGAACGATTGGGAATACATGCTGGCCCAAGTCAACCCCCTGGGGGTTTTCTCTCCCACCGGGATTAAACGAACCACATTTCCCCCCTCGCCGGGGACCAAGGTATTCAACGCGCAGGCCGAGCACATCAATCAATTCCTAGGACTTGATGAGGAAAAGGGACTGGAACTGGGGGCAATGGAATTCCATCCCGTGAAAATTAAGCTCAATATGTCTAAACTATTACAGAAGCATTTTGCGGTCCTTGCGATGTCGGGCGCAGGAAAGTGCGTGAAATATGATACACTGGTTTTGTTAGCGGATGGAGAGCAACGCAAAATAGGCGAATTGGTGGATGAAGTTTTAGCTAAGCACAAAAAAACACACAATGGAATTGAATCGTGGGAAGAGGATTCTGAATTATTTACGTACGCACTCTTTGACAACAAAATAATCCCGTCACAAATTAGGGGATTCCATCGGCGAAAAGCAGAATCAATCGTTACTCTGAATACTCGCAGCGGAAAGAGAATCGAAGTCACGCCTGAACATATGATTCCGGTTTTTAGAGGAAAAGTGGAATGGATAAAGGCAGGAGAAGCAACCCAGGATGATTATCTTATTACTCCACGCGTAGAATGGGTGGGAAAAGACACCACTATCGATGTAACCCCCATTATTACCAACCTTCGAAACGTCAAAATAGAAAGAGGGCATGCCCAGCACAGACAATCCAAGAATAGGATGCCACTTCAACTAAAAGTCGATGAAGATTTGGCTGAATTAATGGCCTATTGGCTCGCTGAAGGACACAATACGGGAGATGGACAAATTTTCTTTACGAACGAAAACAGGGATATACAAGAAAACTTTTTTCGAATAGTTAAAGAAAAGTTTTATTTGGAAACAAAAAAAACCAAGAGCCGTGAACAATTTTACAGTAATCATGCCATTTTGTCTAGGTGTTTGCCAAAGATTGGATTTACCAACTCTAGCTGGACCAAATTCATTCCAAAAGAAATACTACAAAGCAAGAAAAGCGTATTAATGGCATTTTTAGCTGCATTTATTGATTGCGACGGACACATAGAGAAAGAAAAACCGGATATAGAAATAACGCTTTCCAGCAAAGAACTAACTACAGGAATTAGAGAAATCCTAACAAAACTCGGAATCGTGTATATTTCAAAAATAAAAAAATGCAAAGGAAAGGAATATCAACGCACTTTTATCTCAGGATCAGACGAAATTAGACGCTTAAAGAGCCTTAATCTGCGGATCAACTATAAGAAAGAGGCATTAGAAAAGTGGTGCAACACAAAAGGAAATCCGAATGTAGATATTGTTCCAAACGTCAATAACCATATTGCCGAATTATTGAAACAATTAAATATGAGTCAACCACAGCAGGAATCTTCAGGAATCAGCAACTACCTATACCGGAAGGACAATCCAAGCCGAAAAAGCCTTGCCGTTTTAATTCGCCTTTTTGAAAAAAGGTTGGCTGAAGTTGAAACAGCAATCATAGAGGCTCATCACACCTACGAGAACATTCCTAAAACAAACGAGTCATTAGCCAAAAATATCTTATCCGCGGCATTTGCCAATGGAATGCAATTCAAGCAAATGGCCTCTGGAACAATTGTTTCAAGCACAACCGCGCGAAGAGTTGTTCGTGGGATAACACAACCTAAATATGCATCATTTTTACTCGCCCAGAATGTGTTAAAGTTACAGGGAAAAGAAGATTCCGCGATTGCAGAAATACAAGAATTTGATGGAAATGAAACCTTGACCAAAATAAAGAAAATTGCGAGAATCCTCCATATCGAAATCAAGGAATTGTGCAAAGAATCTGGAACCCACAAACAATTCCTTTACAATCATGAAAATGGAAGGGGGAATGCAGACATTCAGCAAATTACGATATTTGGTGCAAAATTAGTCGAAAAATCAATCATTATCCAATCCACTATTGAAAAAGCCAAGGAGCGAATTAAACTATTGAAAGAAGCAATTGAGATGAACGTCTTTTTTGATCAAATAACAAGAAAGGAAGAGAGCAAACTAGAAAACGAATACGTGTATGACTTAACTGTAGAACACTCAAACTTCACTGCCAACAATATTATCATCCATAATAGCCACACCATCTCTTGTCTGCTCGAAGAACTCCTCGAGAGAAAAAAAGAAAATGGACGCATGGCGATTGTCGTATTCGACGTGCATGGAGAATACACCCATTTCGCGGAACCCGTGAGCGATCCCAAATTTACGGATTACTCGGGAAAGACCCGCCTAATCCGGGCAAGGGACCTCAAGATAGGCGTTCCCAAATTATCCGTTGGAATGTTCGGAGCCCTCCTCCCCAATGCCTCGCCGGCCCAGAAGAGGGAACTGGGAAAGGTCATCCACTCCTTGCAGCAAAAGATGAAAGACGGGCTTGGACCCTATGACTTGCAGGATATCAAGGGAGGATTGTTGGAGGAGTTATCGAGCAAGGACGCGAAAGACAGCGTGATCCAAGCCCTAATCGGGTGGATCCATGAACTGGAAGACTTGCGCCTCTTCGGGAAGGCCGATAACCCTTCGCTCATGGACCTGATACAGCCCGGCATACTCACGGTCGTGGACTTGAGCGACATTATCCACACGCACAAGAAACAAGTCATCGTAGGATACCTGGCCCAACGCATATTCAATGAACGCAGGAACAAGCAGATCCCTCCCACCGTGATCGTGCTGGAGGAAGCCCACAACTTCATCCCGCAGCAATCATCCAAGAACGAGGCCAGTGCCAAAGGAATCATGCGCACGATTGCACGGGAAGGAAGGAAATTTGGTGTAAGCCTATGCCTCATCTCCCAACGACCCATTCAACTGGACACGACGACGCTGGCGCAGTGCAACACTCAATTGCTGCTGCGCATCACCAACCCTTATGACATCAAACACATCGGGGAGAGCGCGGAAGGGCTCTCTGCGGAATCATTGGGAATGCTGACCTCATTGAAAGTGGGGGAAGGATTGTTGATTGGGGAGGCCGTGCACGCCCCAACCTTCTTCAAGATACGCCAACGAAAATCCCAACCGTCCAAACATGAAGGGACATTGGAATCGGCGGGAATTGCGTATGAAAGTGAAGCGGAAAAGAACCGGAAAGAGACGGAAGACTTGTTATAATTCTCACCCAATCGTAGCAACCAACGGTCAAGAAAAGGGAAATACGATACGCTGGACCGGGGAGGAAAGATACTCTTTCGGCCATCCCAAATGGGTCACCCCATATGCATAATGGCGACGGGCCTCCGACGACTCGTCCGAAGGGCTTTCCACTATCATCGCTCCCCTCTTCTTCCACAGGTTGATGAGCGCAGTATTGGGGGTGTCTCCGTAGAAACCGAAATACCCCCTCTCGGCAATCTCAGGGGCCCGGGCAATGATCCCATTCACCGCGGCCACCATTTCACGGGCGTTTTTAGGATAGAAATGCAATTGGAGAACCTTTTCCCCCGAATTGAACAGACGACCGAATTCTTCCGGCTTCTCCACGACCGCACGATACATCACATACCTTTTCCGCATCTTTGCAGGGACATACCGATAGAGGTTTCGCGAAACACGCAGATGCAGACGATTCCATTTTCTCCCCCACCCGGCACGGAGGGAGGAAAGACGAGATGGCATGCGGGGAAGAGGCAACCCGCAATTAAAACGTTCACGGAACCAACGGCGGAATGGGGTTGGAAAGAGAATATAGCTGGGGCGGAGACCATTCCTCCCGGTATGACTCCCAATACCTTCAGTCTGGTCTCAGTTTCCACCCGCGAGGAAAAGCGCGGAGTGGATGTCACCTTTTCCAACGAACAGCGAAAGCAGACCAAATTCTATCCCTTTTTCCCATCCTTCTACCTCCCCCACACTTCCACTACTGCCTTCGAACGACTCCTCGACGAACATTTCGAGGAACGCCACCAACTCATTGCCCACCCATCCAGTATCCAGGTGATTGCTGGAACGTGGAAGGACCTCAAACACATCGCCCACCGCCTCCATGGACTCACGAATTATTTCCCCTCCCTCATCGAGCCGGAACGCCAATTCCTCCTCACACAGAAATGGAGGTATTTCCAATCCTTCGATGCCAAACTCAACCCCCTCCCCGAAACATTCCAAGAAACCCGAATGGAAGGAATGACGGAAGGAGTGTTCAAGACCCTCCGACAGGTGCACACGCACCGACCGGAATTGGAACACTCCCTCATCCGACGCATGATTATATCCCACGAATTGGGAATACCGCCTTCCGAGGCAGGGGAACTATCCCCTGAAATACAGATGGAAACCCTCCTCGAAAACCATTTCTTCACCCTCCACCAATCAGCCCCCCTACAAAAAGGAAAAAAAGTGGACCGGGGAAAATGGAACATGGAACAACGCACGCGAGCCAATGCCCACACATGGGAAATGGGTACGGAAGGGGAAGGAAAATGTGCATGCTGCACCCCCACGTCCCTCGCGGAAGCCCACGTGCAGGGAGGGAGTGAGGTGGAATGCATCGTGGAACAAGACGGGGTATACCTCCACACCCTCGACGAGGAACGGAGCCACGGCCATCACGCAAAACGACCCCACCCCCAAAAACGAATCCACCGCGCTAAGGAATGGGGACTCCATACGCTTCCCATTGGACCCCTATGGAGAGGAGAAAAAATAACTCTCTCCCTATCCGAAGCCCAAAAAGCCCATGAAGAAGGACTCCTCCACATGACATTCACCCTCGAACCCCTCCGGTGGACCTGCCGAAAGAACCCCCCGGCACTCACCCAACTCCACGCCACCCTATCCCAACGGGAGGAAATCCACTCCACCCGGCAGAACGCGCTCATCCAACCCTACCTCACCCAATACCAACTCGCCTATGCCCTCCACACGCCCACCGATCCATGGGTCACCCTCCACACGCAGGGGGAGAAAATCCTCCGGGAATGGAAAGAACGCCTCCCCCACCACCTCCAAACCGGAGAAACCGCATGGAGGGACCCTCATATGGGCCCCCAATGGAAAGCCATCCTCGAATAGGGAAAGGATTCCCTCCACCCGGAGAAACGCCAACCCCCAGAGGCGCCTTTTTATAGCTTTCCCCGCGACGTTTGATAATCGAGGGAAACCCCGCATGACCATGATGACCCGATTCGAAAAAACACGCATCATCGGAGCCCGCGCCCTGCAACTCGCATTCGGCGCCCCTGCTCTCTTGGACAGCAAAAAACTGGTTTCCCCTTATGATTTGGCACGGAAAGAATTCGACGAAAAGGTAATCCCCTTATCCGTCATCCGAAGCCTGCCCAACGGACAGCACATACGAATCGAGGTGAATTAAACATGGGAAAATCCGTACCAAAAGGAATCAAGAGCAAAGCCACCATTATTATGAAAGAGATGCCCGAGACCTTCTCCGAAAAATTCGAGACCAACAAAAAAAGCATCGTCGGACTCCAACTCCCATTCTCCAAATGGACCACCAACGTGATGGCCGGATTCATTACGCGTCACCAAAAGAAACTCATCAAAGCCAAACTCAAGGAAGAAGAGGCTAAACAGAAAAAAGAGGCCGTCATGAAGGATGCCCCTGACATGAACGCGATGATAAAAAAAGAACGAAAACCCCGCGCATCCAAACCCGCGGAAGAAACCGAAGCGCCGGAAGAAAATCCCATCGCCGCAGCTGAATAAAACACAAAAAAAATTATTCCGCACGCGTGCCAAGATCGATAGGCTTGTTGACGGGAGACGTCGGACCATCCACATCCTTATCGCGCTCCAGCACATACAACGACCCCGTGGCCGCTTTCTCAATCTCCGGGGAATGCGTAATCACGAAGACCTGATCCACCAACCCGGGAAGACGATCCCGGAGCATGCGGGAAAGCGAATGCACGGACTTGGCATCCAAATTGTGCGTGGGCTCATCCAAAATAATCCAGCTCAACTGACGCGTCAACACGAAAGCCACGGCCATCCGCAGGGCCAAGGCAGCCGAAGAACGCTCCCCACCCGAAAGAGAAGACTCGGCCACAACCCAATCCCCGCGCTGCTCACGGACGCTCAACACGTAGTCATTGTCCTGAACCAGCAGCTTGGCCAATGAAAAATCAGAATAGGGATACAGGGCCGGCCACAATTCCACGAGAGCCGCATTAATAGCCTCCACCACCCCCTCGCGCAATTGCTGCTGGGTCACCATCAAGGCAGTGGAAAAGACCCCCAGTCCCTCCACGATGGAGGAATACTGTCCCCGCTTCATGGTCAAGGACTCGACCTGCGCCACCAATGACTCAACGGACTTCAACCGCTCCACCAACTCCCCCTCCACTTGAACCAACAATTCCCGCTCCCGTTCAAGGGCATTCCACTCAGATTCGAAACGGGACCATTCCGCATTAATGACATCCAGCCTTCCCCGCACATCCCCAAAACCCGCGAGATTCTTCTCTCCTTCATCCACGAGCGCCCCTAGACGATCGGATTCCTTTTTCACGGAAAACAACTCGATGCACTTATCGACATGCACCCCTTGCGTGCGCAAGGCATCGAGGTCCCCATCAGAAATGGGCTGACCCATTACGGCCATGGCCTTCTCGGCATTCTCCAACTCCAATTTTGCCTTATCCACCTCGGCGAGGAGCGAAGAACCCTCTTGGATCCGCATGCGGAGGGACTCCTGCTCCACTAATACAGGATCAAGACCCTTCACCACCAACTCAATCCCCATCCGCTCCGAATGGAGAGAAGAACGTCGCGCCTCGGCTGCCGCACGCTGGGATTCAACCCCTTGACGCTTCGCCGCGAGCAACGAGAGAAGGTTTTCCTTGTGCGAGGAATGAATCTCCTGCTTGCAGGTGGGGCAGTTGGCATGCAGAGAATGCAATGAACGCACCTCATTCTCCACCTCCACCAATTGGGCATCGGACAGGCGCACGAGGGAGACGCATTCGGTGTAGTCCCCGTTCAACGTGTTCCATTTTTCCTGGAGCTGGGCCTTCTGCTTCTTCATCTCACTAATACGCGCCTCGATATTGACGATGGATACGCCTTCCGTCTTGGACTCCCAATCCTTTTTCCTCTTCTCGATCAAATCCAATCGCTGAACGGCCTTCTGCCGCTGCACATCCAACAAGCGGTGCTGCTCCTGCTTGGATTGAAGAAGCCTAATCCTTTCCGCAATGGACTTCTTCTCCGTCACCGCAAAATCCACGCCCATGGCATCCCAATTGGGATGCTGTTTGGAAAAAACATCGAGTCGGGAGTGAATGGTCTGGAGCTGCCCTTTTTGGGACTGGACGGACTGCTGCCATTTCTCTACCTTGGCCACTTGGTCTTGAATATGAATGCGTTCCTGGCCCAATCGTTCTTTCTCCTGTTTCTTTCCTGAAAGATGAGCCTCTACGCGCAAGCGCTTCTGCTTCTGCCCCTCCCGTTTGAAGCGCAGTTCATTCAAATCCTGCGACTGCAAAACAGCCTCAAACTGCGCCAGGGATTGCGTGACGGAATCCGTTGACTTACGAAAATGATTCACTAATTGATTGACGTTCCCACGGACCACCTCATACTTCTGAAGGTCCAATAGCTCATCGAACTTCTTCTTCCGATCCCCAGGATTCAACTTGAGAAAATAATCCACCTGATTCTGCTCGGAATACACGGCGCGCGCGAACAACTCATACGAAACCTGCAGCTCTTTTTCCACGCGCTCGGTGACCTGATTCGGTTTAGGCCCCGCAATAAGGGACCCCCCCATGTAGAGCCGCCCCTCATTCGACCCATTGCGCTTCAGAATGCGCTCTACCCGATACGGGGTGTCCTTGATGGAAAAACACACCTCTACTCGTGCCTGGTCGGCCGAGAAGGGCTTGCGCATCAACAAATCCGCAGAGGAAACACGTCTATTTTGGAGGGCGGGAAACGTCCCAAAGAGCGCATAACACAACCCATCCATCACGCTCGACTTGCCCGAACCGATGACCCCGACCAGGACATTAGTGCCCTTCCGGAAACGAAGGGTGGACGACCGGTGCGTTTTCCAATTCTCAAGGGTAATGGACTCAATCAAAAGGGACCACCAACCATCTACGCCCGAGAGAAATATAATGGACGAGGGAACAACAGATGCCTGCCAAAAAAATAGAATAAAAAGGACCCGTTGATCCTACACGAGCGTCATGCCCTCAACTTCCACGCTCTCCACGGAAGGGAGGGTCTCTATTTCTTTGGTTAGGAGGTCCAGCGCATCGTCCTTCTTCTCGGGAATCACAAAACCCGCCTTCAATACGATAATACCAAAACCAATCGGGGCCCGCTGAATATCCTTGCACTCCCCATTTACGCACGCGCGCAATTCCTTCTCGCACGCGTCCAATTGCTCCATATCCTTGGGATTGACTTTGAAGATGATAAACGTCTTACCCATGCGAAAAATCCCCCTGAATCACGGACCGGAATAGACTTTTCCGTCTTCCGCGGCCGTCTGATAGGGCTTGGCCGACTCCCGGCAATGCGAGCAACGGACCACCTTAATCTTGGTGTTCCCCGGACTGGGAAACTCGACAAAATCATGGACCACGTGCTTATTGCAGGATGTACAGACCTTCATACGAGAAAGGCCCTGGCAAACGGTTAAAAAGAAAACCCATGGACCCCACCTATCCCTCCCCTAGGGCCTGCCCCAGAGCCCCATTTAAGAGGGTTTAGACGCCCAAATCATACCAGAAATGCACGGCTGGCCCCGCATCTCGCCCCTTTCGCTGGGCGCGCACGAAGGCCTACCGGAGGGATTTACAATCCCTCAATAAGTCCAATAGAATACAGCGAAAATACGGTTGGCCCCGTAGCTTAGTCTGGATAGAGTGTCGGGCTTCGGACCCGAAGGTCGGGGGTTCAAATCCCTCCGGGGTCGTATTGGGGTTGCTTGCAATCCCCTCGTTTTTCTTTTGACTGGGCGACTACTTTTCTTTTTCTCAAAAAGAAAAGGAGTGCGTTCCTAAATCCCTCCGGGGTCGTTTAATCGTAGAGATATATACATCTCCCGCAAATGGGATTGTTCATCTCCAATGGCTGTTAAGCACGAAAAAAGTGACTGATAATGACTAGAAATTAAAAAGGCACGCCGCATGACTAGCCTATGATACGGGTGCTCACGTCGGTGTTTCTCCTTTTATTTTTGCTTGGATGCGTCAGCACCCCCGTCGAATCGGATAATCGCGAAACCATTCCAAGTGGAAATTCTTCACCGGCGATGAATAATTCAGTTAATCAACCCCCTTCGAACGAGCAATCATACGCCGTGGAGAATACTCCCGTGAATACGATGGAGAATTGTGACCATCCACTCTTCACGGCGTATTTGGTCGACCCATCCTATGTGCAAAAGGTTGGGCAAGTGGGGGTTGTTCATGGTTCGGGATTGTACATCGTGGAGCGATCCTACATCAGCATAAAAAACGAATTCCGCGGGGAGAAAATACCCATTTACGCCCCCGTGAATATGTCGCTTCGTTCCGGAAGCCATTATCAGAATCCTGCAGCAACCGGCACCGCGTTGCCCGATTATGCATTGTGGTTTGATGTGGGGTGTGACGTGGAAGTGAACCTAGCGCACCTGAAGGAAGTCGTGGAGCCCATTGCGGCGCAATTACAGGAAGTAAAAAGCGACAGCCGAAGCAGTCAACTATCCCCTATACCCTTTCAGGCAGGCGACCTCATTGGGTACTTTATTTCCAACGAAGGCGACGTAGCAGGATTCGATTTCATTGTTCGCGACAAGAAAGTGGTGAATGTGTTCATCAACCCCGAACGATATTCGGGATACCGGGCATCCAACCTCATCAACGGCGTATGTCCGTATGATTATTTCGATCCCGTGAAAAAGCAGGAATATTATACTCTTCTCGGAGGGGGAGGGGGAACATTGTTTAGCATCAAGGACTGCGGACACTCTTCTCGAGATGTGACAGGAACGATTTCAGGGATGTGGTTTTTGGACGAGGAACCCCAGGAAAGCATCTACGAAGGATACAAAGATGGAGACTATGGAAGCACGCTCTCCATCGTGGGGGATGAAGAAAGAATTACGATTGGCAATCTGGGACCAACTCCCGTTTCATGGGTATATCCAACCAATCCCACACACATGCTCCCTGAGAAGGTGACGAACGAGCATTGCTACCAATTCGACGGATATGCCCCCGGACAATACGCCGGATGGGCCTATTTCAAATTAGTCTCCCCCACCCAAATTCAGGCAGCCTATTCGCCATCAGGCACATGCCCGGATTCCTTTCCGGGGAATGGGAAAACGTATTATAAGTGAAGATTCCCGCTGCCCTATTTCCCCTCGTGCGCTTTCTTCAGCTTGGCAATGTCCAATTTCTTCATCTTCAGCATGGCCTGCATGGTGGCGTGGGCTTTCTTCGGATCCTTATCCGTCAACCACTTTTCCATCATTCGCGGAACGACTTGCCAGGATAATCCGAATCGATCCTTGACCCAGCCGCAGGGCATCTCCTGTCCGCCTTTCGATAATTTATTCCAATAGAAGTCGACTTCTTTTTGGTCCTTGCAATCAATCATGAAGGACGTGGCTTCGGATAACTTGAAAATGGGCCCGCCGTTCAATGCCAGAAAGTTCTGCCCCGCGATGGTGAATTCAACCGTGAGCACACTCCCCTTGGGCATTCCCGACACTTCGGCCGAGGCCGCATCGTATCGCATGGTTTTTCCTATTTTTGAGTTCTTGAATAAGGTAACATAGAATTTGGCCGCTTTATCGGCATCTTTTTCAAACCAGAGACAAGGGGTGATTTTTTGCATAGGGAATAATTCCTCCAAGTAGTCCAGTTTGATTTCCATGTTTAAAATAGAGACATTACTGTAGTGGATTTACTACCTTGATTCCTGGAATTCGCTCAAATTCAGCATCTTCCGTATAGATTAAATAGACTCCATTTCGCTGAGCCGTTGAAGCCAATAAGGCATCCCAAAAATGTACACGTTCAGTTTTCGATAGATGAACGGCGGAAATTATATCTTCAGGATGCTCGGCAAAGCAAGAACCAAAACCGTCTTTAAACAGAGTAAGATACTCCTCTATTTCGGGCAAGGGCAATAATGATCGATGAATAGCAACCGCGGCAAACTCCCTTAGTGATTGCTGAGCAATAACAAATTCATCGGGTTGTCTCATTACTTCATCCATGAAGGCTTTCGCCTCACGGTGGCGAGAGTCATGACTCGCATTTGCCGCATAAACCAAAATATTGGAATCAATTAAACCGCGGACCATAATATGCATCCTCCCGCTTGAACTCTCGAATACCCCACGCATAATCTTCATCAAAGAGCTCTTTCAAACGTTTCCACGCCTTTTGTCGCTTACGTTCCTTTTCGACCAAGTCAATTCCCTCCTTCACGGTTGCTGAAATAGCCCCTCTTTTCATGCCGTTCCCATCCTTCGCGAGTCGTTTCAATTTCGCAACGTATTCTTCTTCCAACGAAATCAAAACGTGTTTCATGACGAAATATATACGTTCGTATATATAAGTTTGGACGGCATTCCGCCGTGAAAAAGCTACTTTTTGGAGAAGAATCCTTTCTTCTTCAGGATGGATTTCAGGTCCAGCTTCCCCTTCTCCATGAGCTCATACCGCACCCGAATGATGGGCTTGTTGACCTTCAATACGCCCCGAATATCAATCGGGGTGCCGGCAATCACATAGTCGCATTCGGCCTTGTTGATGGTCTGCTCCAAATCCTTGATCTCATCCTTGGAGTATCCCACGGCAGGAACCACGTGCTCCAGGTGATGGTATTTTTCGAACGAACGCTTGATAGCCCCCACCAAAAAAGGAGCGGGATCCACGATCTGTGCGTGCTTGGACCGGGCAAACACGTATCCAGCACCGAAGGGCATTCCCCCATGCGTGACGGAGGGGCCGTCTTCCACCACCAACACCTTTTTCCCATTCAGATTGGGACAATCTTTCGCGGAAAGAATGGAATCCGCATGAATGACTTTAGCGCGGGGATTGAAATGATGAACGGAATGAAGGGTGGCCTTGATCTGCGCCGGGTGGGCGGAATTTTCCTTGTTGATGATCACATAGTCGGCCATCCGCAGGTTAGTTTCTCCTGGATGGTAGCGCATCTCGTCACCGGCACGCAGGGGATCCACCACCACAAACAATAAATCGGGACGGATGAACGAGAAATCATTGTTTCCCCCATCCCACAAAATGATATCGTTCTCTTTCTCAGCGAGGCGGAGGATCTTCTCATAATTCACCCCCGCATATACGGTAATTCCATTCCGGACGGGCTCCTCGTATTCCTCCCGCTCCTCAATCGTGGTCTTGTATCGCGTCAAATCAGAGAGGTGTTTGAATCGCTCCACTTCCTGTTTGATGAGGTTCCCGTAGGGCATGGGATGACGGATGAGACCTGCCCGAATCCCGTGCTTCTTCAACAGCAAGGCAATCTTCCGCGTGGTCTGACTCTTTCCAGAGCCCGTGCGCACGGCACATACCGCGATCACGGGCTTGGTGCTCGAGAGCATGGTCGCATCGGGACCCAGTAGACGAAAATTGGTCCCTGCGGCTAAGCACTGGGAGGCCTTATGCATTACCGTCTCATGCGAGACATCCGAATAGGCGAACACGACCTCATCCACGTGGTGTTTTTGGATTAGTTCGGTGAGCTTGTCTTCGGGATAGATGGGAATCCCTTTGGGATACGACTTTCCAGCGAGCTTCGAAGGAAACCGCCTTCCCTCAATCCCAGGAATCTGGGTCGCCGTGAAACACACGACCTCATAGTAGGGATTGTTG
>JBBSWQ010000118.1:0-6643 GCA_038046225.1 archaeon
CGTGCATCCTGTTCCTGATTTCGTGGAGCTAATCCCGATAATGGGATTGTGCCCATTCCCCGCCAATCCGCATCAACCGGTCTCATAGTCTTTGAAATACTGGCTTGCGCCTTCTCATTTCCTTTGGGAAAAACGACTTCTGGATAATCATTGAGTATTTTGATCTCATTATTTTTGATTAGGCGAATTAATTCATATGTGGCCTTGATGAGTTGTTCCGGCTTGAAACCCGAAATAACCTGTGGGACGTTAAGATTCATGGCGTCCCAGACATCGCTCCCAATGATGGTTGAAACGTGTCCAGGGTCGATGAATCCATGGATGTTCATTTCCGTTGTTAGCGCGTGCATGGCAGGAGGAATCACCTTGTGGGCGCAAAAAACAGTTATTCCTGACTCTAATAAGCGAGCGGTCATTGGAGTAGTGGTTTCGAAACCGACTGCAAAGAAAACACGATCCATTTCATCCATTAATTGATCAACCGAATAAATGGTCTTGATATCTGCCCCGTGTGCTTCGGCATCCCGCAAGCTTGCTTTTGTACCGGGGACATTAGCCATGTCTCCATACGTGGCGATTTTTATTCCATGTAATGCCAGTTCGATGACGCAGTCAATATCATATTGCGATGTCACACACACGGGGCACCCGGGACCAGAAATAAGTTTGATGTTGGACGGGAGTAAATCACGGATACCATACTTCATAATCGTGTTGGTGTGCCCTCCGCACACTTCCATGATGCGGACCTCACCCATGTCGCGAGCAAGGCGATTAATCTTTTCGATGTATTCATTCGCTGGCATGACGGCCAACCTCTTCTTTTAACTCTGCCTTGTGCACTTCCGCGAGGAGACGATAGGTTTCCAACGCGATCCTTTCATCTACTTTTTGGATAGCAAAGCCCACGTGAACTAAGACATAGTCTCCCACACCAGGGTTTTCGATGAATGAAACATCTGCCTTCCGACGCACGCCACCAAAATCAACTTGGGCGTGTTTACCCATGATTTCAACAATTTTCCCCGGTATCGCGAGACACATACGTATTACTCCACGCCCAGGATCTTAATCTCTCCCCCCCGCGTGACCGCGGGCTTCTTTCCGCAGGAGGGGCAGTCGAATAATACGAAATCGTGCCCGCGCTCGAGGATGCGGGGTTTTCCTTCATATCCACAAGCACATTTTACCTTCGCGGGACAATAAACCGTCTCCACTTCCCAATTAATCTGCCCTGCCAGGTGCTCCTTCAGATGCTCCGGGGAAATATCGCATAATTCCCCGACCTCGACCCGAATCTTTGAAGTGGCCCCGGCCAGCCGACCCAATGCGATGACTTTATCGATGACCCGCTGCTCATGCATCCACGTACAAGGTCCCCCCGGCAATAAAAGAAGAGTGGAAACATACATAAAGAAGGGGATTTTCTATCCCGAATGAACCACTATCCATTGGAAGGAAAAACAATCCTCATCACGGGTGCCTCCCTCGGCATTGGAAGGGCGACCGCCCACGCATTCGCACGGCAGAAATGCCGATTGATCCTGACCTATTTCAAGGATGAAAAGGAAGGAATGACCGCCCGAAAGGAATGCCTGGAAAAAGGAGCGAAGAGTGTGGACCTGCTCCCCCTCGACACGGGAAGCGAAAAAAGCATCCGCCGATTCGTGCGGGACGTATTAAAAAAAAGGAAAAAAATAGACGTGCTCGTGAACAACGCGGGAATATTCATCCACCAACCCTTGCTCGAACACACCGCAAGGGATATCGAAGAGGAAGTGAGGGTCAACCTCCTGGGACCCATCCGCATCACGCATGCATTGCTCGCGCACGTGAACGAATGTGTGGTGAATGTGGCCAGCGAGGCCGGAAGGAACGCGTATCCCCGGATGCCGGTATACTGCGCCACCAAGTTCGGGGTGAGGGGATTCACGAAAGGGATGGCCATCGACTACCCGCACATCCGATGGTATGTCGTCAACCCGGATTACACCGCCACGCGGATGACCCATTTCAAGGGAATGAACCCATCCGAAGTGGCACGAGTGATAAGGGATGTGGTCAAAGGAACGATACTCATGAAGAATGGCGGAGACGTGAATGTGAAGCAATGGGCACGGTACCCAACCCTCAAAAAGGAGAAGAGAGCGCCTGTACGGAATGGAAAATAGTCCCGAATCAACGCGAGCGAAATACAACGGATTAGTGCAAATGGAATGTGCATTTCCACTTATTCTCGATTGGTGGCAGGAGGAAGGATAAGGGAAACATTCGCACGAGAATTTGGTTGACTGCGGCATACCCCGCACGGCGTGCCAGCGCAGGAATCGTATCCCTCATGGTAGCAGGAATGCATTCCCTTGAGGGATTGGACGATGTCCCCTAATTCCCTCCCTTTAGGGGTGATCCTATAGGAGTCCCCTTTCTTTTCCAGGAGGAGAGACGATTCCATTTCCTTCAAACGAATAGATAATTGACGAGGCGTTACTCCCAATTCCCGGGTCAGGGCATTGAATCCTGGAAAACGGGAAAAATAGAAGGCATCAAGGATAGGGACGAAATCCTTCTTGCCGAGGAGATGGATGAGATCCAATGGGAGGCAGGAGGAATCACGCATACTATTTCTTTAGATACTTCAGGCCTTATATTCCATGCATGAAAAAGATACTTTATGTATACACGAAACCTGAAAATATTGCTATTGTCTCTTGCGGGATTCCTCTTCGCGGGATACTTGACCTATTCCAAGGTCATCACGGGCACGTGCCCCCTGACGGAGGGATGCCCCTACCTGTTCGGATTGCCCACTTGCGTGTATGGAGCATTATTCTTTGGCATTCTCCTCCTCGCGAGCATCATTCACCATCTCCACAAGACCCAAAAATACCAGAAGGTCATCCAATGGGTATCCGTCGCGGGAATCCTTTTTTCAGGATACTATTCCATCCAGGAAATTTTCTTCCCAAGCTGCATCATCCAACCCTGCACGTACTCCCTGGTCCTCCCGAGCTGTGTATACGGGTTAGTCCTGTATGCGCTCATCGCCTATCTTGCATGGAAGAAGTGAATCATCCTTTACCCTGTCCCATTTTTCGGTGAAAACAAATGCAATCGGGCGGATGGGGTCCGGTCTATCCCTTCCGCACCACAAATTTCTTGGCCGCCCATGCCATGTCTTCCGCGAATTGGATGGCATCAAAATTCCCCGCATTCAACTCCTTCAGGAATAATTTTGCGCGCTGCCGTATTTTCCGCATCTCCCAAATATCGAAACGAAGGCGGTCCCTGTCGGAAATAGTCTGGCGGATGATCCTATCGACCCCCTCACGGGTCACGGGGTGTATCCCTCTCTCCCCCGCGATCATCTCCAGGTTTTGGATGAGGATCTCTTTCGATCGGACCCCCTCGTTGAAAATGCGTATCCGCACTTTCAGGTAGCCGAGGAGGGTGGGATAGAACGAGTGGGGCAATCCCTCGCGGATGGCGTTGAGAAGATTCACATGGGCCTGCAATCCCTTCTCGATCCCCCGCTGGATAATGCCGCCTCTCCGCTCCTCTTCCTCCATCCGTTCGACGCGGGTCCTCATCTCCCTTATACGATCCGCATGAGGGCGGAGCAGGACATTCACGCGCGGGATCGATTCCCGATTCCGCTGCGAACTGATGAGGGATGCATATGTCACGAGTCCGGGAGGAATCCGCATCTTCCTTCGTTCGGGGGATCGGGGACCGCGGCCCTCCCTCCCGCCCCCGGGGCCCGTGTGGTGAGTCGTCGATTTCGACATCGCATCATCCCTTCAAGGACAAAAAATCACTCATCATGGTCGCGGTGAGGGATTGGTTGTAAATCATGGCCGCGGGGTGATACAGGATAGCGTATTTCTGCCCGCCCCGCTCGATGATCTTCCCGTGCATCTGGGGGAGGGAGATGTCTTCCCCCAGCACGTGCTGGATGGCCGTTCTCCCCATGAGGCCGATGATTGCGGGCTTGAGCAATTGAATCTGGGGAAACAAGTAATGGGTCTTGCACGTGAGGGCTTCCTCGGGCGCAGGGACTCTATTCTCGGGGGGGCGGCACTTGACGACGGAGGTGATGAAGACATCCTCTCTCCTGAGCCCGGCATGCGATAACAACCCATCCAGTTTCTTCCCGGCCGCCCCACAGAAGGGTTTTCCGTGCACATCTTCATTCCTCCCTGGGGCCTCTCCAATGAGCATAACCCGGGGGGATTGGGGTCCTTCCCCGGGAACGGCGTGCGTACGACCATTCGAGAGGGGGCAGAGGGTGCACGCGATGATGCGGGAATGGAGTGAATGGGTGTCCATGGATGGATAAGCATTCCCCACCATAAAAAACAATTTCTACATAGTGCGGAATCAGGTCTATAAAGTTCAATCCCGTGCATGGAGACATAGTGGAATAACCGAGGGGGAATTTGTGCATGGGATCGATGGAGAGCAGCATCTATACAGGGAAGAGCGTGGAAAAGGATCTCCACCTGGAATTCGAGGAAGGGGATGATGTATTAGCCGGCATCCGGCAGGCGATCCGGGAACACGGGATACGGGAATGCAGTGCGGTCAAGGCCGATGGGCAATTGAAAGAGGCCACGATCCAATATTTCAACAAGAGCCGGTTCACGAGCACCGAACTCACGAATGGGAGGATCATCTCCTGCTCGGGGCGATTCATGAACCTCAAGGATGGAATCTATGGGGAACTCCACGTGGGATTCATGCTCGGCATGCAAATGTGGGACGGAACCCTCACCAAAGGGATTGCCAAGGGAGGATTCCAGGTCACCCTGCGCTTCGCCCAACCCTTGAATGGGCCCGCGCCGGGACTCAAGATTGAATTCTAGGAATGCGTGGAAGAGGATTTGTTCCGGGACAATTCAATCAACGTGTGGAGGTTGGGAAGGGTTATCTTTCCAATGATTTTTCCATTGTGGATTACGTCCCCTTCCCCGGGCCAGTGATCGTATCCGCCCTTCAATCCCTTCAATGCGACCTTGTCGAAGAACGTCTTCCACTCCTGTCGATGATAAGACTGAATCTCTTTCGTTTTGTGCGTGGGAGAGAGGATTTGGGATTGTTCGCAGAAATCATAGGCTTTGGAATACTCCTCATTATCATTGAGGGAAGTGAAAGGGAAAAGGGTGCACTGCATGGGCTTGACCAAATGCATGGAGCAACCGAAGGATTTGGGATCGAAAAAGACGCAGTATTCTTCCTTCTTGAAACCAATCATGGGAAGGAGCATGGCATAATCGCCCGTGAACCCATTGCGCTTCAACTGCTCATACGTGGACTTTGGAATCATGCTCACGTGCATCGCGAGAGGGTGATCGGCTGAAGGGAATGGGAGGAATTGGAGGAGGATCCGACCATACACCCCAATGAATTCTTTTTCCCCCATTTTGAAAAACTTGGCCTGGCGCTCCAACTCATGGGGAAGGGCGGAAATGGCATACCGGCGGCAGCACTCCCCGCACTTTTGGCACGCGGAAACGGCCCCGGCGGGAGGGTGAATGGGCGAAGAAGGGATGGCTTCCATACAATCAACTCCCTTGAAAAGGCATAAAAGCACGCTATTCCCGAATGGGGCAAAACCGCCTTTTATATGGGTTTTCGACCCGGAATCCAGATAGTAGGAATGCCGCCCTCGTAGCTCAGCGGCAGAGCACCAGTT
The DNA here is from genome assembly GCA_038046225.1 of archaeon. Lineage (GTDB taxonomy): Archaea > Iainarchaeota > Iainarchaeia > Iainarchaeales > VGJJ01 > VGJJ01. The sequence continues at coordinate 5,693 of JBBSWQ010000118.1, forward strand.
TTGTAAACTGGGGGTCGTGGGTTCAAATCCCATCGAGGGCTCTCGGGTAACCCGTTCAAACCATTTGACGGGCGCATTCATGAATAGTATGATTCCCGGAATCCACATCGTTTCGTCGCACATTATGGTTGCACCCACTTTCGAATGATGGTCAATTCGTCATCGAATGGTGGGAGTTTGGACAGCATGATTTGATTCATTTCTTTTTTCCAGTCTTTTCGCTTCTGCTCCAGTTTTTTCATAAACTTTTTTTCGTCGAATTTTTCGTTGTAATATTCCATTTTATGGTTAATGAATTTCTCATCAAAAAGAATCTTCTTTTCTTTAATGAGGAAAGCGAGGTCATACACGTCGCGGGGTTTTTCGCGCGACATGATTGCACGCACTTTTTCGGCCGCAACTTCCTGTAGAGACATTCCTCTGATGATTGTGGATGGAATCAGGTAGTTAGAGTTAATGATTTCGAATGCAGTTGTATCGTCCAATATGTTTTCGCGCTTGCTGATTTCTACATAGACGTGACAAAGGCTGTTTTCGTTTTTGTATAACGGTCCTTTTGCGCTTATGCGGAATGAAAAACCAACCGGATTGTCCTGAGTGACTTTAATAGTGTGCGTAATTTCCAGTAACTTCAACCCATCAGAAACTTTTCTATTCATATCCGCAGGAAATTTTCCATCTAGCGTAAAATCGAGGTCTTCCGAAAATCGTTCCAGCCCGTGAAAAAACCACAAGTAGGTTCCCCCTTTGAAAACGAGTGGAAAATCCCCCAATTGCGATAGGATAGCGCTTTGGAGATAATGCTTCTCCTGCTGCCATGGTTTGGCGTTCCAGACTTTGGCCAATTTTTCAATCGTTTCACGTTCAATCATAATTTGCCCTTCCATTTTTTTTGAAAACGCGGTGGAAATCGTTTAAAGTATGCGTTGAACTTTTTCCGATTCAGTTTGG
>JBBSWQ010000119.1:0-3825 GCA_038046225.1 archaeon
TGCCCCCGCCGATGATGATGACATTACGAATAGGATTCATGAATAAATGGAATAGGAGAGAATGGGATTAAATAGGATATAGACCGGCTCACGAAGAAGAGAGCACATCGGCCGCCAACCCACGATACGCCGAATAATAGGGAGGGATTCCCGACAAGAGGGAGGAAAGCGCATCCCGGGATTCCCGGACGCAGGAATTCAGGTCCACGAGACCGGGGCACGATTCTAACAATCGAGCCACTTCGTCAGAGCGGGAACGGAGAGAGGCGGACTCCTGCTGCAACGAATGAAAACGCGAAGAGTAATTGGATACGCCCCCCCGGCGATCATGAAGGATGTCCAGGCGAAGGAGAGAAGATTCCGTGCGCGCGACCACGTAATCGGCCCGCTGGTAGATCACGGTCAGCCGGTTGAGAATCGCAAGAAGGAAACGATGACGCTGGATGGAAAGCTGGGAACGGAGCCCTGATTGTTCCGCCGCGGATGCATTCGAGAGACGAGAACGCACCGACTGATAGGCGGCACGCTCGCGCTCCAACACACTGACGGTGGATTTCTCGGTAATCGAAATACTAGACAAGGAAGAGGCTTCTGCCCCGCGAACGGAGAGCGGAAGGATTGGATCCCCCGATCCCAGGGGAAGTGAATCATTTCCCGCCACCAGACCAGTGGCCAAAACCGGGGAACGCGACTCAATTCTTTCCGCTGCGTGGACCGAGAAACCCAATGAGAAGAAGAGGAGAAGAATGAGGAGGATTCCAATGGGGGTGCGCATACCCTTACTCACCGAAACCCGCATTTAAAATAATACTTGCCACCGCCGAGAGGACGGTTTTTATCCCATCCAAGAGAGAAAGGGAGACTATCGTACGTGCATGCGAGGAAGAATACGGGATAAAGCCTCGTCATTATAAGGAAAACAAGGAGAGTAGTCCTGCATGAAGCGCGCCCTGCTCATCATCGGACTATTAACTATCCTCGCCCCGACCCTGCATGCGGCCACCATAATTGGGACGACCTATGACGGGTTGAGTCTGGAGACCCTGCCCAACACCATCGTGACACTGAACACGAGTCCGGAACAAACCGTGCTCGTGAAGGACGGCACCTACTCATTCAATGTGCCGGTGGGAAACTACACGATCAAGGGAACATATCTCGAACAAGGAATCGTTGTCCTGGAAGCCACTCAGCTATTGGAAGTGAAGGGAGAAGGAACCTACACCGTGGACCTCATTCTCCTCCCCGACGTGGGAGACGTGCCCGACGACCCGCTCCCGGACGATGAACCCCCGCCCTCATGGACGGAACAGTTATGGCAGGGACCAGGGCCCTGGCTCATCCTCCTCGCCATCGTGATGGGAGGGATTGTATACGCAGTAATGGATGCCCGACGGAATACGCGGGCGCGGTATCAGAAAACGAGCAGCGAGGAGACAAATGGAACGGAAGAGGCGAAGGAACCACCTGCGCTGGATCAAGGATTCACGCTCGATGGATACGCCCTCGAAGTCCTGCACGACCTCAAGCGGGGAGGAAACCGACTCACGCAGAAGGAACTCCGATCCATGATCAACATTGGAGAGGCCAAGGTTTCATTGGTGGTTTCGGAGATGGAGAGCTATGGGCTCATCAAGAAAATCAAGAAAGGAAGGGGAAATATTCTCATCCTCACCGAAAAAGGAAGAGAGGAATTGGAACGAAGGAAAACAGAAGAGAAAAACATCCCACCAGAAACGAAACCCGACCAAGAGTCAGAATAAAAAAGAAAGAAATGATTAACGGCGAGCAACCCCTTCCGCCTCCGCCTGCTTCTTCACCGCGGATGCGACGACCTTCGCCACGCGCGGATCAGAGAGAGAGGGAAGGATTTGATCAGTAGAAGGAGAATCGACCATCCCTGCCAATGCGAGGGCGGCGGCCATATTCATCCCTTCCGTGATGCGCACAGCGTGGGCATCCATGGCTCCGCGAAAAATTCCAGGAAACGCCAGTGCATTATTAGTTTGATTGGGAAAATCCGAACGACCCGTGGCCACCACTTTCGCCCCCGCCCCTTTCGCGACATCCGGCATTATTTCAGGGACCGGGTTCGCGAGAGCGAAGATGACGGGATTCTTTCCCATGCTCCCAATCCATTCGGGATTCAATGCCCCCGCGACCGAGACGCCGATGAAAACATCCATTCCCATCACGGCCTCGCGGAGACCCCCGCGCATATGCGCGGAGTTGGAGAATGCGAGCAATTCTTTCTTGGCAGGATCAAGGTCGGCACGGGAACGATCCACGATGCCTTTAGAGTCGCAGAGAATCACTTCTTTCACGGAAGGAAAACCCGGCGGGACCCCAATACCTTTGAGCATGCGCGCAATGGCATTCCCCGCAGCCCCGGCCCCATTGATGCAGACACGCAAAGAAGCAAATTCCTTCCCCACCACTTTGGAGGCGTTCCAGAGACCCGCATACACCACGACCGCGGTCCCGTGCTGATCATCATGGAAGACGGGGATGCCTAAGTCCTGCAGCGCGGCCTCTATTTCGAAACACTTGGGGGCGACAAAATCCTCCAGATTGATGGCACCGAAAACGGGGGAAATATTTCGAATGATGGAGATAATCTCCTTCGAATCCTGCGTCAATAAACAGATGGGGAACGCGTCGATGCCCCCTAATTCCTTGAAGAGAACGGCCTTCCCCTCCATGACAGGAATCGCTCCATACGCCCCGAGGTTGCCGAGACCCAGGACCTTGGACCCATCGCTGATGACGGCGAGCGCATTCTTCTTGAGCGTGAGATCAAACGCCCGACTTGGGTCGGCTGCGACCACTTGAGAAACCTTCGCCACGCCCGGAGTGTAGGCGATGGAGAGATCGTGGGACGTCTTCACGGGAACCTTGCTGAACGTCCCCAGCTTCCCACCCAAGAGATGATGGACGGCCACGGATTCGTCCCCGATATCCAGTTTCTTCATTGGAGGCGTTCGCTTCACCATACACATACCCCCGCAAGGGGAAACAATCCAAAAAAAATCAGGTGGATAAGGATTAAAAATGCGCGATTCCTTCCCCCATCAGCCCATCGATGGAGGGGATCACCCAATGCCCGAAAAGAAAGACACCAAGAAGAAAGAGACCAAGAAAGAGAACCATCAGTGCGAGTTCTGCTGATCACCACCGAAGGGAACCCGCGTGATTGAATACCTCATTTTCGCGGCCGCCCTCCTGGTCATGGTCAAGGCGAGCCGGTGGACCATCGACTCGTCGATACGACTATCCGACCACTATGGAATATCCCGCCTCGCCTTCGGATTCGTGGTCATCGCCATATTCGTATCCCTCCCCGACTTAATGGTCGCTGCTATTTCGGCAATGGAAGGAGAACCCGAACTAGGAGTGGGGGATGCCCTCGGAAGCACGGTCGCCAACATCTGCCTCGTCATCGGGACGGCGACGGCCTACCGAAAAATACGGATTGAACGGAAGCACATCGTGGATAGTGCCGAGATGCTCCTGCTGATCAGCCTGATTCCTCTCATCCTCCTCCTGAACGTCACGGCCCACACGATGGAGGGACTGGTCCTCCTGGCCGTATTCCTATTCTATGTATTCTTCGTCATGAAAGAGAAACTCCCATCTCCAAAAGATGGAGTGGTGAGACAAAAGGACTTATCCGGAATTATTGGAACGTTCCTCGGAGGAATCCTCCTCATCGTGATAAGCGCGCATTACCTCGTGGAAGCATCCCTCACCATTGCGCACACGCTCGGAATAGCACCCGCGGTCATCGGACTTACCCTAGTGTCATTGGGAACCACGATCCCGGAA
>JBBSWQ010000120.1:0-3935 GCA_038046225.1 archaeon
TTTCCTCCATCCCGGGGACAGGTTTCCGTGGAATACCTGACGGCGGCTATCATCGTCCTCTCCCTCTTCATGATTGTTTTTCTCTTCATGGAACAGGTCCGGATTCAATCTTCCTCGGCGCAAGCGAACACGCTCGAATTGGAAGTCTGCACGAAAGTTTCGTCCATCATCACGTACATGAGTTCGAATCCTCCCTACTCCGAGACCCAGTTCGAGGCGGCCCTGGACATGAATGTGGTCAATGGTTTCATTCTCGTGGGGGACATCTTCTGCCCCTACTTGGGGACGGCATCGAACACGCAATTATACGCTGGTCTCGTCCGTGCATTCGACATCAATGGGACGGTCCTCTTCACGAACGATTTGAATTATTCCCCCTTCGCCCCAGCCGTAGGATCCCCGGATTCGAATGCAGACCAATCGGAATTAATTTTCCTGCTCATCGACGATCAGGAAGAAACATGGTATTCTGAAATCCTCGCGGATGACACCTCGTATGCGGTCTCCCCCGACAATGGGACGTACGACACCGACTATGTGGAATTTCGTTTCGCATCCGCCGGATTGACAAGCGCCAACCAACCCACGGACGTGAGGGTGGTCATCAAGCACTTCGAATCCTATCACGTAGGGTTGGGGGGAAACCTCTCCATGGTGCAATGCCACAATGGCGCCGGATGGGTGAATATTGAATCCTACACGCCGAGCTTCACCGAAACGTATTATGAATCGCCCAACCTCTCCGGGTGCCTATCCGACTGGAATCTCGTCAACAACGCACGTATACGGATGACCTACGAACCCGCCGGATCGGGTCACACCATATCCATCGATTACGCCCGGCTGGATGTGGATTACACCCAGAATGGAATCCCCCTCGACTTATGGGATCACTCCCTGGATGTTCCCCCACCCGTGGATTTCGCCACGGACGTGAATAGCACCGCCAATACATTTGGTGCTGAACAGGGAAATGACGGATGGGACTGGAACCGCAACCACTATGGGGGGATACTAAATTCATCCACGCTCTTCAACACTGATCCCAATCTGGATGGAATCATCACCGACAGCAACGTGCCTGCGACCCAACGATTGGAAATACGACTCGGGGGAACGATCCAGGGGTCTCCATCCAATCCCGACGATAATTCCACCCTCGGACCGATCGTGAGTGGGGCCTATGGGATCGAATTCGATCTCAATGCGGACACGTATGGATTGATCGCGGGAGGGGCGGATGCCAATTTGAGTTTTATCTACATCGTGAACACGGATGCGGTAGCGGGAAACGACCTGGACGATGGAGAAGAGGCCTGGGTCAAAATCCGATTCGGGAATGCGGGAGGAATGGCCTATCTCGGAAGCAATCTGGACACCGGAGACAACGACGCCGACCCCACGAATGAAGTGTGGTGGATGGACGATCCCCACGACACCACCGAATTCTTCAATCAAGACGTATCCCCCCTCATCACGGGACCGGGAACCTATTACATCGAGATCGGGTCCGCGCTCGCCGACTGGGATGCTTCGACGGAGGGATTGGACATCTATATAGACAACATCAACCTGGTGGTGGGCGGATGACGGACGACGAAAACGCACTATCTTTCAAGTTCGAACTCAAATGGCTGGTGGCTCCCCTCGCAATTATTGGAGCGGCCGCCCTGCTCATCCTCTTCTTCCCCATCGCGGAAGAACCCGTTATCCCTCCGGCAGAGAATCCTCCTCAACCCACCTTATTCCTGCCACCCGCGGATGTGCGTGCGGCCAAGGAAGCCGCGCTCCAACAATGCACGCACGAATACGATTGCAGTACCACGGATTGCCTGGAAAAAATAATGACGCACGTGGACTCGGCCTCCCTCCGAATCGATGCGATTCTCCGGACTCCGGCTCCCAAAGAATTCCGCGACCGCCTCCGCGCCGCCATTCAGCGGGGGGTGGAAGTGAACCTGATTCTGGACTCCACGCTCAACCCGCAATTCTTTCTCGAGGGGGCCCGAATCCGGGTGAAGCAGGTATCCCCCTTCATCGCGACCAATTTCATCATCGTGGACCGATCCATCGTCGTATCGGGGAGCGATCCCCAAGTATATGCACAGAAGCCCGATACCATCCGCGTAGATTGTGAAGATGAAAAGACGAATCCCTACCTCTCCTTGTTCGACCGCGTGTGGGCCACCGAATCCTCTTCCTTCACTCCCGCGACGGATGAGGAAGAGACTCTCGCGGATAGCGAATTGTCCATCCCATCAGAAAATGTTTCCTGCCAAGAAGACGCATGTGGAACGGATACATTCACCTGCGACGGAACTACGAAGGTGTGGGAAAACCATTACTGCGACACCGCGTGCGCCTACACTATCATCCTCCTCTATTTTAGCCAGGAATGCGGGTACACCAACCCCGGATTCGGTCCGGAGGGAAACCCCTTGATGGTCATCTCCGAAACAGAAGTCGATGAGGGACAGCTCTCGCAAGAATTCATCGAATTCACCTCTCTCCAATCCATCGAATTATCCGGTTTTTCGCTCCTGAAGGACGGCCTCCTCATCATCACGTTCCCCGCGCCCTACATCCTGGATGGTTCGGCCAAAGTGTACACGGGGGAAGGGGATTCCAGCACGAGCACTATCTATTTGAACCAGGAAACACCCCTCTGGGACGCGCCGGGAACAACGGCGACACTGGTCAATCCGAATGGAGACACGGTCGTCATGGTGACGTTTGAGGGATGAATCATGCGTGATGCCCAAGCCAGCCTCCCGGATCTTATCCTCGCCACATTCCTCTTCTTCATTCTCCTCGCGGGGCTCTATTATTACTCCCAATCCATCCAGCAGGATGCTCAAGACCGACTGGACCGGAGGACGCTCGATGCATTGACCTCCAACCTCGCCGAATTCATCATCAAGAATCCCGGCACTCCCACAGACTGGGAAACCATTGAGGACACGAATCAGATTCAGCAGATCGGCCTCGCCCAAAAGGACCGGGTCCTGAATCCCCAAAAAGTGGTGGCGTTGATCAACATGGGAAACCTGGAATATGCCACCGCCAAACAATTGCTTCGTATCCCCTATTACGAATTCCACCTCGCACTCGAAGGAGGAGTCGATCTAGAGACGGGAATCGAACCCCCCGCGAATAAGAATACGAGCGTGGTCCAACGACTGGTGACCATCAATGGGGTGGAAACCACATTCACCCTAACCCTCTATGACCCCTGACTCCTTCCCCCGTTTTCCCCCAAATCGGGGATTCGCCTTCTCCGCCGACATCATCCTCGCGCTCGTGCTTGTTATTGGAATCCTTGTCTTCATTAGCGATTTCAATCCCCATTCGACGGAATTGGAGGGACGCCGGATCACCGATCAATACGTGGACGATGTCTTCGTGGCATTGGACCACTCCGGCTTCGTGGCCGGGGAAATAGATACGAACGGTTTCTCTGGAGTCACGCTCCAGAACATCCATGACAGGGCAACCTCCCTCCTTCCCGAATCCTATGAATTGCTCCTCGAGATGAACGGGTACCCGGTCGACATCACCGCATGCCGGGATGAACCGGATTTCTCATCCTGCTTCCCCGACGCGAACGCGCAATCAATCACGTTCGGGACTCCCCTTCCCGAGAATGCTCCCTTCATTCATGGGCGGAGGATTTTTCTCAAGCAGCAGCCCGCATCGCAGTGCACCCAATCCCTATCCCCGGAAGGAGAGTGGTTCCCCCTGGAAGACGGGCAACCCTATTTTCCCGCCTCCTTCCAATCATCCGATCTCAATATCGAGTTCGATGTGAACGTGTCCCCCGCCGGCCCCTGGACGTGTGATCAGAATATTTCGGTCACGCTCGCCGTGACATCGAATACCGGCGCACGGAAGGCCGTGGATATGATGATGGTATTCGACCGATCCGGGAGCATGAG
>JBBSWQ010000121.1:0-5158 GCA_038046225.1 archaeon
AATCCGAGAACCGCACCGTGACCAAATTGGCCTTCGAGGCGGCCCAAAAAATAACCCTCAACGAATTCAAAGGAGTGTATGGGAATGCGGATCCCGGACGGATCATGTCGGCCGTGACGCAGATAGGAGATATGATATACCCCCAGGAACGGAATGGCAAGCCGATGACGGGCATCATTCCCGTGGGAATCGATCAAGAGCCCCACATCCGATTATGCAGGGATTATCTCAACCGCATCAAATCCACGGGACGATTCATGCCCATCTCGTCCCTCTATCACAAGTATATGCCCTCCCTCGACGGACAAATCAAGATGTCCAAGTCCAATCCCAAAGGAAGCATCATGATTCCCGAAGATCAAAAAATCGCCGAAAAGGTCATCCGTTCCGCCTACACGGGAGGGAGGGCCACGTTGGAAGAACAACGAAAGTTGGGAGCGGTCATCGAGAAGGATATGGTGTATGAATTGCTGAAACAACACCTCGTTGAGAGCGATAAAGAATTGAAAAAAATCCACGACGATTACGAATCGGGAAAAATGCTCTCGGCAGAAATCAAACAATTAGCCGTGGAGAAGATGAACGCATTCCTCGAACAATTCGATCAGGACATGGATAAATACCGTCAACGCATCGAGGACGTTCATTTCGTAGAATACTGAGAAAGGTCCACTACCTCCACGGGTATCCGTGTGAGCTTCCGAATGTCATCCGCAGTAGTTGCGAAATAGGGATTGTTCTCCCCATTATGGAGGACGATCGCATCCACCCCCTTCATCTCGGCAATTTGGGCAATCTTCTCGAGGAGGGGACCCCATTCCAAAATATCCGTGCACATCCGCTTGTGTCGCTTCACTTCCTCCTTGACCTTTTCCACGACATCCCTCCCTTTCATGATCTCGGTGGATTTGAAGCCAAAATGGGAATGAATGGAACGAGAATCCAGGACCAACAACACGTATACCACGCTCGCATCCGCCACGGCACGCCCCACAAAACCGGGATGCGCATCGTGGGGGGAAAGAATAGGGATGAGGATGCGTGACATGGGAGGATTTCACCGACTATCCAACGAAGAAAAAAATATTCTTCTGCTTCTCGATGACACTGCCCTCTTCCTTGGCAAATTCCACCACAATCCGCGCGAGGAGGATAGGGATGCCCGCCGCGGAAGCAATGGTGGGAAGATCGGCCTTCTTCTGGGAAGAGAGCAACCCCAGGATGCGCTCCGAGTGTTTCTGAAGGAGCGCGTTCTCAATCAAATAATAAAACCCATCAAAGGACTTGATTCCCTTGACCTCGCCCCCCCGAATACGCTCGGAAAGATCGAAGGATGCCGCCTTGGCCGCCCCTTCCGTGCGCAAGACCTGGAACCCATCCCCGACGAGGGAGTATTCATCCATGGGACGCTCCACTAGAGAGGGGGAAGGAGGCATTCCCGCACCCGGGGAACTTTTTCCTTCCCCTGCGACGCGATAAATCCCTTTGTCGAAACGGGGATTGCTCTTATAGATTACCACTTTCCCCAAGCCCTTCAATTCCTCAAACGCGTGCAATTCCTCGGCGGATAACAATCCCTCGAAACGACCCTCAATCAACTCATGCGCCTGATGCGATTGGATGAGGCGGAGGACCTTGGAATGGAGAGGCGAAAGGGGGAGCCCGGGCGGGGAGAGGATCCACTCCCCCTTCCCCTTCTTGAATTCCAATTCCCCCGAGGAGGGAAAACCCAGCGCCTCCCGCTCGGAGGGGGAGAGGAGGGAATGAATGGAGGAGGCCGGGACACGGACAATGGACATAGGTAGCACGGAATACGCACGGGAGGGATTTAAGGATATAGCAAATTGGTTTTGTTCCTGCACTTTTATTGAACAATTTGCTATAGGCAAAAAGCCCGCCAAATGTTCAAATAATTAGGCTTTTTGCTATAGCGCGAAAAATTAAGCAGGGAAAATGATAGAAGAGGAGAATGGGGGATATTATTCCTGGGTCGTCTTACGCACGGAAAGACCCTGCTTCGTGAAGGTCATCTGGGCGACCCCATTATAGTGATCCGTCCCCCGCATCTTGAGGATCTCCAACTGGTGTTTGCGGATGCGCCCATCCACCTCACTGTCGCTCGTGGAATACGAGAACTGGATGATCCCATCCGTGAGAAAGCCTATTTCCCCTGCCCGCGCATCCACGACCCCTGCCAATTGTTCAGCAATGATGAGGGAGGTGCACCCCCACTTCACGAGCATCTCAAAGAACAACAACAAGGCTTCCCGCTGCTTATAATCATCCCGAAACAATAGCCCATACGCGGTAATGGAATCAATCACCAAGCGCTTGGCCCCAATCTCCGAAATGGCATCCCGCACGGTGCCCCCGCCCTCCTCCAATAGCTTGTTGACTTGGTGGGCCTTATAGAACAAGTGACGCGCCAGACCCTTCTGTTCCAGGGAATAGAAATCCCACCCAAAATTAGTGCAGTGACGATAGATGGATTCCTTGCTCTCGGCAAAACTCAAATAGACCCCAGGCTCATTCCACTTGAGGGCGCCATTATAGAGAAACTGCATGGCGAACGTGGTCTTCCCCGTGCCCGCATAGCCGGCGGCCAGGGTGTTGGTGCGCTCCTCAAAGCCCCCCTCAATCAATTCATCAAAACCCGGAATACCAGTGGGAACGCGCCGGACGGAACGATCGAGGGGAGGCGCATTCACATCGATCAGCGTGGGCATACCAGGGAGAGGGGAAGGCCCTATATAAAATTCCGCCCCTCATGCGTTGATTCATAGGGACACGGCGGAGGGGCGAGAATGGGATTATAGAACCATTCCCCGTCCCTTCTCTCCATGCTCCCGTCCCACATCCCATTCCGGTATGAGAATCCCCGCGAAGGACAGGAAAAACTCATCCTGGATGCCGAAAAAGCATTTATGGAACGAAAAATATTCCTCGCGCATGCTGAAACCGGACTGGGAAAGACCGATGCGAGCCTGAGCGCCGCCCTGAGCGTGGCATTGAAATCGGATCCCCCCAAAACCATCCTATTCCTGACCCCCAAGAACGCTCAGCACGCCATCGCATTGGAGGTATTGAAAGGAATCAATGAGAAATTCAACCTCAAACTACGCGCCGTGGACCTGGTGGGAAAAAAACACGTGTGTCTGGATGAACAAGTCATGCACAAGGAAGGAAGGACCTTCTATGAATGGTGCAAGAAAAAAAGAGAAGGAGAAGCATGCACGTTTTATGGGAACGCCCGGGGATACACCCCCCTCCAGAGAGAAAAGGCCAAAATCTATCGGACCGCATTCACGGAACATATGAGCGGGATCCACTCCGCGGCCGAAATCAAAGAGAACGCGGACGACTTCACAGCGGGAGGGGTCCCGGCCGGATTATGCCCGTATGAGGTATCCATGGAATTGGCCAAGAAAGCCCACGTGATCATCGCGGATTATTATCACTTGTTCTCCCCCACCGTGTCCGAGCTCGTGCTCCCCAAGCTGGGAAAGAAACCCGAAAACTGCATCCTGATTGTGGATGAGGCCCACAACCTCCCGGAAAGGGTGAGGGGGCTCATGACGGGAAGCCTGACCACCAAACAATTACAAAAAGCACAAGATGAAGCCCAATTCCTCCGCAACGAGGAAATGCAAAAGACCCTCACCACCATCGAAGAAAACATCCGAAAAGAAGGAAACGCCCTCCCCACGAACGAACGACTCATACCAACCCCGGAATGGAAGACCATGCTCTTGGGAAAAACCGAGAACTGGGAAGATTTTGGATTATGGTGCCAAACGGAAGGAGTATCCTACCTCGAAAAATCAGGAAAAGAATCATCCGTATTATTGAGTGTGGGAGAATTCTTCGAGAAATGGGGAAATGAAGGAGAAGGGTATGCGCGCATCCTCAAAAAATGGGAATATGGAGGAGACTATTCCCTCACCCTCCGCTCCCTCGACCCGGAAACCATCACGCGACCCATCCTCGAAAAGATGCATGCCTGCATGCTCATGTCAGGAACCCTGCACCCTACGGCCATGTATGGGGATGTGTTAGGAATACCTGCGGAAAAACTACAAACCGGATTCTACGCCTCCCCATTCCCCAAAGAAAACAGACTCAACCTCATCGACACCCAGCACTCGACCAAATTCACGGAACGAAACGAGACGAATTACCTGCGCATGGCCGAGGATTTGGGAAAGATCGTGAATCAAATACCGGGAAACTCGGTGGTATTCTTCCCCTCCTTCAACTTATTGGACACGATTGGGAGAAAGATGAAAGACCACACGATGAGGCAATTATTATTCCAGAAAGAAAACATGAAAATGGACGACACCCAAAAACTACTCACCGAATTCAAACAACACGCGCATGGGTTTGGGGGAGTATTGCTCGCCTGCACGAGCGGGAGCTTTGGGGAAGGACTCGACTTTCCGGGAAACCTATTATTGGGCGTCGTGATCGTGGGAATACCCCTCGCGGAAATGAACATTGAGACGCAGGCATTGGTGGACTATTACGAAAAACGATACCATAAGGGATGGCACTACGGCTACATCTACCCTGCCATGGGAAAAGCCATCCAGGCCGCGGGAAGGGTCATCCGCTCCCCCACGGATGTGGGGACGATTGTCTTTCTCGACAAACGATACACGTGGGAAAACTACAAAGAATGCCTGCCCCCCACGCACACCTACCACATCACCCAGGATTCCCCCCAAAAAGTAAAGGAATTCTGGCAGCAACGCCAAGAGGGAAAGGAATAAATAGGACCGCAGATACTCCATCCTCATGGCAACCACCGCACGAACCCGAAGAAACCGACATATATCCGTACTCCCAAACGTGAACCGAGCGAGAATGACTCCGACACCTGTTACCGGTGTCGCTTCCCGCACGCGAGTCCCCCTGCCATCCTTCCGCCCCACCCTGCGCGGAACCATGAATAGGGCCCTCCGCAGTAATGCCCAATTAGCCAATATGGAGTTCACGCGGACATTCCTCCCCCGCTGGGAACGAAAAATCCTGAAGGCCACGGACAAAATAGGTAAAAGAGAAGTGCGCGCGGCAAAACTAGAAAGCAAGAAAGCACGAATTCAAACCAAAATAGCAGAAAAGGACAGGAGAAAACCAATTGGTATAAAATTGTTTT
>JBBSWQ010000122.1:0-14851 GCA_038046225.1 archaeon
AGGGCTTCCGGAGCCCTCGACCTGGGTTCAAATCCCAGCACGGGTGTATAGGGGACGAACATAATCCCCCAGCCTTTTTCCAAGGGAATTTTTTCAATGTAGCGTGTCTTTTTTCCTCAAAAGCCACAATCCCTACTCGCTCAATGGAGGAGAAGGAAGGGGGTGAATCACCCGCACGGGGGGATCGATCAACCGGCGAAACGCGGAAGGGATGCTTCCCAGGAACGAGAGAAAGGCCGACAGGAGGGACAGCAATAGGATCACGGATTGGATCCCCACCACCACGAAGAGGGAAATCCCCACGGCCGCCCAAAGATGATGGGAGAGGAAGGGTATTTTTTCCTGGAGCGAGGACCGGACGAGACCCACGTATACGGATAATCCCACTTGGATTCCGTATATTTTCTCTTCAAATCGAGCAGAGGCTGAGTGAAATAAAGCAAAGACATTCATATGTTGACACCTATGGGAAGTTTTTTGCGTCTATTTTTCTTCTTTCTTGGACGCAACCCTGAAGGAAAATGAATTCATTTAAATGCGTTGATTTGCGACACTATAACATAATGAAACTGGAAACGATTCGATTCAAGAAGCCCGACGAAGGATATGCCCCGAGCGACGACTCATGGTTATTGGCGCATGCCATTGAAAGTGAAAACGTGCGCGGGAAGAAATGCCTGGATATGGGATGCGGGAGCGGTATTCAAACCGCTGCATTGCTCATTGGGGGCGCCGAGCGCGTGCACGCGATTGACCTCCATCCCTCCGCGATTGCCACCACCTCAAAAATGATTGAAACCTACTTCCCAAACACCCATGCGCAATGCACGCGGGGGGATTTGTTTGAGGGAATCAAGGGAAAGTTTGACGTCATCGTGTTCAACCCCCCCTATGTTCCATCGGATGAATTGAAGTGGATGGAGGTGGATGGGGGAGAAAAAGGAAGGGAGGTCATCAACCGCTTCATGTCCCAGTTCCCCAAACACTTGGGGGAAAAGGGGATATGCCTCTTGCTCGCGTCCTCATTGAATGGTATCGAAAACATCCAAGCCGCTTTGCACAAGCGACACTTCAAGACACGCGTAATAGGGTCTCTCAAGCTCTCGTTTGAGGCCCTGCACGTCCTAAAGATTGAGTGGGACGGATGACCGATTTAAATTACTTGGTTCCCACAATCAGAGTATGCACACGTACCCAAGCGGTCTAAGGGGCCGGCTTCAGGAGCCGGTGGCTTAGTGCCTTCGGAGGTTCGAATCCTCCCGTGTGCATCGAGGGTTTCGTTCCTCGATCCCGATATAGAGTTGTGGCTAAGCGCCACAACTCGTTTTTCCCCAGGCTTTTGCAAAAAGGACGATGAAATATCCCCCCGCTACCACCTGCGAACAGTTCTCCCCCCACGACTGGTCCGGAAACGGGTATTTTATAGGCGGGAGCCATGAGTAGGGTCCATGAACCCCCTCCCCTTTGCCGAGTTATTGGTTCTTCTCATCGCGGTATTAGGGTATGTCCCCGCGATTATGGATTACCGGGCCTCCCGCTCCGCCAAGATGTCGTTCTCAGGTTTCACCGCGGTGGTGGTTGGAATCCTCGCTATGAATGTAGGACTGCTCACGGGAAACGAATCGTTCCACATTATCTATCATCTCATCGGAATCATGGGGGCAGGAATCCTCTTCCTGTATTGGACCCAGCGCAATTACGAAGAACAAGTGTTCATGCAGAAACGAATGGAACGATTGACGAGGGATGAGAAATGATGAACGAGCTCATCCCCCTCATGGATACCATCGGCGCCGTGGCATTCCTGTTCGCCTTCCGGTTCGCATGGAAAAGCATCCCCCACGCGGGAGAGAGCCGGGCCTACTGGATTATCCTCTCGTTTGGAATGCTCCAAGCCTTCGCCTGGAGCCTGGCCACGATGCTCGAATCCCTGGGATTCAATCCGGTCGCATTCGCGGCGATGAAGCCCATCCTTGCGACCGCATTGCTGGTCAATCTCTCCCTGGCGGCCATCCTATCCTTCGTATCCTTGACGAGGCCCTTTGATTAGCTTTTAGAAGCCATCCGACGCTCAACTAGTGGGAATGATGACGTAAACCCCGACTGACGCAAGGATGATGAATTAACTCACGTCTGACCCAAACTAGTATTCCGCGCAGGAGCATTAAATACTCGGGAAGAGTCCCATGGAATACGCATGGCCACGACCCTCTCTTTCACTCCAAAAGAAGCCCGCCTGCTCCTCCAACGATTAGAGGAATACCCATCCCTCCCCACCCCGTCCCCGTACGAAAAGGCCCGCCACCGGGTGGGAGAGGCCGTAGTCACCGTATACACGAGCGGGAAGATGGTCATCACAGCAAAGAATTCGCTCGTGGAGAAAAGCGTGAAGGAAAAAATAATCGCCTGGATGGGAACGGAAACCGATGAATTGGTCTTCGGAATCGACGAAGTGGGACGAGGGGAAAGAACAGGACCATTGGTCGTGGGAGGCGTGCTGGGTTACCGCAATTCCTTACGGGGATTGCGTGACTCTAAAAAAACAGTGAATATTTCCGCACACTACACGGAAGCCACGAAACACGCCCTCCTGGACATGCGCGTGTCAGTAAGCGCAGGGATGATTGATGAATTGCGAAAAAAAGGAATGACCATGAACGATATCCAGGCGGAAATCGCACAGGCCTTCCACTCCCTTAAGGAAAAATGGGCCCCTCAAAGTATGACCCTCATGGATGGGAGACCCTTGCGCAAAGGGATGAAGGGAATCACCTTCCAGGAAAAAGCCGATGACATCGAACCCAGCGTGAGTGCGGCCAGCATCATCGCCAAACACACGCGGAACGAGAGCGGAGATACGAATGAACGCAAGACCTGGAAAACTAAGGAATAGAGGAAAATCCCCCCGATACCTGACCGTAATCGCCGCCGGCACACGGCCTCCGAGAGGAATGACGAATTCCAATAAAAGGGAAAAAGTAGTGACGGATGGCATTACCAAGACAGCGGAAAAGATGCGCACAGTCATGCGACGACAGGAAGAAATCAATCGGGAAGTGAGAGAAATCATCGACAGGATGGCGAATCCCAATGAACCCATCCCCCCACTCCTCCTGATGGCGATACGGAGAAAGATTTCAGGAGAACGACGGGTGCTCTTGCTCCAAGTTGCCCAAGAATATCATTTCTACCATTTGAAAATTGCGGGTGACGAAATACAGCGAGGCGAACCGTTAACCGCTAATGAAAAAATAGACGAGTGGGGGCCATTCCATAAAAGAATCCAAAAATTACAAAAAATGTATGATCAAAAAAGGAAAGTAATGCAGAATGGCAAACAAATCGAAACGAATGCGAGAGAACTCATCCATCGGTTTTTCAACCGGAAGAAGTGGCCCCAATGAATCCCAAGCGAAGAGTTCTCACCCCTGCTCAAATCCGGCAACGAAAAAGGGAACGGAATGCCATCCTCAAGAGGGTCCGGCCTGGAGTTAAGGTGGTGCGAGAAGGGCTGTTCGTCTTTCAGCGGCACTCATTGGAAGGAAGAATCACGCACATCGAAAAAGCACAGCGTGAAATAATTGATGAACGTATCGAAGCAGGGAAATGGCAGAAACATCACCGTCAATTGATGAAGCGGATGGTCAAACGAATGCGGTCCAAACGGCCGACCCGGGACTTCCTGACATCCTTCAAGCACTACCTCACATGGGGTGCCCGCTATTTTTACCTCCAAATGTCATACGAATACGCGCGAACATTCCAGGACCTCGCATTGATGGAAAAAAAAATTGGACGTGAACCCACCCCTGAAGAGGAAAAAGCAGTCTGGAAGAGACACCAGGAGAACATCCAATACTTCATCGAAAAACATGAAGAGATTCAACGCACGCTCAAAAATCCCCAACGCCTACGCTATGAAGCCGAGGAATTCCTACGCACAGTTTCGGAAGAGTGAAACGAGAACATCAAGCGGAGTTGATTCCTTTCTTGAGCTTGGATGCCTCCGCGGGAGACAACGGAATACGCGTGACCCCGTGACCAATCAACGCACTCCCACCAAAAGGATCCCGCACGAGAATAGTGAAAGGGGTTTTTCCCTCACGGCACTTCTCCAAATCAACCAATCGTGCACGGGCCCCCTTTTTTTGGGCATCGTCCCCACCCTCCAGTAAGAGGCGGAGGACCCCATCCACGCGATCCAAAAAACCCTCAATATTGGTGAAGAATCCCTCCGCGAAGGGACCGGGCTCCAACAATACGCCCAGCTCCGGAATCTCAATGGTCCCAGAAGAATTGCGCACAATTTTGATATGCATATCTTTCTCCCCGCGAATCCGTGCCTCATATGCACAGGGTTCCCTGAACTCGAGACTCATGGCATCGGACCACTTGAATCCGCAGTGGGAACAGGAGAGAGTCTGGAGCATCATCTGCCCAAACAAGGGAATGGTTTCCGCCCATTGAACCATGGATGCGGATTTCCCACACTGGGGACAATCCATGGGAGAAATGGAATACGGTTCCTTCGTCCCCGGGGAAGGGGGACCCGCCGTCTCCATCACGTACTCACCGGGACCGTTTTCGTTTGCGGCGCACCGGAACGGAAACGGCCACCTTCGTTTCAGCCTTTGAACCCCTTTCCAGCCCCTGAACACGCCACTCCAATTCCTCGAGGCGGGAAAACAATTGCTTAAGCTTGGTATTAATCGCGCGGAAAGGACCCTCATTCCCTGAAACCCCATCCGGGAAGGAAGAGGGGAGAGGGGAGGGAGGAATGAAGGACACGTTGACCTTTTCCTTCCGCGGAAAAAAAGAGACGAGGACATTCAATCCGAAAAGGAGGAGGGCCCCGGCCACGAGAAAGGGAGTTAGTACCGACATAATTGGATTATTCGACAAAAGGGTTTATAGGAAAAGCGGGAAAAAAACGCGAAAATATCCCCAATTGGGCCTCCGCAACCGCCTCAAGGGAAAGGCCTTTGATCCCGGCCACCCGTTCCGCCACGCGAGGAATCCATGCCGGGGAGGAGGGAATCCCATCAAAGGGAATAGGGGAATCGGTCTCCAATCCCAATAACTCGATGGGCTGGCGCTCGATAAAATGATCCATATGCGGGGAATTAAGAATGGTCGGGCCCACCGTCACCACCCAGGAACGGGAGATGATCTGTTTCTGCTGCTTCTCATTCCCCGAAAACCAGTGAAGGATAACCTTCTCCGCATTCGTATCCACGAGCATGTCCAGCGATTCTTGCTTGGCATGGCGCGTATGGACGACGATGAGCTTATCGTGCTCAATCGACCAATCAATGAAACGAGAAAAGACCTTCTTTTGGGCCTCCTGCTGGGAAGGAGTCTTCCCATACAGAAAATCCAGACCTGTCTCCCCCAAGAAAGGAGCATCCTTCACGAATGCAGAGAATTTTTCGAGGGAAGAGGGAACATCACTCCCAGGGATGGAAATAACCGACTCGGGATGAAAACCCAATCCCACAATGGCGGGAGGAAACGAAGAGGAGAGAGAAGAAAATGTACGATAGTTGGCGAGATCCCCACTATTCACGAGCCAACGATCAACTCCCGCGGAGCGACATTCGGGCGGGATCCCCGCAAGGGTAGGGGAATCAAGAATGTGCGTGTGAAAATCGACCCATTGGACCATCCAATACCCCTCCGTCAGGGAGTGCGATAATGCCCATTTTAAAGCCATTCGATGGACAAAAAACCCATGGATGACCATTCAAACAAGGAAAAACATCCCGGAAAAAAAACGGGAGACACTCATCCTCCTTCGCATGAACACACGAAAGGGGAATCCGCAACCACCCCGCCCCCCGCTCCTTCCGACCGACGGAGGGCGGTCGCCATCGGACTCATTCTCGCAGCCGTACTATTGATTGTGGGAGGACTGGTGTTCACCAAACTCACCCATGTAGAAAACCCGCCCGAACCCGTCCCCATTCCCGTCAAAATAACCCTCCTCGTGGACGCGACCTGCACCTTCTGCCCAAAGACGAATACCATTCTCACCAAACTGGATGAGAGCCACGTCCAATACGAATTGACCACGGTGGACCTGCACTCGGAAGAAGGAAAAGCTCTCGCGGAAGAATTCGATTTGAAATATGTCCCCACCGCACTTGTGGGAGTGGCCGGACTGGATCAAAACACAACCATCCAAGGAATACTCCAAGGACAATTCGTCAACAACCCCCTCCAGACCAAAAAGGGATGGATCATCATCCCCGAACAATTCCTGGACAAACAGCCCAAACTCCTCACGTTCATCCAAAAACCCACCGCGTGTGAAGTGCCGGAAGGGAAAATACTCATCACGGCCCAACTGGATTATGGGGACTGCAAGCCCTGTATTGAAGCCCAAAAAATACTCAATGGATTGACGCAGGAATATTATTCATTGGCCATCGAATACCGACCCATCATGTACAGCCGACCCACACTCGCGGACATCCAAAATGCGCTCGCCACAAATAAAGGAGCGGTATGCGCGGACCGATTGGGATACCTCAACGAATACACGGAATGCAATTATTTCAACGCCCAATTCCATGGAAACCTGGATATCGACTTCATGAAGGCCTGCATTCAAGAAGCCGGGGTCAACAGCCCGGAAACCCAGGACGAATTCGTATCCTGCGTGCAGGATGAGAATTCAGGAGCGGAGCAGATGGTCATCCAAAACACCAAGGATGGGCTGGCGTGGAATCCCCTCAAGTATACGCCCTCCTTCATCATCGACTGCACGTACTCCTTCGTGGGACAGAAGAGCCTCCCCATCCACCTCTGCGGAATACACCCCGAATTGGAAGGGTGTGAGGCCCTCATCGAGGCCACGTTGAACCCCCCCGCCCCGGTGGAAACAGCCCCTGCGGATGAAAATGAAATGGAAAACCCCACCCCTGAGGACTTCTCCCTCGTCGTGGGGGACGCCAATGCCGATTCTAATGCGCTCATCTAGATAGGCATTAATAATCCAATTCGAGACCATATTCTTCGCGCATGACCACCAATGTATCCATCGAATACGCCAATGCCCTGGCCAAATACGAACAGGCCAAGACCAATGCCGAAAAATTAGCCGCCCTAGAGGAAATGAAGAGCCAAGCCCCCACCCACAAGGGAGCGGAGAACCTCAAAAACGAAGTCACCAAAAAAATAGTACGAATCAAACTCGAAATTGAAAAAGACAAGGCCCAGTCATCCAAGAAGGGAGGTGGACCCAGCATCTCCGTCAAGAAGGATGGGGCCGGGCAGATTGTCCTCGTAGGAGTCCCCAACTCCGGAAAGACCACCTTCTTCAATGCCATGACGGGATTGAACGGACTCGTGGGGGATTACGAATTCACGACCTCCCTGCCCGACGTGGGAATGATCGATTTCAAGGGAGCCAAGATCCAGCTCGTGGACCTGCCCCCCATCACCCAAGGAAGCGCAGAAGGAAAAATGAACGGCCGGGAAGTCCTCGCCGTGATCCGCAACGCCGACGCCATCGTTTTTGTGGTGAGCGCGCAGAACGCGGCGAATGAGTATCTATTGCTCAAGAAAGAATTGGAGCTCTCTGGAATCATCCTCAACCGCAAAAAACCCAACATCAGCGTGACCCCCTCCTCATTCCCAGGGTTCTCACTCACGGGAAAAGAATTCCTCAAAATTTCCCAAGAACAACTCGTGGAACACCTCAAGGCTAAGGGGATGTTCAATGTTCAAGTCATCCTCCGCGAACCCACCACCATTGAAACGGTCGAGGAAGCGATGGATGGAACATTGGAATACAAGCGATGCATGATCGTGCTCATGAAAAGTACCCACCACGCGGAAGTGAAACGAGAGAAAGGAATGGTCATGTATACCTGGGAAAATACCCCCGAACAAAAAAAAATAGCCATCGATTTATTGTTCGAGGTGTTAGAAAAAGTATACGTGTATACCAAAAAGCCCGGACAGGATGCCGCGACCATCCCATTGATTGTGGCCAAAGGATCAAATGTCCTGGATGTCGCGGGACTCGTGCACAAGGACATCGTGCAGAACTTCAATTACGCTAAAGTATGGGGAAGCGCCAAATTCGATGGACAACGAGTCGCGAAAGACTATATCGTCCAAGACGGCGACATCATCGAATTCAACTGGTGAGGATACTCACCCACACGAGAGGGGAAGCCCTCACTCGTTCTCTTCCGCCTGCCGGGCTTTTACCCATTGCAAGAGCGTACGACCCCCCACGATCAATGCGACCCCCACCAAGATGTAGGCGAGTCCCGTGATGAGGGTGTCGGAGGCCTGTTGGGAGGGATCCACCTCCGCTTCAATACCGGCCCCCTTAATGGTCTTCACCAACCCTTTGGCTTTATTCCCCAATTCCGCTGCGGTGGCATATTGTTTTTTTGCGAACGCATTCTCGGCATTCTCCCACGCCCCCAGCAAATTCTGGACATTGACCTGATCCTTCCAGCGATACCCATTCTCTTCCGCGAGCAGGGTCAATACCCCCTGGGAAAGGGAATCAAATCCCGTGGATTTCTGGAACGAGGGATCCAACCCATATAACACGGAATAGGACTGGGAGCGCAGGGTTCGCGCATCCGCCTCGGCCTCCAATGCACTCACTTTGGTAGGAATCCCCGCCACCTCCACAGATACCCGCTGGGCATTCTCCGCGGCCGAATCCGCATAGGGGGAAAGAGCGCTCGAAAGGGACTGATTAACACCCAATGGGGAAAGGAGCCCCAACAATTGGGACTTCGTCTGCGTATCCAAGGAAGAATCAGAGGCAATCTGATTCTTCACTTTGGAGACCTGTTGATCATACTCAGCCGCCGCATCTTTCTGCACATCAATGGCAGAAAAAATATCGGCGTAGGCGGAACCCACCCCATTCACGATGCTGGTGTCAATGGACACATTCAGGAAGGAAACCTCCTGCTCGCTCAACGACTTAATATCCCCTGCGATTCCCCTCAAATCAACGGCCATGGTCTCCAATTTTCCCTTCAACACCCCCACATCCCCTTTCAGCGAATTATTCGTGACGGTTTGGGAAACGATATCCACATCAAACGTCTCATTTTCCACCGCATTGGCCAACTCTTCAAGCTTGTTCACGGTGGGAAGGGACACCAACCAACTGGTCTGGGTCTTCAACAAGGATAATCGCTGCACCAGGAGATTGGCCGAAATGAGATTGGTGCGCAATACCCCCTTCTCGACCGGTTTCCCATCCTTGTCAGAGATTGGAATAATGGTCTTGAGGGAATCATTCTGGAGAATAGATACCAACCAATACATCGAAGTGCCGCTCTTTTGGGGAAGGGATTTGAATACGGCCGCCTTCTCATTGGGCTCCAAATAATTCCCCTGCACAAGCGCGCTTTCCGCATCGAAGGCCTGGAGGCCCCACGCGGGAACCAGGATTAAGGAAAGGGCGAAAACGACCCACACCAATCGCATATGAGGCGAAAAAACCCATTATAGGTTATAATCCCTCCGATGCACATTTTAGTCGGACTGCCCGGTTGGGGTCATGGTGCAACCTGGTAACACAAGAGCCTCCAGAGCTTTAGATCAGGGTTCAAATCCCTGTGACCCCATCGAGAAATTCATTCATTGATCTCGAAATTGGTTGATTGCATACAATCCCGCAACCATTTTGGTCAAGCTTTTTGCCTGGCAAAAAGGTTGGTTCGAATCCCTGTGACCCCATCCTGACTTTTTCCATATGACCTACGACTATCGCTCCCGAAAAATCGTCGCCATCCTGAGCGAAGCATTGCCACCAGGGAAAGCCATGAATGCCCTTGGACACCTGGCCTTCGCCGCCGGACACGCGTCGGATGAATCATGGATGGGACAAAAAATAATCACGGATACCGATGGACAGAACCACGCGGGGATTTCCAAATACCCCTTCATCATCCTCAAAGCAACCCCGGACGAAATTAAGGAGATCATCCACCGCGCCAAAAGAGAATCCATTCTCATCATTGACTACCCCCAAGAGATGTTCGACACGGGAGCCGATGACGAACTAGTGACGGCCATTCAATCGTTAAAAAATGAAACCGCCACGTATCACGCCGCAGTATTGGTCGGGGAAGCAGGAAAAATCAATAAATTAACTTCACACCTCAAACTCTATCGCTGAATCGGCTAAAATTCTCCATAGATATAAATGAGTTCCGTGGACCGTCAGGGGAATGGCCCGGATATATTTGGACTCGAATGTGTTCATTTCATATGTCAAAGACGAAATAGGATTCAACTGGCGCGCCTTATTCATCGAAACGGAGAAATTCTTTGAACGAGTGGCTGCAGGCGGCCATGTCATTGTTCTCTCTTCCCTTTTCCTGGATGAAGTCAAGAAGATAACGCGGATGAATGAGGAAGGAATACTGGGAACATTCGGAAAACTAAATATAAGGAGTGAAATATATCCAATCAATCAAGTCCTCTTCACCCTGCGCTTCAAAAAATTGGGAATCCACCAACTGGACGCCATTCATGTGGCGGCCAGCATTGAATCAGGATGCACGTGTATCGTGACATTCAATATGAAGGACTTTGCCCGCCAACAGGAAATTCCAGTATTCCAACCAGCTACTTTTCGATAATCCCATGCTTGGCGATAAACTCACGGGCCATTTCATCTCTTTCAGAAGGAGTAGGCATTCGCCCATCCCACCCTCTTTCTTTCGCTTTCCGGGCCAATTCCTTAAATGCAGCCCGAAATTTCTTTCGATAAACCATGCTCTCCTGAACCTTCTCGATATTCCTCCGAATAGCATCCTTCAAAAATTCAGAACGCGAAGAATATTTTCCCGATTCCTTCACCAACTCATCAATTTCCTGGACGAACGTATCCTCGACCTGGACGGAAAGCATTTTCATGCAAAATACATATTACTAACAGGTTAATAAGAATATGGTGAAAATCAGACAAATTAAAGTAATGCCATTAGCTCTGGAATGAAAAGAAACATCCCAGTCGTGAACACAACTCCTGTAACCAAACGACGAACATTCGTGCTTTCGTAGTGAAATCCTACTTGAATGAACCCGTCCAGGATAAGTGGCATCATCAAGAAGATTCCAATACCCCACTCATGTAAAAAAAAATTATTAACAATATATCCAAACGGAATACCCAGCAAAATGCCCGTGCAACGAGCACACAAAGGAAAAGAATGCCCCCTGAAAGAAAAACATCTCCCAGGAAGGGCATGGCAAAAGACTATTTTCAGGAAAATATCACCCCAGTTCGACCAATGCAGCCGCCTTAGAGGACCAATTCCCTTTAATCTCCAATTTCAACCCGGTGGCAGTCATCGGAACATCAAATACCTTAAAACCGCTCACTGGCAATCCTGGCTGAAGTTTTTCACCCAAATAGAATCCATTTCCGATATAGATTTCTGCAGTCGAATCAGAGTCAAATTTCCGCCCAAGATTATCTACCAGTTGCAAGTTGAGGGTGACATATTTACTTTCAACGCCCTGGTTTTCAACTTCAAGTTCAACAATGACAAACTCCCCTTTGGCTTCCACCGTTGAAAAACTCCCAACACCGCTTTTTTTCCCAACAGACAATACGGTGTATGCCACACCATCATATACAAATTTTTCACCAATTCCAAAAACAGCCGTTTCGGCTTCAGGAGCACTTCCTCCCGAAGCAGATGCGCCGGCAACCCCATTCGCCACAACTGCCTGCCCATCATCATTAGACAGTCCGGCCGTCAACAAGAGAACAATGATAACCGCCCCAATACAAATACCGATACACGCCCCAGCACCCGTGCCCATGCTTTTCAAAAAACTCCCCAAGGGCCCAGTCTTATCCTTCCAATTCACGTTCACATCCGATTCATTTTTGCTCATGTAACAAACACCCCCACGACTAAACCCGTGGTCAATAGACCCATACACCCCACGCCCGTTTAAAATCCTACGTTCTTTCGGACGCCCATATTTAACGAAATAACCGACCCCTCCCTGGATGTGGGATAAGGTCTCATTCGTCCGGAGGGGAAGACTACGGACCCAAATTCTGGAGAATCTCATCCAGCCAAACAATCCAACCGATCTGGCCAAGCGGCTCCATTCCCACCGCCCAACCGTATCCAGCGCATTGGGAGAACTCGCGCGGGCGAACCTAGTCAAACGCGTGAATCCGGGAGAGAAAAATATCAGCATCTATGGGTTGACTCCGGAAGGATTGAAGATCCTCCAAGCCGTTAAGGGAATGCGTAGGGGAATCGCCGCCGACTCAGACGGGAAAGGGAAAGAATATTAGCCCCACAAAACTCATTCCGGGAATATGCCCATCCTCCGCGCGAACGAATACGATATCCCAGATATCCTTCCCCTAATCCTGGAATACTTCCCCTACACCAAAATGGAGTATGACCGAATCGAACAGCGCATCCAACGGAAGGATTTCCTATTCCTCAAGAGCGAGACGAATGGGGTATTCACCGGATTTGCCGAATACCAAATCACCAATCCAAAAAGGAAAATCGTGCGATTGAATGGAATCGTGGTCACGCGCGCCCATCGAGGAAAAGGAATCGCGAAAGCCCTCATGGAAGAAGGGGAGAAATGGGCCAGGCGAAAAAAAATGAAAACCCTTTTCCTGCTGGTCCAATCCACCAATGCACGCGCCCAAAAAGTGTATGCCGAAAACGGATTCTTATTTAAAAAAATTCATTCCCGGAAAATCGATGGAAAAAAGGCAGAGGTGTGGGAAAAATCATTGGATCAATAAAATATTGGATTAATAGGACTTGGAGAATAAGGCCCGATAATCCGCGGATTTCCCGCAATGCACGCACAACCCGCCCTTGATAGGCTTCTCGCTCAAGGGAATACAGCGCGAGGAGGCCGTGGTCTTATCCTTGATCGCCTTTTCGCACTCCACACTGCCGCAGAAGGGCATGCGGATAATTCGGCGTTGTTCCAATGCATGCTCGAATTCACGCATCGTGGACACATCCACGATCAGGGAATCCCTCCAGGATTTCGCCTTCGTGAACAACGCGTGATGCATGGCCTCCAATTCGTGTTCAATGGCCTTCTCGATTCCATGCAGAGGGAGAATCTTCTTCTCCCCCGTGTCTCTCCGAACCAGGACGCATTGATTTTGCCCCAGGTCGCGGGGGCCCAATTCGATACGGAGGGGAATGCCCTTCAATTCCCACTCATTGAACTTCCACCCAGCGGAATACTGCTCCCGTTCATCTACGATCGCATTGAATTTCCCCAACTCCTTGACCAATTTCCGCGACGCATCCAAAACAACCTGTTTGGTCTGCTCGAACAGGATGGGAACAATGACGACCTTGTTTCGCGCCAAGCGAGGAGGCAAAACCAGCCCTTTATCATCCCCATGAACAAGGATGACCGCCCCAATCGTCCGCGTGGACATCCCCCAGGAATTCTGATAGGGAAAATGGGGCTTCTCATCCTCCCCACTGAATGAAATATTGAACGCCTTGGAGAAATTCTGCCCCAAATCATGCGACGTGGCGCACTGCAAGGCTTTCCCGTCCGGCATCCACGCTTCAACGGTGAGAGTGGTGACGGCCCCGGCAAACTTTTCCCCATCCGTCTTCCGCCCCGGAATGACGGGAATCGCGAGGAGGTCCTCCATGACCTTGCGATACTCCTCCAAATAATCCAGGGTCTCCTGCCACTCTTCCGCGTGCGTGGCATAGAGGCAATGACCCTCCTGCCAGAGGAACTCGCGCGTACGGAGAAAGGGCTTGGTCATCTTGATCTCCCACCGCACGACATTGCACCACTGATTGAGCTTCAAGGGAAGATCGCGATGGGAACGAACCCATTTGGAAAACGAATCGCAAATCACCGTTTCGCTCGTCGGACGAATGGCCAGCCGCTCCTCCGTTCCTTCCTCTTTCTCAATCCACGCCACTTCAGGGGAAAAACCCGCGGCGTGCTCGGCTTCTTTCCTAAAAAAGGACTCCGGAATGAGGAGGGGAAAATACGCATTCCGGACCCCACGAAGGTAAATATTGGCATCTAGGAAACGCTGGATCCCCTCCCAGAGCATCATGGCATGGGGACGAATAATCATGAAACCATGCACGGGAGCATAATCCGCGAGCTCGGCCTTCTGAACCACCTGCGTATACCACTCCGAAAGATCATCGGACTTCTTCACGGTAATCCCCACGAGCTTCGGAACCTTCTCGACCGGCATATGAACGACATATGCGAACGGACACCTTAAATAATACGCCCCGGTCCCAAAAGAAAACACCCCACTTGTAGGGGAGAAATACCCCCTCTGGGTCTCCAACCGTTCATCAAAAAAAAAGAAAACGACCGTCCTATGAATAGAAAGAAGAAAAAAACGGGAGAGCCCGTCTGTAAACCGGAACCTTTTGCCCAAAAGGTTCATCAAAAAGGATGGAAAAAAAGAATAACTTGACGAAAAAGAAGAAAAAACGGGAGAGCCCGGATTTGAACCGGGGTCGCCACCACCCCAAGGTGGTATACTACCAGGCTATACTACTCCCCCAACTAACCCCCGAATAAACCCTCGAGGATGTAGGAAAAACCAGGGAATGTATTTTTAAACCCCAAAATTTTTCTCCCAGCATGAGTTCCAAACATAAATCAAAACCAAGCAAAAAGACCACCTCTCACCGGTCGAAAACCCACATGGCGAAAAAAGACCACCCCCTCCGCCACCCGGAACACCGCGAACGATTCTACCGGGCCAAACGGGCATTGAGGGCATTGAAGCACACCGTATCGCTCCCCAAAGCCGTCATCCACACGCACCGCGCCCACGTCCCCGAGAAACTGA
>JBBSWQ010000123.1:0-6019 GCA_038046225.1 archaeon
GGGGGGGGGGGGGGGGGGGGGGGGGATTCTGGCGGTGGTGGTAGCGGAGGTCGGGGTATTATTCCTCCCTTGGATGGATTGGTCACCCAGAATGAGGATGGGGACATCGTCGTTCATGGGACGGGAATCGTCATCCCGGGCCGGGTCGTGGATTCCTTTAATCGTTTTGCGGATCGGGTGATTTTGACCGCGTCCGA
Organism: archaeon; assembly: GCA_038046225.1. Taxonomy (GTDB): domain Archaea; phylum Iainarchaeota; class Iainarchaeia; order Iainarchaeales; family VGJJ01; genus VGJJ01. The sequence goes on from JBBSWQ010000123.1 coordinate 198, forward strand.
TTTGGTGGATGTCACGGGTCCTTCCGCGAACGCTATTTTCTTTGGACTGTGCACCCTCGCAGGGATTGCATCCGATATTGTTTTTCGCCGGGTCTTTGTAAAGCTTGCCGGGGAGACGGAGCGTCAGCGTCAGCGGGTGTTGCGTATGGGATTAGGATTGGTCTTTTTTGCCCTTCCGTTGGCGGTTGGTTTCCAGTTTGGATTAGCGGTGGGATTCATTTTTGCCGTGCTCGAGGTGGTGTTGTTTATCGCGGCCGCGTATTTGTTCAAGGTCCTCCAATACTATGATACGTTCGGCTTCAAACCTATTGGTCCGGCCTGATTCACTATTTTTTTTGAATTTGCGTTGGGTCCCTAATCATGGAATCCTGGTTTGGGTCAGGCAATAATTCCATATTTAAGGGGTATTCTTCCATTCGTTGATGCCGGATGACGATATGCATTCTTCTGACTCGTGATGAGTGATGGGCGAACCGACGGCAATTCTTGTTTTTCCTTCCTTGCGTTTATTGCCTTATTTAGGTGGTTTTGCGACCGTATACGGGACTAGGGTTATATAGTCTGGGAATTGATACTCCGTCTACGGCCCCGGCAAATGGTTGGGATTGGGGCTTAGATTGGGAGGATTGGATCAATATGTCGAACGAAACCTATATCGTGAAATCCAAAGTCGCGGATTTTATCCGGGGCAAGAATATGATGATGTCATCCGATGCCTATGATGCATTGAATGAGCAGGTGGAAGGCCTCATGAAGCGCGCCGTCGATCGGTGCAATCAGGGTGGCCGGAAAACCTTGAAGCCCTTTGATTTCTGATATCAAAATAGAATGGAGTAGGGTTGGTGGGAGGGGAATCTCCCTCTTTTTTTTTCTTTTTTTTTGGTTTTAGATTAATAGGTCTTCTTTTCGTTTTTTCCCGATGAATGGCATGGACGCGTCCCTCGGACTTAAAAAGTTGTTCAACATAATATGTTCTAGGTGAAAGTGAATGATTGGTTTTCGTTGGTTGATAGTAGGATTGATTGTTCTTGCGAGCGTCTCCTTCGTCTCTGCGTGGGGGGCCTACGTGCCCGAAACGTATCAGTCGAGCCAGGTGGCCCTGGGTTCGTTTTACCAGCCTTCTTCGCCCTACCAGGGGTGGGACTATTATGCGTATGCTCCTAATTCCGGCTACCCTGTCATGGGTGGAGGGCGGTTTTATCCTTCGGGTTATTTGAGCGGGTCGTACGGGGCCTATCCCTCGTACTCCAATTATCATGGTTATTCTCCGTATGGGTATTCGTATGGGCAATCCCTCTATGGGGTTCCCGTCCACACGACGGTGGATTTCTATTATCGGAGCGGCAGTTATTCGTTCGGTTGCACGATCTATTCGTGCTGAAGCCGAATCGAGGGCATGCCTTGCTCACACGGTGATATCCACGATGCGTGCCTCGTAGGCGTGCGCCGCGATATCCGTTGAGGCAATCGTCAGGAGTGCGAAGGCACTTCCTCCTCCCGCAACCACTTTGGAGTGGACCATCACCTGTTCATCGATGAGCGTGGGGGTTCCATAGATGCTGATGGGGGGCACCCCTCCTATTGGGTAGCCGGTGACCTCTTCCACTTCCGTGGGGGTCGCCAGCCGAAGATGGGTGGTGGAAAGGAGGCGTTCTATTTTGGGGAAGGAGATTTTTTTCGGGGCCTCCAGGATGGCCAATACGAATCCCTGTTCGTGAGCCAGGAGAATAGTCTTCACCACGGGAAGGGCGGGGTCCCTTCGCTGGGCCTGGTCCCCGGTTCCCACTCTCTCCTCGGAAAGGGTGATTTGGGCCTTGATTCCGTTCACTTGGATGAAATCCTCGAGCATGGGTGTTCCCTTCTTTATTAACGGGGGCAGTGTGTTTATATATAACCTCGACTGCATTTATATTATTCACATGAATGAGTGAATTCCTTATGATGTCGAACCCCCACAAGCTCATCCTCATTGTCCTCACGTTCTTCCTCGCCCTGACCTTCGTCCGGGGTTTCACATTGGAAGTGGTCTCCCACTCGATTGAGTTCAAGGGAGACACGCCTTTCATCTATCCCATTACCATCACCAATTCCTCGGATGAGGAATCCCTTTTCACTTTCACGGCCTGGGGTCCTTTCACCATTGAGGTGTTCGGTGGGGGCACTACGGCGACGATTCCTGCCCACACCTACAAAGTGGTCACCCTCCTCGTGACCGCCTCTCCCACCACGGATGTGGGGGAAGAGTATGGCGGGGCCATCCGGGTCCAGGGCCCCGATTCTATCGAACATATTTTTCTGGATGTGAAGCTGGTGGAAAAAATCCCGGTCCGAGAGGAAATACTCTCTCCTCCTCCCGTGGATGGTTCCGTTGACCCTGGATCTCCCTCTGCTGATCCTGAATCTCCTCCTGGTGATCCTGCCCTCCCTTCCACGGGATTGGTGGCCCTCCCTTCCGCGTCGGATGGGATTGTGGATGCGGGTCTCGTGGTCATCATCATTATTCTATCCATTGCCCTCTGGGCGCGCTTACGAAATAGAGTGGTGGGGTGAACCAACGCATGATGAACAAAAACGGAATCATTGGCATTGCATTCGCATGTATTGTGCTGGCTGGACTTGCTTCCGCATTTCCATTCACGGCAACGATTGATGGTCCTTCGTCCGTGAGCCTGATGGAAGGAACCTCTCTTACCGTTCCCTTGGTGCTCCACAATGTGGACTTTGAGAAGCATTCCATCACCATCACCACGGACACCGATTCCGGTTTCATTGAGGCCGTGCCTATTATCAAAAAATTCTCATTGAATGGATATGAGTCCACCACCCTGGGAATTGTCATCCGTGCCACGGATGATGCGGATCATGACACGTATGAGGTCATGGTGGAAGTGGATGTGGATGGTCAGCTCGTCGAGGTTCCCATTACGGTCTACGTGGGAAGCAATCCCTTCCTTACCGTAGGATCGTTCACTAAAACCGTCTGCGGGAATGAGTGGGTGGATGCTATTTCGTTTTCCGTGAAGAATAATTCTAGCGAGGACACCGTGGTTCATATCACGGCCGAGCACCCCGTGCTCTTTCCAACGTTTGAAGAGGAATCCCTTTCTTTGGAGAATGGGGAGACAGAAATTATCGAATTGGAACTGAATGTCTCTCCCCAGAATACGGGGGAATACGAGGGGATGATTTTTGTCGAGAACGAACACATCCTTGTTTCGCGTCCCTTTTTGGTAAAAGTGCAGGATTGCCCGGATCCCGTGGAAAAGGTCCTTTCCCTGACCCTGCCCAAGAAGCCTAAGGATTTGGTCAAGCTCGAGACGAGCTATTTTCCCATCACCCTGAAGAATCTCACGTCCCAGACGCAGGAAGTGGAGATCGCGATCGAATCCGCCATTCCGGTAGATTCCCTCACGGTGCATTTGTCTTCGAAGGAAACCCTGACGCTGGATATTATCCTGCGCCCCGATCTCTCCGTGCCCGCGGGAACCCATCCCGTGAAGATCACGGCCACGGCCTCCGGGTATTCGGTATCGCAGACCGTTACGATGAAAGTGCTTCCCCTCGCGTACATCGAAGCGGAAGCCGTGAATACGATTTATGAATTGGAGGAAGGCGAGACCCAAACCATGCAGGTCATCGTGAAGAACGTGGGTGACACGTCCCAGTCGATTGGGATGGCGATGCAGTTTTCCACGCCGGGGATTGACTATACATTCACTCCCTCCGCACTCACCCTTCCCGCGGGAAAGACCCACGTGTTCATGTTGAGCGTACACGCCGCTGAAAATGCGGGGATCGATCGAGTGAATAATGCCATTCTCATCCAGGGGAACCCTGCGCGCTCGATTCCATTGAGTTTTGTGCTCATTGATACGGATGCGATGGGCGTGCTCTCTATCAATGTGCTTTCCGCCCCCCAGGTCATCCATCTCAACGCGGGGGAGTCCAAGGAATTCGAGATTGTGGTGGAGAATCCCACGGATGAATCCATTTTGGGTATTCGTTTCAAGCTCGTAGGGGTTAATGGCTCCGGCCTCGTCCTCATTCCGGGAGATCCTACCGAAGCATTGGCGCCGCATCAGACGAAGACGATGCGCTTCACCTTGATGGCCTCCGATGACACGCGTGGGGGGACGTATGATCCTATCCTCGTGATGGAGTCGGCGGATGCCGCGCAGACGGTTCCGTTCACCGTCATCGTGGATGCGGATGGAAACGAGGGGGTTCTCACCGGGCTCTTCACGTTCGCCGGGAAGAATGCGGGTCTAATTGGCCTGATCATCCTGGTCTTGGCGGCGACCTATTGGCTCGTCGGCAAAGTGATGAAACGATCCCCGGTCTGGGCGAGCCCGTGGGTCCGGTAGGGAACTGGTCTTTTCGGGAGGATGCGATCTTATGACTGCGACATGGCCTGTTCGGAAACACCCTGCGGCCTCATTTGTCAATAAGTCGTTCATTCATCCCGTTTTGTGCCATCCCTTCCGTTCCTTGCTGGTGGTGCTCGGGATCATCCTTCTAACTGCTTCGATGCAGGCCCATGCCTATACTCCAATCGCTGCGTCCCTCTCTCCTTCCGAGGTGTTCCTCCAGCCCGGGACGCAGGTGTCGGGAGTGGTTTTCGTTCAACTTCCTTATTCCTGGGAAAGCGGGAGCGTGGCGCATGTTTCGTTTGATATCCAATCGCCTCCGGGTATTATCATTGATGGGTCATTAAATTCGTTTGACACCCCTATTTCGGTCCAGCGGAATTTTTTCATTCGGGCTGAAAATTCTGTTCCGGAGGGGACGTATTTCGCTACTATTTGGGTGGGCACAATCTTGGACGGTTTCTCCCAATCCATCCCCTTGCCTATTACCATTCACATCGGCCCCTCCTCGCATTTTATTTACCAGACCACGGGGTATTCGACCCTCGCTCCTTTCATTGAGGGCGTTTCCCTTTCTCCCTCTCACCTATCCCTTTCTCGGGTCGATTCGGGTTCTTCGACCATTTCATTCACGCATCGGGGATCCACGACCGACTATTTGATTCGTCTGGCCGAACCCGTGTTGGGGATCACGGTCTCGTTCTCGGATGATACGCATCGTTTGGTCGAGGACGGAGAGGTCGTTTCCTCCCCCCTCTCGATTAAAACCACTCCTTTCACGCCGCACGGGACCTTTCCCCTCCGCATCGAGGCCTATGATTTGGCCACGGGTCAATCGACGTTTTTGAAGACACTTTTGGTGGAAGTGAAAGAGTCGGTGCACGTTCTTTCCTCGCTTCCGCATCGTTCATTCACTATTCCGGCAGGGGGCTCTACTTCTTCCCTGCTCACGCTCCAGAATACGGAATACGATGACGTCTCACTCATCCTCGAATCCTCCTCTTCGTCCGTGGTGTTCGATTCACGTCTCGTGGATGTGCCTGCTCGTTCGAGTGTGGATGTGAATATTACCTTGTTTTCGGCGGATGATCCTTCGGTCTCGAATGAGACCATTTATGTCATTCACCCTTCCTTCACGGATGAGATTCATTTTTCGGTGGTGACGAGCCAATCCCCGAGTGAGGATGAGATGTCTGACTCCCCGGAAGGAATAGATCCTTCGCTCGGCCTCCTGAGTGGAGTGAGTTCGTCCATCTGGGGTCTCCTCGCGGTAATTCTTTCCATCCTGCTGTTGTTTTCATCTCGCTTCCGCAACCGTGTGATTGGTTTCCTGCCCAAAACCAAGGTCCCTGAAAAGAAGGCGTAGCCTCTCTTCATTTTACTAGCGGTGTTTCATTTTCTTGGAATAGTATTGCACTATTTTTGATAGCTCGTCACGATGGTATTGTCCACGCA
>JBBSWQ010000124.1:0-9607 GCA_038046225.1 archaeon
ATTCATATCCACCCATTGCGGTTCCCGCCCCGCAGGAGATGGCACAGTCTACTGCACCTGCCGCGAAGGTTGTCCCAAGAGTCAATACCGCCGTTCCAACATGACACGCGCCACACGCGAGGGCGCAACTCAATGCGAAACTACCCAGTGCCTTGGCCTGCTGGGATTTGAATTTGTCCTGGTACACGGGATTGTCGCTCGCGAGGATCCCTTGGTCTTGATACGAGAAGAATGCTTCCGGGGTCTTTTTCCCATCCACGATTTCTGCCAACACCTGTTTCAGGGTCTTGGAGGATACGTCCTCCTCCCAATCCACGGTGGCATACCATACCCCATTTCCCTTGGCATAGGCCTTGGCCAGTGCGTCATCCGCGTCCAGGGAGCAGGTGCGGAGTTCGAGGGTGAGGGGTCCGGCTTTCACTCCATCCAGGGTGCGCGTGGCGCTCGTTTGGACTTTTTCCCGGTGGGCCTGTTGTTGAGTGTGAGGGTCGGATGTCGCGCACAGGACGATTTCTTTTTCATACACTTGTTTTTTCGTGTCAAAGGGGAGGGCATAGGGACTGCCGTAGGATAATGGGTTTCCCGGCGTCGCTTTCGTGGAGGGGGTTCCCGTGTCTTTCTTTTCGTAGAGGTCCATTTGCACGATTCCGGGGATGGGATCGTTTCCGCTGGGATCCAGGGTGTAGGATACTTCACTTGCGATGGGGGATTGGGTCGTGAGGGTACAGCACGTGAGATTGGGTCGGATGGCCAGTCCCCCTTCGTTGGTTCCGGGGAGCGCGCACCCTTCGTAGGATAGTTTTCCGATGTTGGGAATCGAGGATATTCTCCACGTCCGTTCATCCTGCGTAATGCACCCATTCACGACCTTGGCGGAGCTTCCCAGTGCCGTGATTATTTTTCCGGCCTCGATGGCGGCCTCATCGGGGATGGTCCCCCCTACTTCTTGGATGGTCGTGATGATGTTCTTGGGTCCCTCCCCATACGTGAGGGGATCCAGGGACAATTCGACGATGGCCCCGGATAATACTCCTTTTTGGAGGGTCATGCGGTTGCTTCCCGTTTGTTGGATGGCCCGGTCCTCGTTCCCGAATATGGTTTTGGCGAGCGATCGGGCGGGTTGTTCCAATTCGGGGGAATATTTCACCAATCCCAATAGGGTCTGCTGGCTGTTGAGGGCAGTAAGGGAACGGTCCTTGGGCAGGAAGTTGGCGGCGTTGTATATTTTGTCTTCGCACTCGGCCGTCGGCGGGTGAGTAGCGGTTTGTTTGATGGCGATGGTGATGGCATCCGGTTCGAGTTGGTTGGCCACGTTTTCCACGCTTCCGAGAATGGATAGGGAATATTTTCCGCATCCTTGAATATCGGGAATGAATACCATGTTTCCGAGTCCCGTTCCCAATCGTTGGGCGAAGGCGACATCGGCGTTTTCCCCCGAGAGTTCGGTCATGACTTGGGATTGCATCCGGCTCAATCGGGGATACGTTCCGTCGCGCATCACGTATTCCAGGATTTCGGTCGTGAGGATGTCATTCTGGAGGTAGAGGTCGATGCTCGTGCTCGCGATTCCCAGTTGGGAGAAGGTGCAGTATCCTTTGGTCAGGTCGCAGTTCTGAAATTGGGTCGCGTCATTGTTTTTGGATTGCATTCCCTTCACGGCTTTGGCGATGGATTGTTCGATGAGGGAGGCGAGCATGTTCCCGGCCTGTTCGGCGTCGCAGTAGGCTTGGGAGCATTCATCCTTTTGCGCGAGCAGGGGGAACCGGACCTGCATGGTTCCTCCTTCGCAGATGGGGACGGATATGGGATTTGTCGCATTGGCCCGGGTGAGCTCGTTTTCCCCGAGGGCTATTTCGAGCGGGAGGGGGTTGGATTCCACTTCTTTCTGGGTGAGGATCATTACCCCCTGGATGGTAAATGCGAGGTTCGCCTTGTAGGGGTTTCCTTTCGTGAAAGAAAGATTGTATTCGGCCTCTTCCTCTTTTTCCAGCGTATCGCTTCCCGCGACCGGGTGGATGGATAATCCGTTCCCATTGATCGTGGATGGATTGACCTGCGTGATGCGCACGGGTTCGTTGCACTGGTTGGTAATCGTGATCCGTTTGGATAGGGTCCCGCTCACTTCCGATGAGATGAATGATATCGGCGTGTCGAACGATTGGATGATGAGGCAGGACGTGCTTCCCGTGCGGATGTATACGGGTATCGTCTTCAGGAGGATTCGTTTTCCTTCTACATTTCCGGTAATCTCCAATTCCATGGTCTGCACTCCCTCTTCCTCGGATACGCTTTCTCCCACAATGGCGATGGGTGGATATTGCGTCTGTCCCGGGGGCAGGGATTGGTTGGGATCGAAATACCCTCCTTGGTAGGAACCCCCCGAATAGGCCGTATTGATCGAGTTCACCGTTTGTGCGTAGGGGTGGTGGTTCTCGAGCGTGAGCTTCACTCCCTCCGGGGTTTCTCCTTCGAGAGTGGCTCGGAGGTCATAGATGGGCGATCCCCCCACGTTGGTGATGGGCACGACCGCGCGGTCGGTGGCTTTGTCCTTTCCGGCGTGAATGAGATCGAGTTCCACTCCTGCGGGTGTTTGGAGGGCCCGGGATCGGTCATAGAATTGGATGTCCAATGGTATGCGTGCGCTCAATTGGGGGGATTGGAAGGTGAGGGCATACTGGTTGAGCTGGGGGACGAGCCCTGCGCGGAATAATTGGTTGGTGAGCGTGAAGTCCACTTGTTTCTGTTCCCCATCCACGAGTTTCAATTGGGAGTCCACGGCCGCGACTTTCAATCCGTCCACTTCCAATTGTCCATCTACCGTGCTTACTCCCGGAATGAGGAGGAGTTCTACCCCGCAGTGGTTGGTGGCTTTCACGCTTACGCGTTTGCTCTCCGCGTTTTGGTAATTTCCCGTGTCGTCGTATCCGTACGCGTTGTATCCCGTTCCCCCATAGGAATAGGGATTGGGGGAATACGATTCTCCGTAATACGGTACGTTTCCTTGTGCCGTGGATCCTTCCCCATAGAGGTTTCCATAGGGCTGTGTTTCCCCCATGAGGGTGATGGATACTTTGGTCTTGTCGAACGTGAGGCACGAGGGGTCGATTCCCCGGTTGTAGGTGGCGGATAATGTAGCGGTATCACTCACCGGAAAAAGAGAATTGATTTCTCCCCTCACCGTGAGGAGTCCGCCCCCGGAGAGAATGGATACATCCGTGGGGCTCCCATTGTAGCGTGCGGTGAGGGGGAGGAGTCCTTTTCCTTTGGCGGGGATGGTAGGGATGGTCCCGAATTCCAGGGTGATTTCTCCCGGGAATGATTCGTAGGGTTGGAATTCTGCCGTGACATTAGCGATAGGGGACGAGGTCGTGTTGGTCACGCTCACATTCGTGGTGGAGGATTCGTCCCCATACGGGATGTCGATGGTGACTTTCTCTTCCATCGTCAAGGGGTTATTCACCCCCACGTGGAGGGTGTCTTCGTAGTCCACGTATCCGGGGACCTTGACCTTGACATTATAGAGTCCGGGATCCAGTGCCTGGTCAATGGAATAGTTTCCATTCGCCCCTTTTCCGGGGGTGTCTTTTCCTTGTACACTGGCCGCGAATTTTCCATCCAGGGTGTGGAATCGGATGAGGGCATCCGGGATGGGATTCCCTTCTTCGTCTCGGATGGATATGGAGAATCCTTCATTGGGATTCACACGGTCCGGCATCCCTACGCGCAACAATCGGGCCTCCACGATGGAAATGGGAATCGTCTGCGTCCATTGAGTGTTGTTCGCGGACACCGTGAGCGTGAGCACGGCATCCCCTCTTTCCTGCGTTGTGAAATGGATCCGTGCCCTTCCCCCGGTGGAGGGATCGATGCTCGAGAGAGTAGCACTGATGCTCGTGTCTTTGTTCCCGTTGTCACTAAGGGGGCCGAATGTTCCTATTTCTGTTTTCGTGAATACCAGCAATGCCTCTCCTCCCGTCTGGGCCTTAATCGTGATTCCCGTTTTCAGGGGGGCAATAAGGGTGTTGGTCGTTGATGCCCCGGTTGTAGGGGTTGAGGTCTCGCTCCCTTCGCTCAGGGAGGGAAGGACTTCCACGTGCACGGCGTAGGGTTTCCCCTCCACGGCTTGGAATCCTCCGATGGGATACGATCGCGAATCCCCATCCACAAATGAGAGGAGGAGGCATATTCCATTCTGGCAGAGGGGCTGTTCTGCGTACGTGGGGATAATTCCTCCCTGCGTCGCGGCATACAATCCTGATTTTTGGTTGGTGTAGGGGTTGGTGCCCAATTCCGTGTCCGCGGGCGTGCGGGCGATTCCGTGGTTGATTTCGGCGAAGGCGCGGTAGTGTATTTCATTGGTTCCCGTCGCGGTTCCCGGTCGTGCGCTCAATCGCACGTCGATGACCGAGCTTCCATTGGGGTTCTTCTCCACCACTTCCACCCACTTAGATAGGGTTCCTGCTTTCCCGCCGGATTTCCTATCCTTGCTCTCATTCCCCGGGATGGGATTGGGGGTCCATGTCTTTCCGTACAGGATGGTGTCGGCCTCCCCGTTCACGCCCATTATTCCAATAAATTGCGAGTCCACATTTCGTATGCTGTCCGGCCCCACGCGCACGAACAACCCTCCTTTCTCCGCGGATGCGGGCCATTGAATGCGGAAGCGGGCGAATACATCGTGTTCAGGAGAAACTCCCGGGACGGGTTCCCCGGACGCGTCGAATAGTCCCAGGTATTCCACGCGGGGAGAGGCTCCCTCACTCCCGGGCGCGGCATCTAGGATAATGGGAATCGTATTCCTCCCGGCGATGGCGATCGTTTGCGTGTACGTCTTTCCGCTCGTGTCCGTGGCAGTGATGTGCACCGTGTCCTCGGACGAATTGGTAAGGAGGAAAACGGTTCCCCCCGTAATCGTGTCTTCGAAGAGATCCCCTCCTCCCGTGTCGGTGATTTTTATGTCCCCGGAAAAGGCCTGTCCGTTCGAGAAGGTGAATTGGAGATCCACGGCGTGGAGGCCGGAGGAGAGGGATAGCACTACTTTATTCAGTCCCGCGGCGATGGTGAGTTCTTTTTCAGCGGATCGTTCTCCCTGCTGGGCGTTGACACGGATGATGGTTCCTACCGGCAGGCGTGCGGTGAAACTCCCTGCCGCATCCACGGAGCGGGGGGCGATGAGGGGAAGGAATGCGCCATCGACCAGCTCCTCCACACCCAGCACTGCCCCCGATGCCGGTCCCCCTTGGGGTTCATTCACGAACACCGTGAGAATGCCCGCGCTCCCACTCGTGAAGGGAGTTAATCCCAGGTCGATGGCCTTACCGTTGTCCGTGGATTCGGCCCCTTCCCATGCGACGGGGATTCGTGTGGGCAGGAAGTTGGGGTGGAATCCCACAACGTAATACGCGTTTCCCTGGTTCAATCCCCCAAACGATGCTTCTCCTGAAAAATTCCCGGTTTGCGAATCAATAATTCCATACGAGGCATCAAGGAGATCCACTCTCGCCCCATCAATGGGTTGTTGATTCGTTGCGTTGCGCGTGCGTACGAGGAGGTTGGTTCCCCCATCCAGGAGGGGGGCGATGATGCTTTCTTGTTCTTCGCGCAGGGTCTTTCCTCCCGGATATTGGGTCTGGCTCGTGTAGGTGAGGAATCCATCTTTTTTCACCGTGACGCGGATGGGTGTTCCTTTCGTGAGGGTTTCGGAATGCATTCCCGTGGGGGCGTCGATGTCCGTGATGACGTGATTGGATTGTGCGTGTTCAATGGTGATGTGCACATCTTCCAGGGGGAGCTGGGTCTTCCCGTCGATGGCCTTTATGAAAACAATGCTGGGCCCCTCGCTCGCTCCGGACTTGGGGGCCATTTCTTTGATCTTCACGTCTCCGCTCGTGAATACGAGCGCGTCATGCAGGTCCTCATAATTAGGTGCTTTGACCGTGATGACCACTTCCGCGTTCAGGGGAACATTGAGGAGAACAATCCCATCCTCTTGAGGATACGCCACGATGAGTCCGTTTCCCCCCGCCCATTCGGCATCCACGGTGGCATCCGTGATGGTGGTTCCTGTTTCTGCGTCAATGAGCTTGAGCTTTCCCACAATGGCATCGTTGTCTCCTTTCAGGGAAATCTTGATTCCTTTTTCCCCCGCGTTCAGGAGACCGGTCTTCTCTCCATATCCGGATTTGTTCGCAGTGATCTTCAGCAGAGCATCGGGTCGTATTCCTTCCAATTGAATGGTCTGTCCGTCCGAAGCGGTGAGTTCCAGGAGGAGGTTCCCTTCCTCATCAAATATTTCCACCCCCACGTCATCGAGGGATCGTCCTTTGTCATCTTTGAGGGAGAGTGAGAATTCCACGGATTGGGGTTGGTTGGTCGTGGCGGTGATGAATATTCCCGCAGTGAGCAGGAAGAGGATAGCGAACGTGAATGGGAGGGCGGGCACTCCCTTGCGTTCGAGGAAATCGTTGTAGGACCAGGGGAGGCCGATGCCTTTATCTTCGAAAAAATCGAGGGCACCGTAATAGGCATCCTCGACCCGCATGTATAGCTTTCCCAGTGATTCGCTCAGACCCATAATGTGTATCCTGACTGCCTACGCATGAGGCAATCCTTGAGTATATATTAATGAAGGTCCGGTGCGCGGGTAATGGCGGGGTTTTTCCTCATCTAACCAAAAACCATTATCGGCTTTCACGGATATTCGGCTCCGCTTCTGCAATAGTCGCAGGGCAATGATGGCCAAAAATGGCTTCCCCTATATCTCCAATAACGCTTTTCGGTGTTTTTCGAAGACGCGGGGATGGATGATGCCATAGACCCCTTGCAATCCATCCTTGAACTGCTTCGATTGGACTTTTTCCTTAATCCATTTCAGTCGTTCGTCAAAATCATAGCGATGGATGATTTCCTTTTTGATCCATTCCCGTTCCTGAATGTCCGGGGCCAGCATGAAGATGTCCCGGATATCGGTGGCGCGTGCGCAGATGAACTTCATGACGAATAATGCATCGATATCAATGATATCGACTTTCAACTCTTCGATTATCGTCTTTCCTCGCAGTAGGCGTGCCGCGGAATGTTCACGTATCCATTCCCATGAAAAAATGGAATCGGTCTGCCGGTCCATGACGTGTCCGATGAGGATATCCATGCTCACGGTGAAATCTTTTTCGATTCTTTTCTCATACCGTTCAAAGGACCCGTGATAGGGGGCAGTTGGAGGAGTTTTTTCGTGCGTATATCCATGACGAATCAATAATTCCCCTATTTGATGGGCGTGATCGGGATTCCCTGTCACGATGTCGCAGTCCACCGAGAAGCGGGGAAGCGTATACGCGTTCACCGCATACCCCCCGATGACTACGAATGAGTGTCCGCGGATGGCTCCAAGTGTATCGAATATCTCTTTTTCTCTACGTTGCAGGGCGTCCATATTTTTTCCTCATGTAGCTATAGGCATACGCATAGATATCATTGGCCTTTGCCTGTCTCATCGCCTCTTTCAATGGTTCGACTTTCAATCCATATTTTTCGGTCCATTTCAATTTTGTCACGGGAATCAAGATGACATGTTCTCCGATCGTCGACCCTTCATTCGTATAATGGGATACCCCGTTCCTGTTGAAGAAATTTTTCCAATAACGCATATCTTTCTTCAACACGGAGATATAGTAAGGGGATTTTTCGATTCCCCGCTGGACGTAGGAGTAATCGGACCATATTTCGATGGCTGACAAGCGGGTGAAGGAGTATTCCTTTTCCGCTTTTTTCATTATTCCGGGAACCCTGAATTCCAATAAACCGTGTACGGCAGCGGCGGGATTGACGCAGACATACCTATTTCCGGGCTGCTTCCGAATCCACCCGGAGCGGACCAACAACGAGAATATTTTTTTCTTCATGCTGGGACCCACAATCCAGTCCAATTCGGATTGACGAAATGTCCGGGTTGCCCCGTATTTGGAAAAAAATAAGGCATAGGCCTTCAACCCGAAGGCCGGTATTTCAATGGTCATGATAGTTACCTATTAGGTAACTACTATAAATGCCTGCTTTTTGCCCTTCCATGCACCATCAGGGGGGCGCGATGGCCGCGCACCAATACCCTGCCCTACACGAGTCCCTTTTCCCTTCCCCATTCCCATACTTTTCTCCGGTGGAGCCATGCCCCATAGATGGTGGCAAACCCCACGATGAGAAGCAATCGAAAGAGCAAATCGTGCGTCGCGGCCGCGAAAGAGAGGGAAGTGTATTCGAGTTGGAGGAGTGTCACGACCATCCGGAAGAGATTGAAACCATACAGGAGGATGAGGCCCGCCGCGATCCCCTGTATCCGGGCCCCGATTTTTTCTCCGCGCGTGGCGAAAATAGCACTGGTGAGCAGAATCATTTCAACGAGTCCGGAACAGAGGGGTGAGATTTCGATGGTCTTGTTTCCCATCACGAATTGAAAGGGAACCCCTCCCCCTGCCGTGGTTGAGACCCCAACCCGTTCAAGGAGGAAGCGCACATGTTCCGTTTCCACTCCTTGAAGGAGGGATTCGAATGGGGACAGTATCATATAGAGGAGGGCAAAACCCGCTCCCCACACCAGCAGGAATCGGATTGCTTCGTTTTTGATGGATGTTTTTTTTTCACGCCGAGAGGGCGGGACATTAACCATTATAAAGGAGGTCCGATTGGCCTAGTTAAAGGTGTCCCCCATGAAAAAGAACAAGCCGCGGAATGTGCGATCCTCTTCGATGGAGAAGGGTCCCGTGAACCAACTCGTTGATATTTTCCGTACGGGAATTGCGTGCTCACTCAACCCGGTATTGCTGGGGTGGCAGGCCCTCATGCTGATGATGACCCTCTTCGGTTTCCTCGTGATTGGGGGATTCGTCGCCTTGGGAATCGTGTTATTATTCATTATTGCCTCCGCCACGGGATTTTTTCCCTTAGCCTTGTTCATCCTCCTCTTTGGCCTGGTCATCGGCCTCTTGTTGTTGATGTCCGTGAATGCATTCGTGGGGGGCGTGCATTACCATTTGGCCATGCAGTCGGTTTCCCGCCGGAAAATAGATATGGATCTCGCTTGGAAACTTGCCTCGGCCCGCTGGAAGGACGCATGGGTGGTGCAAGGGAGCATGCTCGCTATTCTTGTCTCCGCATTGCTCGTTTCTTTTATTGTGAGTGCGTTATTCCAACCCCCCGCGAGCGGGTGGCAATGGCTCTTGCGGCCGGAGCAATGGATTTCCTTCCTCGGGGTCCCCCTCCTCATTGGTCTGGCCCTTCTCGTGGCGTTGCAGCCATTTCTCTTTCTCTTGCTTCCCTCCGTTTATTTTGAGGGGGCCTCTCCTTCGCAGGTGTTTAAGCGTATTTTCCAGTATGTGCGTCCCCGCTACTGGACCCTCATGCTCGGCTCCCTGGGCGTTATCCTCCTCAATTTTCTCGTGAGTGGGATTGCGGATTGGTTTACGGACTCGCTCATCGCGGGAAACACTCCGGCCACGATTATCGTGTTCGGTCTCGCGGCCACGTTGATTCAATTAGGGGCCGTCCTCTTCACGTTCTCTGCGACCGTGAATATCCAGACGGTTGCTTATCTCCACGCGGCCAATCCCAAGGA
>JBBSWQ010000125.1:0-1735 GCA_038046225.1 archaeon
GAATATGTTCATCGCTGGGTGGCCAAGGATAGGCTAGGACGGGAATTGCGAGGTGGAGAAGTCGTCCATCACAAAAATAGGGACAAAGGGGATAACCGCCCGGATAATCTCTGGGTGTTCAGGAATCAATGGGAACACGACCGGATACATCGGAAGGACAGGTGGTAATAGATTTGAATTAGACCCTATGGCGGTTTCCCCTTCACGAATGAATATCATCCTTAAATAGTTTCATCGGTAGATTGGGTGATATGGCAATGTATACCGCGGTTATCCAGAAAGAAGGAAAAATGTATGTGGTTCGCTGCCCCGAAGTCGGGACGACGAGCCAAGGAAAGACCGTTGAAGAGGCATTGAAGAATATCAAGGAAGCGACCGAGCTCTATTTGGAAGAGTTTTCAGTGAAGCATGTTTCCCACCCCATCGTCACAACGTTTGAGGTGGCCGGTGATGCCAAGTCTTAGATCGGTTTCAGGCAAAACGTGCATTAAGATTTTGTGCAATCGGTTTGGCTTTTCTATTGCCCGCACGAAGGGAAGCCACGTGGTTCTGCGTAAGGAATCGCTCACGGGTTCAATTGGAACTGTCGTTCCGTTGCACTCGACGTTGAAGATTGGCACTCTTCGTGGAGTCCTTGAATTGGCCCAAATTTCTGAAGAGGATTTTGCGGGATACTTATGAGGAGGTTTCAGTATGGTTTTGTATCGCATACGGTTAGAACCAGAGCACCATCGTATATTGGATGACTTGATTCATCGAAAAATATTCAAGAATCGAAACGAGGCCATTAATGAAGGGGTCCGGAGGTTGGGAGTCAAGCATGGCATACCCCTCGAAAAATCCCTCAAAAAGATATGGTCCTCAACAAAAGAGGATGAGGCGTGGAAAGACTTGTGAAGATATGTGGAAGTAATTTTCACTTATCTAAAAAATCATTCCACATAATTCTGGAACGTCGCCTGGAGCGTATCTCCAGCTGCCCGGGCCACACTTACTAATTCCAATGTAGTGTGCTGGGATAGGTTGAGCGTTCCCGTGTAGGTGAGGGCCCCATTGTAATACACCTGATACCCGCCTAGGATTTTTTGGATTTTGAACGTGTCATAGCCGGATGATGGGGCATCGGTGGAAACGTACTTGAAAGAATCCGTTCCATTCACACGCTCGACGATGAAAAGATTCGTGTGATAATGGGGATCTGTGATGTCGCGGTGCTTCTCCACGATGAGCGCGTTTTGGGAATCCTTCACAAACCATATTCCCGCAGAAGTTGCGGAGGCAGGAGTGTCAGCGAGGGCAATATCGACTTGGGCGCTTCGTTTATCGAGGGGTTTGGATAGTTTTCCAAAACTGTTCCAAAAACTCGCGGTCGCAATGCCTCGTACCATGAATTCGTTTTGAGAGGTGAAACCGGCATGAATGCCATTCGCCTTGGAGGAGTTCCATGAATGACCACTCCAATCGACGGTTGCCATGACAAGGGTGGAAAATAATAGGAACAATAACAGGAGGATTGGTAATTTCGTCATAGTGGAATAGTGTTTGACTCACAATATAATGATTTCCAACTTTTTCAACGCCTTTTTTTTAAGGAGAAAGAACGCGAGGATGGTATGAAGACGAAAACGATGCCTAAAGCAAAAGTTTCAAGCAATGAAATCAAGGACCCCCTCTGGGAAGAAATTAAGGCCGGGTTTGAGAGTATCAAGCGCGGGAAGATTACGGAATGGAAATA
>JBBSWQ010000126.1:0-5195 GCA_038046225.1 archaeon
GCCATACCTTCTTTTATCTTGGCCGGCTTTTAATGGTTTTCATGCACGGTCGTTCATACACCCCTGATTCGCTTTCCGGGATGATTGGGAACGCGGATGTGGTCACCGAGATTCGTCTCTGGGCCAATGCCTGGAAGCAGGGCCAGGCCCAGAAGCCCTTGTTGTTGGTCGGTCCTCCCGGAGTGGGGAAGACGCTTTCGGCGTATGTCCTGGCCAAGGAATTCGGTTGGTCCCTGGTTGAGTTCAACTCCTCGGATGCGCGGGATAAGGAAACCATTGAGAAGGTCGTATTTGCCGCGGCAGTAAATGCGAGTTTCACCGGGCAGTTGCGTCTCGTCCTATTGGATGAGATTGATGGGGTGCGTGGAACCGAGGATAAGGGGGGCTTGTCGGCCATCCTGAATGTGCTTCGGGAGGCACGCAATCCTATCATCCTCACGGCGAACGATATCTATGGGGATCCAAAGTTGTCGGGGATTCGCACGTTCTGCCGGATGCTCTCGTTCAAGAAAGTCTCCTATCCCACTATTTCAAAATTCCTCCGCGAGATTGCGGAGGGGGAGGGGGTTGACTATGATGCGCTTTCCCTCAATGAGCTCGCCAAGAATTCATCCGGGGATATCCGTGCGGCCCTTCTTGATTTTCATACCGCGACGCAGGGAACGGGAAAGATCACCTTGGAGGACGTGCAGGGATTGGGTTACCGGGAGCGGCAGGACAATGTGTTCAATGCCCTTCGCACCGTGTTCGTTTCTTCTTCCTTGAGTGAGATTCGCCGGGCCCGTTCTGGAGTAGAGGTGGATCATGACATGTTCAAGAAGTGGGTGGAAGAGAATATTCCTCGGCAGTTTCCCATGCCTATTTCATTGGCCCATGCGTTTGATGCCTTGTCGCGTGCGGATATTTTTGATGGGCGTATATTCCGTCGGCAGCATTATGGTTTTCTCAAGTATTCCGGGGATATTTCTTCGGCAGTGGGTCTTCGTACGGATGATCGGGCGCATGGTTTCATCTCGTATCAGTTTCCTTCTATCTTGAAGCGTCTTTCCATATTGAAGGGTTCCTCCAAACGGGCCCTGGTGCAGAAGCTTCAGTCCCGCATCCGGGGTTCGCGTTCCCGTATTTTGCAGGAGCTGGTCTATTATCGAGCCATTCTCGAGTCTTCCCCCGATGCCCATGTGTGGGTGGCCCTTTTTGGGTTGGATGAGGATGAGTTGGGATATTTGCTTCAGTCCCCCTCTACTTCGTCGCTTGTGAAGAAACTGATGAAGTCCGCGGAGGAATACCTGGAGTCCCATTCCCCTCGTGCGCGTCGTCATGGGTCCGATTCCTTGAGTGAGGAGTCACCGTCCGCGTCTTCTCGGAAAAAAATAGGAGTAGAATCCCATTCTCCTCCTCCACTCGATAAGGTCCCTCCTGTTCAGGCGGATTCCGATAAGCAGACTTCGTTGTCCAAATTTTTCGGGTGAGTGTCTTATTTTCGGTTCGTTTTGCGATGGGCCTTTCGCAGATAGATAGCCGTCCCCACCGCCCGGAGTTCGTGGTTGGGTCCCTGGGCGAATGTGTGGAGGGCTTTTTTCCATTTCTCAGGCACATCCGTGGTGTGGAGGAATTCGAGGAGGGTCTCTTTTTCGGTGAGGAGTTCGGTGAGCCGCGGGAATCGGGGGGCGATGCGCAGTACGGTCTCATCGAGTCCGTCTTGGACAATCATCTGCTCGATCTGCGATAGCACATTCTTGGGCACGTTCTCCACTTCCCCTAATCGAATGGTTCGTGTTTTCGGGGCCGGGGTCAGTGCCAGTCGTCGAAAGGGTTGGATGGCCGTCCGTAAGGAGGGGTGGTGCCCCGCTTGGTGGGCGAACCATGTCGCGAGTGCCATTCGGGGGACCTTCATCCCGCTCGTTGATCGTGAAAAGGGCCTCATACTCCTGTTGGGGCCGTTGGGCTTTAATCCCTTCCTCCTCGTTCATGCGTATGAATGCCCGTGATCGGCAGTGGCTGCTCGAGCTGGCCGAGAAGCACCCGACCCCTTTTTGGGTTTTGCTTCCCCGTTCCGCGCAGGCGAGGTATTTTGAGCTGTCGGATGCGTTTCGTCCCATTGCTCGCACGTTGCAGGTCTTTTATTCCGTGAAGACGAATCCCCATCCCCATATTCTTTCCTCCTTGGATGGGATGGAATCCGGCTTTGAATGTGTTTCTCTGCGTGAATTGGATTCGGTTGCCTCTTTTTCGCGTCCTAAAATATTCAACTCTTGCGCCCCATCCGATGACGAGATTCGTTCTGCGCTCCACCAGAAGGCGTGGATCGTGGTGGATTCGCTCTCCATGGCGGAAAAGGTTTCTCGTCTCGCGGAGTCCAAGCCCTTGAAAGTGGGGATTCGGGTCCGTCTGGACACTCATCGTTTTGGTTTCGCTCCCTCCGAATTGGGGCCTGCGATGGCATCCTTGGAAAAGTTGGGCCTCTCTCCTGTGCTCCTGCATGCGCATCCCGGGACGAATTGTTCCCTTTCCCAATACCGGAGTTTCATTTCCTCCGTGTCTTCGTTGTGCGTGGATTTTCCTTCGTTCGAGGTGCTCGATTTGGGGGGTGGTTTTCCGGGCAAGACGGGTTTGTTGGAGCGCAAGAATAGGGTGGAAGACTATGCGGCGATCGTGCGCGAGCAATTGGGTGATTTTCTTCAATCGCGTACGCTTTTTCTCGAGTCGGGTCGTTTCCTCTGTGAGGATGCAATGATTCTCATCACCCGGGTTCGTTCCATCAAACACGTGGAGGGCCGTCCGTTTGCTTTGTTGGATGCGGGCATCAATCTCCTTCCGCGCATCGCCATGTCTCCCTTCCGTTTCTTCCCCTTATCCGAGTCGGGCTCCCGTTCCCATGTGTTCCGTCTGGGGGGTCCCCTCATGTTCGGTTCGGATGAGTTGGGTCAGTTGTCGGGAAAATTGGGGGAGGGGGATTTTTTGGCGGTCGAGAATTGCGGGGCGTATTGCACCGAGTTGGCGTGGCGTCTTAGCATGGATATTCCGCGGATCCTCTCCATCGACTAATTCGTTTCCCTCACTCCAGTTTTTTCTTCATGATTTCTTCGAATCGTTTCCGTTTGTTTTCGTTGGCCTCCCATTTCCGGTTGGCGATTTCGACGAGTGATTGGACATACTCTGCTTCCACGAGGCGTTCATTCCCCTTTTTCACGGGCACGCTCATGGTGTGAGTGCCGTATATTTCCATGATGATATTTCCTTCTTCAAGGTGGTGGATGCCGTATCGTTTTATTCCGGCTTCCTGGCAGGCGGCGATAATCTGCTGGGCGCCTCCTGCGTCTCGTGTTCCAATCACGTAAACAAAGGGGTCTTGTTTGAACCATAGGTTGCCCGTATTCGAATCGTCCGTGATACCTTTCCACACTTCGGGGGTTTTTACTTTCCGGTGCCATTTCCGAAAGAATGCGCCTTCTTTTTTTCCTTCATCTTCGCGCAGGTCCATGAGGGTGATTCTTCCCGAACACGTGGAGGTGGTGAAATAGTCCTCGGTCTGGGCGATGGCTCGTGCGATGCCTTTCATGAGGGGATCTATTTTCTTTTCTTGGATGGCCTTTTCGAGGGCGGTGCGTGCATGCTCCTTCTTCATTGCGAATCGGGAATGGGCGGGGGATTTCATACGTAGGGGAATGGTTCGGCTGTTTTTATAGGTCCATCCCTTTCTCCCGAATCCCTCCTATTTCTCGGCCGGTGTTCTCTCTCCCCCCCATTGGGTCGGTTCCTTGAAAGGGCGGGATTGTTTCTTTTTGGGAGGCCTTCAGGAATAGGCATAAAATAGGGTGTTTCCCTTATTTTTTTCATGGACACTCCGGTCTCCCATTCCGATCGGTCGAAAGACTCGGTCTATTGGGATTATTGGGTCGAGATGGTGAAGGCTTCCGTCTATCGGGACTCGCGGGAGCTCCCGGCCATCATCGATGCGGCCCAAATTCAGGGGAAGCATGTCGTGGATGCGGGGTGCGGCCCCGGCCGGTTAATTCTTCCATTTGCCAAAATTGCCTCTACCATTACCGCGGTGGATGAGAGCGATTGGACCCGCAAGGCGGTGGAGGATCTCATTTTTGAGCATCGTCTCAAGGAGTCTGTCCAGATGGTCCAATCCCCGATGGTGGGTCTTCCGTTCGATGATGGAATATCCGAGTCCACGTATTGTATGTGGATCATTCATCATGCCAAGAAAAGGTGGGAGAAGATTGTCCATGAGCTCGTCCGTATCACGCGTCCGGGATCCCCCATCGTCATTGGTTTCGCTTCCGGGGAAAAGGATTTGCCCCTCCTTGAGGATATCGTGAAGCACAATCATGCGCAGGACTGCCATATTTTCGATGCTTCCTTCCCCAAATGGATTAAGGAGCAGGGTTGGTCCGTGGATGTGCGGAAGGTTCCTCTGGCTTTCGAATTCAAGTCCCCCGAATGGGCTTTTGAAGTGCTCTCCAATACCTTCCTTCCCAAGAAGGTGGCCTTAGTGAAACGCGAGGAGCTCATGAATTTTTTCCGCTCCCATTTGAAGGGCGGGAAAGTCGTCATCGAGCAGGAGCTCCGGCTCTATGTCATCCGCGCCCCTTGATTAATGGTCCTTCTGTTTCTTTTTCTTTCCCATGCTTCCTTCGTCCCAATCGATGGGTCGAACACGGATATCCAGGACATAGTGCCATTTTCGCGGGGCCATGCTCTTGACTTTTTGGGCATGGGCGAGTTCGATTTCCCATCCCAAGGATACTGCAATCGTCCGGACTTCCTCCAGCATCTCCTCGTGGGCTCCCTCTCCACACACCCCTTCATAGTGGAGAATGCCCCCGCGGGGCTTGAATGTGTGGAATGCGGGTTCGAGGGCGAATGCGGGGGCAGGGAGGTATCCCAGGATGATTCGATCCGCAACCCTTCCCAGGGTGGGGGCGATCTCCTCGCATTTTCCGTGGAGGATGGTCATTTTTTCCTTGGGTATCTTGTTCAATCGTTGGTTTTCTTTCAATGATTCGATCGCGTCCGGGTTGGCGTCGATGGCATACACGTGCTCTGCTTTCGTGTGGTGGGCGATGGGGATGCTCCAATACCCTATTCCGGCAAAGAAATCCACGACCACTTCCATTGGTTGGATCATCTCATACATCCGTTTTCGTTCATTCATGTTTCCCATGGACCACATGAGCTTGGTGACG
>JBBSWQ010000127.1:0-1025 GCA_038046225.1 archaeon
CCCCCGTCGTCCCTTTGGTTTGGTAGGCCGCGTCCCCCAGGAGGAGGATGGGGTCGCTCACCAGTTTCCGGATGGGGGGTGCACAGGGAATGAGGAAGGAGTTGCTCTCCTTCACGTGGATGCTGATCTGCTTCTCTTTGAGGAATGCATTGAATGCGTGGACAGGATTGACTCCCATTTTGCATCCAATCCCCACTTTAGCGCTTTCCTCATTTTCGGGAATGACCCATGCAAAGAAGGAGGGGGCGAATTTGTCACCCAGGTAGAGTTCCACAAACCGCGGATCGAAGTGTCCGGCGGCTTTGACCTGATACGAGTGGATGAAATCAGTGGGATGGCTCTCAATTCCTGCAATTTTTCGCAGGCGAGAATTAACTCCATCCGCCGCCACGATGATATCTGATTTTTTCATTCCCCCTTTTCCTTTGCTCTGGGTGAATATAGTATTCCCCTTCACGTTCATCACGCTCGTGTTCAACTCAATGTTGGCACCGGCCTCGAGGGCCTGCCGATACAATGTTTTGTCGAAGAGACTCCGGTCCATGACATGCGCCACGGGTTTTTTTCGCTCGATGCGAAGTTGGGTGTGATTGGGGGAGAATATCTTGGCCCCATAGATATCATTCGTGAAGCTGTCCCGCAGGTCGAATCCCAATGCTTGAGTATTTCGTGCAGAAATGAGTCCGGAGCAGTGTTCGGGGATTCCTATCTCGGGATGATCCTCGTACACCGTCACCGGCAGGTCGTGAGTTGCCAGTCGTTGGGCGAGGCGCAGGCCCGCACTGCCGGCTCCGACAATGGTAATGCTGGTGGGGGATGAAGTCATAAGGGGTATCTTTAGGAATCGGCCGTAGCCGTTCCCGTTGAGCAGTAGGAGGCCGAATCAAAACGGTTATAAGTCGATGTGCGGACCCACCCCGCAATGGAAAAGAGGGGTCGAAATGGGAAGGAGAGGAATAGGGGCAGTATCCCCTTCATTCCCCCTTCCATACCCCTCGAGGAGGCGGAGTCACCCTCCCTCCTAT
>JBBSWQ010000128.1:0-8534 GCA_038046225.1 archaeon
TATTTTTCATAAAATATGGAACCCCGCAGACTTCTTATCAATTGCCCTTCCTATAGCCATCGGCTTCCTTCTATCCCTTTTTTAACTGCGGTTATCCGTGGAATCGCTCGGATTTCCATGGCGTTATTCGGACTGGCGGCTTGCATGCCCCGAGCGGGATTTGAACCCGCGTCGCCACCGTGAGAGGGTGGCATCCTTGACCGGGCTAGACGATCGGGGCAGCGCGATTTTTCCAATGAACCCCTATCGGGTCTTTTGAGGGATTGGATGATCCCTCTAAGTCCGTGCAGCCGCGTGTTAGCGGCTCTACGGCGATCGGGGCGAAATAGTTCCAGTCAGAATGAGAACGAAAAAGCGAGTTGTTGCTCGGGTCTTACCGCTCTCACCGGTTGAAACCACTCTATTTAGCCAATTATATGTATTCTTTCCATGGAAGGGCTTTTATGCGCTTCCCCGTTTGGGTGAGAAAAGAGGGGAGGAGGATATTCGGCTGCAGGGAATATGATTGGGGGGAATGGGTTTATTTTTCGCGCAGGTTCTGCCATTCATTCCATACCTGTTTGGGCGTGCCGTCGTTCTTTTTCATGCTGATCTCGTCGAATAGTCCCCCTCCTGCGGGGATTTTGCTGGCGTGGGGGAACACCCAGATGAGTCCTTCCATTTCTAAGAGTTTGGTTCTTTCCACGAGACGAGTCAAATAGTCTGTTTGTCCTTCCTCGCTCCCTTGAATGCTTGCCACGGGTTGAGAGGGCCATCCTGTTTCGGTGATGAGGATGGGCAATCCCTCAAATGTCATTTCCGAAAAATACGCGTCGGATATTTCATTTGGGTGAGTGTATTCCAGAAACGGGTAGGCCGTGTATCCGATGGCATCCATTTTTCCGCTGAAGCGTTGCCGGAGTTCCATGTTGGGGGAATGGGTTTTTCCCGATAGGGTGGCTTTTCCCCGCAAATAGTCCCATTGGAAGATGGGAAAGATTTTCGTGTTGGGACTTTGTTGTTTGATGGCCTCGTGAGCAAGAGTATAGGTTTCCACGAACGCATCAAATCCCACCGGGCTTTTTTCGTAGAAGCGGTTGATTTCCACGCCCAGCGCCAAGTATTTTGGTTGGTAGGTCTGGGCGATTTTTCGTGCGGTCTCGATGAATGCGTCCCGATGCGTCACGAAATAATGGTCTGCTTCTTCTTGGGTGAGGGAGTCGGGTTCGATGCCGATGGCGATGAGTGGTTCGATGCCGGATTGTTTTTTCAGTTCGTATGCCGTGCGTATTTGTTCGGGTATTCCTTCTTTGGGCGTGTCGTTCCATCCGGAATATACGCCGAACAATTCCCCGTATTCGGGGAGGGATTCGAACAATGACTGCCAGTCTTCCGTTTTGCTCGCTGGATAATTTTTGGGGACGAATCCCGCGGTCCCGATGAGAAACGTTCGACCGGTGGTGGGGTTTGGGTTTGTAAGAGCGTTTTCCCCTGCCGGGGTCGCTTTCCCGGTATCGGAGGATAGCGTGTTTTCTTCCGCGGCAGGGGATGTGCATCCCGCAAGGAGGAGGAGTATCCCGGCCAGAAATACTATTTCGCGCATGAAAGGGACATGCGGTCCATATCGTATAAATGGTTTCCCCCTTCCCTGCGGGTTTCTTCGGTGGGCTTCTTTGGGTAAGGGCTTATATTGGCTTCTCCCCCGCCTCGGTAGTATGTCCAAAAAGACCATGCAGGATGCCTATGCGAGCATCTTCAAGCGCTCAGCAAAAGGGAAAGGAATTCCCGTCAAGGGAATTGATTTTTCCAAGAAAGTGGAATTGGACACCCTGCTTGATTCTCTTCCCACGAGTGGTTTTCAGGCCACTCATTTGGGGAAGGCGATTGGGATCGTGAAGAAGATGCGGAAGGAAAACGTGACCATTTTCTTAGGCGCCACGAGCAATCAGATCTCTTCCGGCAACCGGGAGATCATCCGGTATTTGGTTCAGAACAAAATGATTGACTGCCTCGTCACTACGACGGGGGGAATCGAGGAGGATATCATCAAGACGCACGCTCCCTTCTTGGTGGGGGATTTTAGGTTGGATGGTGCCGCGCTTCGTAAGAATGGAATCAACCGCATTGGGAATTTGCTTGCGCCGAATGAACGGTATGTCTGGTTCGAGTCCTTTTTCCAACCCTTGCTCGAGGAATTGATTATTGAACAGAAAAAAATAGGGCGCGTTTTCTCCCCCTCGGAAGTCATCCATCGCATGGGGAAAAAAATAGGAAAGGAGGACAGCGTCCTATATTGGGCGGCCAAGCATACTATTCCCGTGTTCTGTCCCGCGTTCATGGATGGGGCGATTGGGGATAATTGTTATTTCTTCAATTACAATCGTAAAAAAGGCGACAAGTTGGTGTTGGACCAGATTATGGATCATCATCGCCTGATTGAAATGACTCTTGCCGCTAAAGATACCGGCATCATTGTGCTGGGTTCCGGTCTCGTGAAGCACACCTTGTGCAATGCCAACATGTATCGGGAAGGGGCCAAGTATGCCGTGTATTTGAACACCGCCCCCGAGTTTGATGGGAGCGATTCAGGAGCGGAACCCGAAGAGGCTAAGAGTTGGGGAAAGCTCGCCGCGGATGCGGATACCATAAAGGTGGTGGGGGATACGACGATTCTGCTTCCCCTTTTGGTCGCCGGGGCATTCCGCTGAACCGGGGACCCCTGTTTCTTTATTCTCTGCTTGGGAATAGGGCCGTATGGAAGACCCGCTCCTGGATACGGTTGATGGCCGCGACCATCCCATTGGGTCGATTCGCCAGTCGATCGTATACCGCCATAAAGTCAATTACCGCGTGGTTCATATCTTCATTTTTGATCCCGAGGGGCGTTTGCTCTTGCAGCGTATGCGCGTCAATCATCCCCGCTACCCGGGTTATTGGGGTTCTTCCGCCGCGGGGTTTGTGCATCACACTGAATCCTATGACCAGGCAGCTAAGCGCATCGTGGAGAAGGAATTGGGTCTGGTGAAAATCCCCCTCTATTGTTTGGGGAGGCTTCCGATGGTGGACCATGGAAATACCAAATTCGTTTCGGCCTATCAGGGGGTGTGGGATTATTCCTTCACGTTTGACCCCTTGAAGATGATGGGGCTTGATTTTGTTTCCATGGAGGGTCCTGGAAAGATTGTCTTGGAGGAGCGTCGTACGGTTACGCCGACGTTCAGGAAGGTCATGTCCTATTTCAAGCCTTTTTTGAAAAAATAGTTTTTTACCAAGTAATATACTTCTTGGACACCATTTCCTTTATTTAGCCCGATCGGGTGCCTATCCGCGTGAGGGGCGGTGGAATATGGTCTTGAAGCGCGAATTGGGAATGCTTGAAATCGTGCTCGCCGGGGTCGGCGTGATCGTGGGGGCGGGAATTTATGCTTTGCTTGGAAAGGGGGCGGGAATCGTGGGGGAGAGTGTCTGGCTCTCATTTGCGATTGGGGGCGTTATCGCGATTCTCACGGGTTTGAGTTACGCGGAATTATCGTCTCGTTTCCCTAAAGCGGGGGCCGAGTATGTGTATGCGAAGTCCGCATTCAAGGAGTGGGTGGCGCGGCTATGCGGTTTCGCCTTGCTGTTCGTGGGATTCACTTCCGCCACGACCGTCGCGTTGGGTTTTGGGGGATACCTCCATGGGTTGACGCAGGTTCCCATTATCTGGGCCGCGTTGGGCGTGATTTTGCTGTGCGGCCTCATCCTCATTCGCGGGGCCAAGTTCGGGGCCGACCTGGCGAGTATTATTTCATTGGTTGAGATTGGGGGATTGTTGGTGGTCGCCTTCATCGGGATTCCCACGCTGGCGCGGGGTTTTTCGATCCCGGATGCGTCGATGCTTCCCACCGTATTGTATGGGACCGCGGTCGTATTCTTCGCATTCCTGGGATTCGAGGAATTGGTGCGGATGTCCGAGGAAATGAAGGACGCGAGGCGAAAAATGCCCATCGCGTTGCTCGCGGCCATCGCCATTTCGTCCGTGCTGTACGTATTGGTTTCGGCCTCCGCAGTGGGGCTGGTGGGTGCGGAGGCATTGGGGAATAGCACATCCCCCTTGGCGACGGTCGTGAGGCCCACTTTGGGCGAGGCGGGTTTCTTCCTCATGAGTCTGGCGGGGCTGCTCTCCACGTTCAATACCGTGTTGCTGATTGTCCTTGCGGCGTCTCGTTTGCTGTATGGGATGGGTGTTGCACGGATCGTCCCGGTGGTCTTCAGTCGGACGCGGGATAGTCAACCATTGTATGCGTTGGGGGCCACGGTGTTCTTTTCAGCTGCCTTGTTGAGCGTGGGGGACATTACCCTTCTTGCGCAGATGACGGATGTGTTGTTGTTCGCCGTATTTGGTGTGATGAATGCGGTCATCCTTAAGCTTCACTGGAAGAAGGATCGCTTCACTGGTTTTCGTGTTCCATTCGACGCGGGGAAGGTCTCCATTCCGGCAGCAATAGGATTGGTGTCGAGTCTAGGGATGCTATTGTTCGTGGACGTGAATGCATTGCTCTATTCGGCGGCCTTCTTCACGGTGATTGCCGCGATTATGCATTGGTGGAGAGCAAGAAAAGGATGAAGGAAAAAAGAAAGTAGGAGGGGAGATAGCAAATCTCCTCCCCTCCAGCTGAATTCTAGACGTACCTGCACGATTACACGCATTTCCCGAGGCTGCATGTCTTTCCGATGGATTCGCAGCTGAATGCGAGGGCGTATGAGTTGGCTGGATTGGTTTGTCCGTTGAGCATGAAGTCTCCTCCGCATGCACGTTCAACTAGTATGTTCGAATCCTGGCACGTGTCCGAGTAGTTGAATGTTCCATTCCGATCAGAGAATGTCACGGTCATGTCGCCCTTCACGAGTGGGTCGAATCCGCTGTCCGTGTCGGTGCAGGATAGGGTGTGGTTCAGGTCTTGTCCGATGATCACCACATTGTATGTTTGATTGTTGTCTTTGGCGACGGCGGGTATCCCCGGAAACACCCGGTCGATTGTGGCCATTGCGAATGGGGCGACGAGGATGGCGAGCACCATCGTTCCCATGATTCCTTTAATGAGTCCTTTCTGATTCATTTGAATGATCCCTCCTAAAGCAGGATACGAATAGGTATTCGAGGAATGTATTAATATTGTGGGTCGTTTTTTGATAAAATACGCCATGAAATGGCAAAATTATTCATTTTTTTTAAAAAATAGGCCCATTTTTTAAAAGATGTTAATAAAGTCGACTTGATTACCGTGTTGTGAGATGCATCCTCCCATTCCTCGGATTGGCCCCTCTGTCCAGGTGAAATTGAGCCCATTGGACTTGAAGATTATTTCCATCCTTCAGCGTCATGGCCGGTCTGCGTTGAGTGAAATCGCCAAGTCCCTTCATGTTTCCGTTCCTGTCGTCTCGTATCGGTTGGACCGCCTGGCCCGGGAAAATGTCATTCGGGGGTTCCATTCGCATATCCGGCTTCTCCCGGGTTTCAGATATTCCATATTTCGTTTCCGTTCGCGCCCGGGAAGGGGGGGTGAGCTTTTCCACCGGCTTGAATCGGATCCCCGAACCATTTCCGTGTTCTCCCTCACGGGCTCGATGGATATAGGAGTGGGAATGCTTTTCCTTCCGGGGGAGGACCGGGAGGTCGTGACCGATCTCCAATCCAAAAGGGAATTCGATTCATTCGAACGAAGCGAAGTGATTGGGTTCACCCCGGCCGAGCTGGATTATTCCCGCAACCTGACTCCGTTCACCCCCCGCGGCCTTGATCGGTTGATTGGAAAAGGTCGAAGGAGGGAAACGTTGAAAGAAAAAAGCAGCATTGAATTGTCGGTTGCTGATATCCGTCTTCTCAGTGCCGTCTCGAAGAACAGTCGGGCCACCCTCCAATCCTTGGCGGATGAGCTCGGTTCCACCGTCTCTTTCGTGAAGGGCCAGATTACCCGCTTGATCGACGAGGGGATTATTCTCAAGTTTTTTGCCAGCATCAACCCGTATGCTATTGGTAGTTATTTTTTTGTATGCGCGTGGATCCAGCTCCTCTCGAATGAGGACGAGGAAGACCTCCTGCGCGGCATCAATCGGATGCAGATAGGCAATGGGACCCTCCGCCTCTCAGGGGTTTGGACCCATGCCCTCTTTCTTCATTTCGCGTCCATGGAAGAGTTTTTTTCGTTTGAGGATAAAATCAGGGCATATCCCTCCATGATAAAGTATGAGTCGCAGATAGTCCAAAAACAAGGTCATTTGGACTGGATTCCAAGCCACGTCATCAAAATCCTGTCTTCCAACAGCCAAAAAAGCAGAGAGGAGAAAACCGAATGAAGAAGCCGTTGAAACGGATGAGCCCCCGGATTCGGAGGAGAAGAAGCCTTCGTTCCCGTCTCGGAGGGAGGGGGGTTCCTCCATTTGCCCTATCTAGGGTGGGGAATACTGGATATGAGATGCGGATTCGTGGGAAGCCTGTGGGAATGATCCTCCCATGGACTCTCGATCCATCCGAGCCTGCGAGCCTCCTCCTGGGCCCTCATTCTAAAGTCTGGCGGTTTTCATTCGGATTAAGGGCTTCCCCGCGGGTCACTCCGACCGAGATGGTGGCTCAATCCAGGGTCATGCTTGAAGCGCTGAATGGGTTGGTCCGGCCATCCACCAACCATCCTCTCCAGCGGGATGGTTTTCAGGGGATTATTGGCGTGTCGCGGAACCTTACTTTTCTCCGTTTGCTGAATAGGAAATACCCGCTGTCCATTTTCAGGGACGAACGGGATGCGGAGGCGAAATACCATCGGATGGTCGATGACCTGCGCCTGGCTCCGTCTATCCATGTTCCGGCACGTTTCGCGAAGGAGGATTTTCGTTTGATTATTCTGCGTTTCAATACTATGAGGACCTACTTTCGTCTTCCACCGCATTATCGCAAAATGTTCATCAATGGCTACAACGCCGGGAATGAAATATGATTCTCCTCTCCCGTCGGACAAGACGAAGGGAGCGTATTTTCCTTTCAGCATGCCAGAGAACCGATTTTCCTAATATGAAGGGTGGTGGAGCGAAGACTGCTTTTTCTCCTTTCGGTGGGCCGTTAGGACGCAGTAGGTTTCCCCATACACCACGCGTCGAGCGTGGACCTTCCACCCTTTTGTGGAGAGCATGAACGATAGGGGGGGAATGCGGGTGTAGGCCGAGTAGATTTCCCGGAGCTGGGCCGGGGTCCTCTCTTGCCGCATCTCAGGATACAGCGACCCGAGGAACTTCACGTAAGTTGGCCGGGGCCTCTCCACGAGGAGGAGAGCATTCGCACGCGAGGCCATGTGCGCGAGCACCTTCGCTCGTTTGCCCGGCGGGATGTGGGTGAGGACCTCATTCATCACGACCAGGTCGAATCGTGCCTGCTTAGAGAACGGCAGTCGTTGCACGTCGCCCACGATGAAATGTGCGATGGTTTTCGCATTCTTTTTCTTTCCTATGCTTTCCTTTGCTAGCTGGTGGGCGATGGCCGGGCTTCGTTCCAAATAATAGGATTCACGGAATGGGAGGTGCGCAATCACCGGCGCCGATCCCGGACCGATCTCCAATGCGGTGGCGCGGGAGGGAAAGGGCACGAGAGTGCGGATCTCCTTGGTCAGAATGTCCATGTTCTCCTTCACGATCTTCCCGCGGCACATGAGGAAGGTGCCGAATGGCTGCGTCTTCGTGTAGTGGGAACCATCATACCACGAATGGGAGAGGGAGCCCGTTTTCTTTTTGCGTGGGGGCGAGGGCATGAGAAGGAGGAGAAAAGGAAAAATGAAAGGAGCTATTTCGTTCCTTTCTTTTTCGCCGCGCGCATGTGCCGTCCGCGGGGCTTCTTGGATGTGGACACTTTTCGCTTGTGTCGATGTTCGGTCATCATGGGTACTTTTTTGGCCATTGGAATAGTCACGCTCGCTCCGGTGGTTCGATTCATTTCTAAATGATAAAAAATAGGATTCAGAAAGTAATCGTACATGAGGATGAGTCGTGGGTTATTTAACGCTGTGCCCCCCGAACGGTCTTTTATCGTTTTATCCGTCGATGGGGGCCATGGGCCCCTATGTTTCGATGGAGACCTTCCGCATGAGCACGGGCTGGGTCGGGGCATCCTGCGCGCCCGTGGGAAGTTTTCCTATTTTTTGAACCATGTCCATTCCTGCAATTATTTTTCCGAAGATGGCGTGCTTTCCATTTAGCCAGGGCGTTGGAACCAGCGTCACGAAGAACTGGCTCCCTCCCGTGTTGGGGCCGGCATTGGCCATGGAGAGAATTCCCGCCCCATCGTGTTTCAATCCCTCGCCGAATTCGTCCTTGATATGGTATCCGGGTCCGCCGGTTCCATTCCCTTGGGGACACCCTCCCTGGATCATGAAGTCGGCGATGACGCGGTGGAATTTCAATCCGTTGTAGAATCCTTTGATAGTGAGGTCGAGGAAGTTCTTGGACGTTAGGGGAGCTTTGTCTGCAAATAGTTACGCTTTGAATGTTCCATGATTGGTTTCGAATACGACGATAGGGTTGGTCATGTGGGG